>JBFXFO010000063.1:1948-20486 GCA_050178915.1 Rhizobiaceae bacterium | reverse complement strand
ACGGATACGGCGCGCCGCGTACAAGTCGTGGGCCGACCGGGAGACGGCCGTGCCCGGCGTGCAGCGCTGATTGGAGCGGTTGGCCACGCCGTCCGACTTCTACGTGCCGTCGCGCGGGAACGCGGCGCCAGGCTCCGCATTGTATGCGAGCCGCAGCATCCGCTCGGCGATCTCGCCTGGGCAGTCCGCGTTCTTCGGCAGCCCTCAAGACAAGGTTATGCACATGGATCGGTTCGTGTACGGCGCGCTTACTCTTTCCGTCTACGCCTTCGTCGCCTTCCTGGTGGTCGTGTAGCCCCCCGCGGCAGGGTCGTCTTCGCCAGGACGACACGGACGGCAGATCAGTGCCGTCCCGGCGCGACCTTCGGCGCCGCGAGATGCCCTTCGACGACGCTGTGACGACCAGACGTTGATCTCTGACCCGAACCCGGCCGGGTCTGGCACGCTCGAACGAGAGCACAGCTGAAACCGGCCGGGCGTTTCTGTGGCGCCGGGCGTTCTGTGGCTTGGGGATGGCTGGCTGATCTAGTGCGAAGTCTGCGCCAGCTTTTTCGCTTCCGCATCGATGCAGTTCAGATCGGCGCCGCACCGCTCCACGATGCCGCGCGCCTGATCCAGAGTCAGGCCATGCCTGCTGGCCAGCGCGCCGATCTCGTACTCGACGTCCTGATGTGAGCCGTGCAGCGGCTGGGTCGGAATACGCTCGATAACAAGTCGTTCGGGGGACATTGGAATCCTCCTTCCGAGGTCAGTTGGCCAGTTAACAAGCCCTGAGCGCTGCGAATGGTTCCGGCGGATATTTTAGGTATCGGGGAACCGGCAGGACTGGTGACGAGCGGGCTTGACAGTGTGTTTCAGATAGCATCCGATAGCGGCACGTTCTGAAACAACGTCAGGTGTCTGCACCAACCGTCAGGTCTCCGCGATGACCAAGGCCCGCGAAATCGAAATCCGCCGCATCGGCAGGCAATTGCGCCTGCTGCGCGAGAACGCGGGGCGTTCGCTGGAACAGCTCGCCGCCGCTTCCGGCCTCTCGGTGCGCGCACTTCGCGAACTCGAAGGCGGCCGCACCAACCCGACGCTTTCAACTGTCGTCACAGCCGCCGAGGCACTCGGCGTCGGCGTCGATGAGATCATCGCTGCCGCGCGCCGCGACGAACCGGCCGCCGACCTGACCCGAACCGACGACAGCCGCGCGCCCGAAGTCAGGCTGACGCGCACTCTGCCCGATCCCCGCATGAAAGCAAGGCTGCTCGACCTGTCGGCCAGCGGCGGCAGCAGCATCGCGCTGCCGACGGGCGCGGTCTTCGTGCACGTCCTCTCCGGCGCGGCCACCGCGACGCTGGAGAATGAGACGGTGCGGCTTGCACCCGGTGACAGCTTCCACGCGCAGCCCGGCATGCTGCGCCATCTCGACGGCACGCAAGGCCAGCTGCTGCTGGTCGAAGCCTCGACACTCTCGATACAGGACAACGCATGAGCCAGACCACCTACATCGTGGCGACCGACGTCGGCGGCACCTGCACCGATACGATCGTGGTCGCGTCCGACGGGGCCATCCACATCGGCAAGGCGCTTTCGACGCCGCCCAATTTCGCCGAAGGCGTTCTGAACTCGATCCAGTCGGCCTGCGATCTGATGGGCGTGGAACGCTCGGCGCTGCTGTCGGCGACGAAGCTGTTCGTGCATGGCTCGACCGTCGTCGACAACACCGTGCTCACCCGCGACGGCGCGCCGACCGGGCTGGTCACGACCGAGGGGTTCGAGGATACGCTGCTGGTCACGCGCGGCGCCTACGGCCGCTGGTCGGGGCTCACCGAGGACGGCATCAAGAACCCGGTGCGCAGCGAACGCGCGCCTGCGCTGGTCGAAACCGGCGCCATTGCCGGCGTGCGCGAGCGCGTCGATGCGGATGGCGAGGTGGTGGAAGGCATCGACCTCGAATCGGCCGAGCGCGCCGTGCGCTATCTGGTCGAGGAGAAGAAGGTCGAGGCCATCGCCGTTTCCTTCCTCTGGTCGTTCTTCAACCCGGCGCATGAGCGCGCCGTGCGCGACATCGTCGCCCGCGTCGCACCGAAGGCCTATGTCACGCTGTCGAGCGACATCGCGCCGGTGCCGGGCGAATACGAACGCACCTCGACCGCCGTCATCAACGCCTATGCCGGCCGTATCACCCGCGACTATCTCAACTCACTCGAGCGCCTGCTCGCCGACGCCGGCTATCGCGGCCAGACCATGGTGATGCAGGGCTATGGCGGCCTGCTGCCGGCTTCGGAAGCCGCCGAGCGTGCCGTCGGCATGATCGAATGCGGCCCTGCCGCCGGTGTCATCGGCGCAAAATATCTCGGCGACCTGATGGGCGACCGCGACATCATCGCCGCCGACATGGGCGGCACCACCTTCAAGGTCGGCGTCATCCAGGATGGCGAGCTTGAGTTCGCGCGCGAACCGCTGGTCGACCGCTTCCACTATGTCGCGCCGAAGATCGACGTCGTCTCGATCGGCGCCGGCGGCGGCTCGATCGTCCAGCTCGATCCGAAGACCAAACTGCCTACCGTCGGACCGCGCTCCGCCGGCTCGCGCCCCGGGCCCATCTGCTACGGCAATGGCGGTACCGAACCGACGCTGACCGACGTCATGCTGCTGATCGGCTACATGGACCCCGGCCACTTCCTGCGCGGCTCGATCACGCTCGACATCGACAACACGCGCCGCATCTTCAAGGAGAAGGTCGCCGATCCGCTCGGCCGCAGCGTCGAGGAAGCCGCCATCGGCATCTACCGCATCGCGGTGGCGCAGATCACCGATCTGATCCGCAAGATCACGGTGGAGCGCGGCCTCGATCCGCGCGACTTCGTGCTGCATTCCTTCGGGGGCACCTGCGGCATGCTTGCCTCCGCCTTCGGCGAGGAACTCGCCGTGCGCCGCATCGTCATTCCCTACACGGCGTCGGTGAACTGCGCCTTCGGCCTCGTCACCGCCGACGTGCGCCACGAATATTCGCGCACCACGACGCTGCCGGCGGACGCTTCGCCGGCCGAGGTCAACGCCATCTTCGCGCCGCTGATCGAGCAGGCGCAGGCCCAGCTCACGGCCGAAGGATTTGCCGAGGGATCGACACGTTATGCGTGGTCGGTCGATCTGCGCTACCGCAGGCAGGTGCACGAAGTGACGACGCCGGTGCGCGCCTCCACGCCGCTCGACGCCGCCGGACTGGCGCAGCTGATCGACGATTTCGAGGCGCATTACGAACGCAAGTTCGGCAAGGGCTCGGCCTATCGCGAGGCCGGCATCGAGATGACGATGTTCCGGCTCACCGCCAGCGGGCTGATGCAGCGGCCGGAACTGCCGCGCGAGGAGGAAGGCAGTGCCGACGCCAGCGCGGCGAAGATCGGCCGCCGGCCAATCTTCGTGGAGGCGCTCGGCAAGCTGGCTGAGGGCAACATCTATGACTTCACCCGACTGTCGCCCGGAAACCGGCTCGACGGCCCGGCCGTCATCCACACGCCGATCACCACCATCGCCGTGCAGCAGGGCCAGACCGCGCGCATGGACGGCTACCGCAACATCGTGCTCGAGATGAAGGGCTGACCCATGGACCCGATGACATTCTCGATCATCCGGCATCGGCTGTTTCGCATCGTCGACGAGGCGGTGATCACGCTGAAGCACGTCTCCGGCAGCGCCATCACCAATGAGGGCCACGACCTCATGGTGTCGCTCTACGGCGCCGACGGTTCGCTGCTCATGGGCGGCGTCGGCTTCCTGCACCACCTGACCAGCGCGGCGGAAGCCTGCAAGTCGATCATCCGCCGCTTCGAGGGCCGCATCAATCCGGGCGACGTGTTCCTGCTCAACGACCCCTACACGGCGGCGCTGCACACCTCCGACATCTACCTCGTCGCGCCGATCCATCACGGCGACAGGCTGGTCGCTTGGAGCGCCTGCTTCGTGCACGTCTACGACATCGGAGCGATGAATCCGGGCGGCTTCAGCCCGCAGTCGACCGACATCTACACCGAGGGTTTCTCCTCGCCCGGCATCAAGATCGTCGACCGCGGCGAGATGGTGCAGGACGTCATCGACACCATGCTCAACATGGTGCGCTCGCCCGAGATGGTGATGCTCGACCTGCGCTCGATGATCGCCTGCAACAACGTGGCGCGCGAGCGCATGCAGGCGCTGATCGCCAAATACGGGCCGGAGACGGTGGACGAGGCCGGTGCCGAGCTGATCCGCCAGTCGGAGACGCTGTTCCGCGCGCGTCTGGCCGAGCTCCCCGACGGTGAGTGGCAGTCGCGCCAGTATCTCGACGTGAATGGCGAGACCGCCACGGTGCGGCTCACCATGCGCAAGACCGGCGACCGGCTGGTGTTCGACTTCACCGGTTCCAGCGAGCAGAGCCGCCACGCCATCAACTGCACCAAATGGGCGTCGCTCGGCGGGCTGTTTGCGCCGCTCTTCCCGCTGCTCTGCTACGACATCACGTGGAATGAGGGCGTGATCCGCCCGGTCGAGATGATCGCGCCGGAAGGCTCGATCGTGAACTGCACGCGCCCTGCCCCGGTCTCCGTCGCCACCGTGGCGGCGATCCAGTCGGTCAACAACGCCGCCTGCGCCACCATCGGCAAGATGCTGGCGGCGAGCGACCGCTACCGCGAGCAGGCCTCGACCGTCTGGCACGCCAACCACTTCGCCATCTTCAAGTTCGGTCGCAACCAGAAGGGCGGCTATTCGATCGGCATCCTCACCGAGACCTTTGCAGGCGCCGGCGGGGCGCGCTCCTTCGGCGACGGCGTCGACATCGGCGGCGAGATCCCCAACCCGATCTCGCGCATGGCGAATGTCGAAACCGTCGAGGCGAGCTTCCCGATCCGCTACCTGTACCGCCGCCGCATGAAGGATTCCGGCGGGCCCGGGCGCTGGCGCGGCGGCACCGGCGGCGAACTCGCCATCGTTCCGCACAAGGCGCCCGACGGCGGCATCAACTACGTCATCTCCGGCAAGGGTGCGCGGCACCCGATGAGCGACGGCCTCGCCGGCGGCTTCCCGGGCGCGCCCAACCGCTATGCCTGGCGCAAGGACGAAACCATGTCTCCCGCTGATGGCGACCCGATCTCGTGGGGCGTCTTCCCGCTGATGGGCAAGGACGCGCTCTACGTGCGCTGGAACGGCGGCGGCGGCTTCGGTGACCCGCTCGACCGCGAGCCGGAACGCGTGGCCGAGGACGTTCGCGGCGGCGCCATCAGCGCCGAGGCGGCGGCCGACATCTACGGTGTCGCGCTCGACGCCGCGCTTGCCGCCGACGCATCCGCGACCGCAACGCTGCGCGCCAGCCGCAAGGCAGCGCGTCTCGGCAAGGGAGGCTGACCATGAGCGCCACCATCTCCTATTCGCCGACGCTGGTGATCAACAGGACGCCTGCCGGCGCGCGCATCGCCTGCCGCGCCTGCGGCCACGAGATCGCCGGTGCGGACGATGTCTGGAAGGAACACGCGATCCTCGACGAGCAACCGCTCGGCGGGGCCGGCGGCGAAATCTTCCGCACCGAGGGCTCGGTGCTGCTGCGCCGCTTCTATTGTCCGTCCTGCGCCACCACGCTCGACACCGAGACGGCGTTGCCGGGCGAGCCGTTCCTCATCGACAGGGTGGTCGTCCGGTGACCAGCCGCCCCTCCACCACCGGAGAAGAGCAGGCGAACGACGCCGGCTTCACGCTGGGCGCGCGCCTGCGCTTCCTGCGGGTGGAAAAGGGGCTGTCGGTATCCGGCCTGTCGGAGGCATCCGGCGTGCCGCGCAGCACGATCAGCAAG
This sequence comes from Rhizobiaceae bacterium, assembly GCA_050178915.1. Lineage (GTDB taxonomy): Bacteria > Pseudomonadota > Alphaproteobacteria > Rhizobiales > Rhizobiaceae > JBFXAF01. The sequence continues at coordinate 14,674 of JBFXFO010000063.1, read as the reverse complement.
ATCGAGAACGGGCTGCTCAACCCGAGCCTCGTGCATGCCATCAATCTCGCTTTGGCGCTCGACGCCAATCTGGGCTTCCTCGTCGACGGCCAGCGCACGCGCCATGCGCGCTACTCGGTCGTGCGCGCCGCGCAGCGCGGCCGGCGTCAGTTCGACGAGATGGGCATGATGCTCGAGGATCTCAATCTGGGCTTCGTGCCCGGACTGCTGGAATCGCGCATCGGCCATCTGGACGCCGGCGCGCATTCCGGCACGCAACCGATGCGCCACTCCGGCGAGGAGTTGGTGCACGTGCTCGCCGGCGCCGTCACCTACGACGTCGATGGCGTGGAATACAAACTCGAGCGGGGCGATACGCTGCACTTCAAGTGCGATCTGCCGCATCGATGGGCCAATGAAAGCGGCCGCGAGACGATCCTGCTGTGGGTCTTCTCCGACGGGCTGTCGTTCTGAGAGGAAGATGAAAGTCATGATCAGCCAGCATATCATCGACCGGGTCGTCGCGCGACGCGGCCGGCTGCACCTGTTCGACCGGCTCACGCCGGCCCGCACGGCCATGGTCGTGATCGACATGCAGAAGACCTTCTGCGAGCCCGGCGCGCCTGCCGAAGTGCCAGCCTCGCGCACGCTGGTCGATCCGATCAACCGGCTGGCGGCGGCGATGCGCGCGGCCGGCGGCACGGTGGTCTGGTGCACGCATGCCAATGTCGGCGTCGGCAAGGCAAGCGACTGGCGCAACTTCTTCGACCACTTCGTTTCCAACGATGTGCGCGCCCGCACCATCGAAAGCCTGTCTCCCGGCGGCTCGGGTCAGGCGATCTGGCACGAACTCGACGTCAAGAACGGCGACCTCAAGCTGTTCAAGAACCGCTACAGCGCGCTGGTGCCAGGCTCCTCGCAGCTCGAACGCATCCTGCGCAGCCTCGACATCGACACGCTGCTCATCTGCGGCACCAAGACCAACATCTGCTGCGAATCCACCGCACGCGACGCCATGATGATGGACTTCAAGGTCGTCATGGTTTCCGACGGCACCGCCGCTCTTTCAGACGACGAGCACCGCGCGGCGCTGGAAAACGTGATCCAGCAATTCGGCGACGTGCTCACCGTCGACGAGATCATCGAGCGGCTTGCCGCCTAGGCAAGACGCGACCAGGGAACTGCACGGAATGGGCAGGAACAAGAAAGGGGAACATCATGCTTAAACACATCGCAGCGGCGGCCTTCGCACTGGCCGTCACCATCGCGCCGGCAGCGGCGGCATCGAAGAAGATCGCGCTCGTGCTTCCGGGTCCGATCACCGACGGCACCTTCAATTCAGCCGCCAACAAGGGCATCGAGGCGGCGAAGGCCAAGTACGACATCGAGGTCGTGGTGCGCGAGAACACCGACTTCGCGCAGATCGAGGACGTGCTGCGCTCCTACGCCGAGGAAGGCTACGACATGGTCATCGGCCACGGCTTCCAGTTCGCTGAGCCGGTCATGAACATCCATGCGCAGTATCCCAACACCTTCTTTGTGGTGAACACCGCGCAGGTCTCCGCTGAGCCCAACGTCGCCTCCTTCGACAACCGCTGGGGCGATGCAGGCTGGATGGCCGGCGCGGTCGCCGCGCTGTACTCCAAGTCGGGCACGATCGGCCATATCGGCGCCATCCCCGTCCCGGTCATCGAGGACTACAACAAGGGCTTTGAGGCCGGCGCCAAGCTGATGAAGCCCGAGATCAAGGTGCTGTCGGCCTATGTCGGCTCGTTCTCCGACATCGCGCGCGGTGCCGAGATCACCACCTCGCTCATCGAGCAGGGTGCCGACGTCGTCACCTCGACCGGCAACGAGAATGTGGTCGGCACCATCCAGGCCGCGCAGAAGGCTGGCGTGCACGCCATCGGCACCGCCTTCGACAGCCAGACCATGGCGCCGGACACCATCATCACCACCGCGCTGATCAACATGGACGTCAACATCGACATGGCGGTCGGCAATCTGGTGAACGGCACGCTGAAGCCGCAGACCTACGTGCTCGGCCTCAACGAGGGTGGCATCGGCCTCGCGCCGTTCCGCAACTTCGAGAAGTCGTTCTCGGCTGAGGATCGGGCAAAGATCGATCAGCTGGTGAAGGACATCGGCGCCGGCAAGATCGGCCAGTAGGCAGCCGTGCAGGCGGCTCGGCCGATGTCGCAGGACCGGACGGAAGCGCTCGTCACGCTGGAAGGCGTGACGAAGCGTTTCGGCACGGTCGTCGCCAGCCGCGGCGTCAGCCTTACGGTCGCGCGCGGCGAAGTGCTGGCGCTCGTTGGCGAGAACGGTGCCGGCAAGTCGACGCTGGTCAACATGCTGTCCGGGCTGATCACGCCGGATGAAGGCCGCATCCTGGTCGACGGCAAGCCCGCCGACCTCTCCTCGCCGGCGGCCTCGGCCGCCGCCGGCATCGGCGTCGTGCACCAGCACTTCATGCTGGTGCCGACGCTCTCCGCACTCGACAATGTCGCGCTGGCGATGCCCGAACTCGGGCTTGGCCGCTTCGACCGCGCGTCGCTTTCCTCGCGCATGGGCGGGGTTGCCGAGCGTCTCGGCTTCCGCGTCGAGCCCGCCGCGCGTGTGGACACGCTCGACGTCGCTGCACAGCAGCGCATCGAGATCGTCAAGGCGCTGATGCATGAGGTGCGCCTGCTTATCCTCGACGAGCCGACCGCCGTGCTTGGCCCCGAAGACAAGGAAAACCTCTTCGCCACGATCCGCCGGCTGCGCGCCGAAGGCGTCGCGGTCGTGCTCATCACCCACAAGCTGGAAGACATCTTTGCGGTCGCCGATCGTGCCGCCATCCTGCGCGGCGGCGCGCTCGTCGCCGACATGCCGGTGGCCGCGCTGACGCCCGCTGCAATCGTCTCGCACATGGTTGGCACCGCCGATGCCGAGGGTGCCGCGGCGATTGCCGGCGGCGGTGCCGCAGCCGCGCGCGCGCCCTCCACGAACACCGGCGACATCGTTTGCCGCCTGCGCAATGTGGCGCTGCGTCGCCCGAACGGCTCGCTCGCCGTCTCTGGACTCGAATTCGACCTTGCCGGCGGCGAGATCGTCGCCGTGGCTGGTGTCGACGGCAATGGCCAGAGCGAATTGATGCGCATGCTGGCCGGCATGGAGACGCCCGCCGAAGGCAGCGTCGAGTGTCTTGGCGTCAGCACCGCCAGCGGCTGGAGCGCCGCCCGCCTGCACGCTGCCGGTGTCGCCCACATTCCGGAAGACCGCCGCCGCTCCGGCATCGTTGCCGGCATGACGCTGGCGCGCAACTACCTGCTGCGGCACGCCGCCGGTCGGCGTTTCTGGCGCGGCGGGTTGCTGCGCCGCCGCACGCTCGACACATCCGTCGCCGCCCGCATCGCCGAATACGAGGTGCGCTGCACCGGCCCCGCCGACCGCATCGAGCGGCTTTCCGGCGGCAACCAGCAGAAGCTGGTGCTGGCGCGCGAACTCGACGGTGCGCCGAAACTCATTCTAGCAGCGCATCCCTCGCGCGGCCTCGACATCAAGACGATCCGTTTCGTCCATCGCCTGCTGGAGGAAAGCCGCGCCGCCGGCCGCACGGTGCTGCTGCTCTCCTCCGACCTCGACGAGATCATGCAGCTCGCTGACCGCGTCGTGGTGCTGGCGGCGGGCCGCGCCTTCGGCCCGGTGCGCGCCGGCGACGTGACGCGCGCGAAGCTCGGCGCATGGATTGCCGGGCATGCCGCAGCCGAGGTGGCGGCATGAGTGCTGGCACGATGTACCGCGACGCGATGCTTGCCTGCGCCGCGCTGGTCCTGCTGGTCATCGGCGCTGCCATGCTTGCCGGTGCCGCGCCATGGACCCTGGTGCAGGGCATCGCCGAGCGCGCCCTGTTCACCCGCGCCGGCCTGCTGGAAGCGTTGCTGCGCACCATTCCGCTGACCATCATGGGGCTCGGCATCGCACTCGCCTTCCGCGCGCGCATCTTCAATATCGGCATGGACGGCCAGCTGATTGCCGGCAGCGTGCTGGCGGTCGCGGTCGCGCCGCTGCTGCCCGGCAACGCCATCGGCGTCATCCTGTTCCTGCTCGCGGGACTGGTCGGCGGCGCGATCTGGGGCGGCATTGCCGGCGTCATCCGCGCCCGCTTCGGCGGAAACGAGATCATCGCCACGATCATGCTCAACTACGTCGCGATCCAGCTTCTGTCCTGGCTGGTGCGCGGGCCGATGCAGGAGCAGATGAAGATCATTCCGCGCACCGACGCGATCGACGCAGGCCTGCGGCTGCCGATCCTCTTCGACGGCACACGCATCCATCTCGGCCTTGTCATCGCCCTGCTGGTCACGATCGTCGTGGCGGTCGCGCTGACGCGCTCGCGCTTCGGCTTCCGCGTCGATGTCGTCGGCGCCAATGAATATGCGGCGCGCTACGCAGGCATCGATCCCCGCCTCATCGCCGGCCTGCTGCTCGCCCTGTCGGGCGCACTTGCCGGGCTTGCCGGCGCGGTCGAGGTCGCCGGAGTCTATGGCCGCCTTCAGGAAGGGTTTGCGCCCGGCTTCGGCATCGCCGCAATCGCCGTGGCGCTGGTGGCCCGCCTCAATCCCATCTGGGTGCCGCTATCGGCATTCCTGTTCTCGCTGCTCTATGTCGGGCTCGGGGCGCTGGCGCGCAACGGCGTCGTCCCCGCTCCCCTCATCAACATCATCGAGGGCGTGATCATCCTCGTCTTCCTCGCCGGAAGCGTGGCGCTTGCCGCGCGGCGGCAGGCTGCGAAGGAGCCCGTCGATGGATGAAATCCTGATCCTCGCCGGACTGCTCGGCGCCGGCATCCGCCTCGCCGCCCCGATCGCGCTCGCAGCCATCGGCGAGACGCTGTCGCAGCGCGCCGGGGTGATCAATGTCGGGCTTGAGGGCATCATGCTGGTGGGCGCCTTCGTCGCCGTGCTGCTCTCCGTGCAGAGCGGCAGCCCGTGGGTCGGCCTTGCCGGGGCGCTCGCCGCCGGCGCGGCGATGGGCGCGCTGCACGCCTTCTTCACCGTGCGCCTCAAGGTCGAGCAGATCGTCAGCGGCATCGCCCTGCTCTTTCTCGGGCTGGGCCTTTCCGGCTATGGCTTCCGCCTGACGCTGGCGCAGGCCGGCGAGGCCGTGCGCGTGCCCGGTTTCACTGAGCTCGACCTGTTCGGCCTGGGCAGCGCCTCACCGCTCGGCGCCATCCTCTTTGGCCAGCACGCGCTGGTCTATCTCGCCGTGCTCTCCGCGCTGGCGCTCGCCTTCGTGCTGGCGCGCACGCGCCTCGGCATCATCGTGCGCGCCGCCGGCGACTATCCGGCCGCGCTCGACGCCGCCGGCACGAATGTCGACCGGGTGCGCTTCCTGTGCGTCACCATCGGTGGCGCTTTCGCCGGCGCGGGCGGCGCCTTCCTGTCGACGGCGCAGCTCTGGGGTTTCGTCGAGAACATGGTGGCAGGACGCGGCTTCCTCGCCATCTCCTGCGTCGTCTTCGCCCGCTGGAATCCGGTGCTCGCGGTGGTGGTGGCGCTCGGCTTCGGCATTGCCGACGCGGCGCAGATCCGGCTGCAGTCGTGGTTCCCGGCAGTGCCGTACCAGTTCTTCGTGGTGGTGCCGTATGTCGTCGCCATCGTGTCGCTGGCGGTCGCATCGCGCGGCTCACGCATGCCGGCGGCGCTCGGCATCCCGTTCCGCGGCAACGGCTGAGATGCCACCGGCGTTCTAACGCCGTTATAACGTCGTTTCGGGCAGGTTATAACGTAGGTTCGAACGCGCTCTTTCGCTCCGGTCAGGAAGCGGTCTGCCGCAGCCGGAAGCGCTGGATCTTGCCGGTCTGAGTCTTGGGCAGGGCGTCCACGAACTTCACCGAGCGCGGATATTTGAACGGCGCAATCGTCGCCTTCACGTGATCCTGCAACGCCTTGCGCTGCCGCTCGTCCGCGGTCGCACCTTTCACCAGCACGACATGCGCCTCGACAATCTGCCCGCGTTCCTCGCTCGGCACGCCAATGACCGCGCATTCGGCCACATCCGGATGCGACAGCAGCGCCGCCTCCACCTCCGGGCCGGCAATGTTGTAGCCGGACGACACGATCATGTCGTCGGAACGCGCGGCGAACCGGAAGTAGCCCTGCTCGTCCTGGATGAAGGAATCGCCGGTCAGGTTCCAGCCGTCGCGCACGTAATTAGCCTGGCGGTCGTCATCCATGTAGCGGCAGCCGGTCGGGCCGCGCACCGCAAGGCGTCCGACCTCGCCGCGCGGCAGTTCGTTCATGTCGGCATCGACAATGCGCGCCTCATAGCCGCGCAAGGGCTTGCCGGTGCGGCCTGGCGCATGGTCGTCGAGCGTATTGCTGATGAAGATATGCAGCATCTCGGTGGCGCCGATGCCGTCGAGGATCGGCTTGCCGGCCTTCGCCACCCATTCCTCGAAAACCGGCGCCGGCAGCGTCTCGCCCGCCGACACGGCCACACGCAGCGACGACAGGTCGGCGCCGCCGTCCAGCCCGGCCAGCATGGCGCGATAGGCGGTCGGCGCGGTGAAGACCACGGTCGCGCGGTAGGTGCGGATGATCTCCATCATGCTGGCCGGCGAGGCGTTCTCCAGCAGCGTCGCGGCGGCACCGAAGCGCAGCGGAAAGATCGCCAGCCCGCCCAGCCCGAAGGTGAAGGCGATCGGCGGCGAACCGACAAAGATGTCCTCCGGCTCGACCTTCAGCACATCCTTCGCGTAGCCGTCCGCGATGATCAGCAGGTCGCGATGGAAATGCATCGTCGCCTTCGGCACGCCGGTCGTTCCCGACGTGAAGCCGAGCAGTGCGACATCGTCGCGGCTCGTCTCGGCCGCGTTGAAATCTGCCGGCTTTCCGAGTGCCACGCGGTCGAGCTCGGCATCATGGTTGGCGGTGCCGTCGAAGCCGACCACGCGTTTGAGGAACCGGCTTTCCTTCGCGCATGCTTCCATGTCTGCCAGCAACCGCGTGTCACACAGCGCCAGCGCGATCTCCGCCTTGTCGACGATCTGCGCGAGTTCGCCGGCGCGCAGCATGGGCATGGTGTTGACCACCACGGCGCCGGCCTTGGTTGCCGCCAGCCAGCAGGCGATCATCGCGGGATTGTTGGCTGAACGGATCAGCACGCGGCTGCCAGGGACGACGCCGAAGTCATCGACCAGCGCATTGGCGATGCGGTTGGTCCATTCCGTCAGTTCCCTGTAGGTCCGCTGCCGGCCATTGCCGATCAGCGCGATCCTGTCGCCGAAACCACGCTCGACCAGCCGGTCGGTGAGTTCGACACCGGCGTTCAGCCGCTCCGGATAGTCGAACCCGTCGAGCAGGAAGTCCGGCTGCTGGTCGGAGGGCGGAAGCCTGTCACGCGCGAATGTGTCGGCATGCGCTGTCGAAGCAGACATCGAACCTCCAGAAGCGAAGCGGATTCGCGTCGCAGCAACCCCGCCAGGATCGGTGCGCAAACCCTCATTGTTCCCTGTCGAAACGGTCATCGGATGCCGCTTCCTTGTCAGCATTCAAACACCCGCGAGGGAGAAATTTCAAGCTTGAAACATTTTCCGTCGACCGCAAGAATTGCGTGTCAAGATGCCCTGCCGGCGCGCGGGCGCGACCATCCCGAATGCCGGGTGGTCGAGAAGCCCGTGCCTGTCTCGCAGAAGCATGCCATCGAAGGGACGGGCACGGACCAGCGCTGCCGCTCAGGCCTTCGCTGTCGCGGCGGGATGCCAGACGTCCTGGCTGCAGACGGTGCATGCCGCCACCGGCGCACCGGCAAAATCCTCGACGTTGCCGCAATTCTCGCAGGCAAGCGGGCCGCCCTGCCCATGCGACCCGGCTTCGATGCGTCGCGGCTCCTCGACGTCCCAGGGCGGTACGATGGCGAGGCCAGGCCGCGGCTTCGCCTGTTTGAAGACGGAAACCGAGCCATTGGTTTCGAGATAGGCCGCCCTGACCTCGCCGAGCTGAGTCACATCCTTCAGGCGCAGTTGCTCGAAGAGTTCGTCATGGCCCATGCTTTGGTGCTTCAGCGCCTCGCAATTCATCTTTCCGTCGTCAACGATCTGGACGGTCTTGCCTTCGAGGATGTCTTCCACGGCTGGCTGGCGCGCGACGAGATAGGTCAGCGTCTTGTCGAGCAGGATCACGACGGTGATGACCAGCATCGCGTGGACGAGCGGGACCTCCGGATAGAACATCGCGTCGCCCACAGCCGAACCGAGCGCGATGACCAGCAGGAACTCGACCAGCGAAAGCTGCGCCACCGAGCGGCTGCCGATCCAGCGTATCAGGACGAACGTGTAGACGTAGATGAGGGTGGTGCGGAACGCGATCTCGAGCAGGAAAAGCAGTGGCTCGTCGCCGAAGAGCATTCGCTGCAGATCGAATGCAGCAACCGGGTTTTCCATCTGGACAGCCGTCTCCACCTGCGCCTCGCCTACGATGGCGAAAGCCGTCGTCTGCAGCACCCCTAACGGAAACGGTGCACGCGCTGTTCCACCCGCGGCAGCCAGGTCGGGAATATGCTAGGGGGCCTGGTCGTCGACAGGAGACGTCGCGGCGGCCGCTGATTTCAGTAGCAAAATCCAAATTCTCCTGCGAAGGGTCCTCGATTCGCCGCAATACATGAGTTAAACAGTCCACAAATGACGCGAACGAAATGCACCAAACCTGGCAGCCTCGCGCTGGCAACGGTCCTGGCCCTTTGGCTCGGCGGCATGGCGGCCGCGCAGGAGACTGCGCCGCCTGCAACCGCGCCGCCCGTGACCGCGCAGGAGACCGACCCCGCGGCGCCTCCCACGGTCGAACCGGCCACGCCGCCGGCAAACGTCGATGCGGCGCCGCCTGCGGCCGGAGCCGAGGCACCCGCGACCCCGCCCGACGCCATGCCGGTCGATCCCGCCGAGCCGCGGCCCGCCGGCGCGGGTGAGGAAGCCCTGTCGCCCATCCTGCCGCATGACCTGTCGCCATGGGGCATGTTCATGGCCGCCGACATCGTCGTGAAGGCGGTGATGATCGGCCTCGCCTTCGCCTCGCTGATCACCTGGACGGTGTGGCTGGCGAAAAGCCTCGAACTCTTCGCAGCGCGGATGAAGCTGCAGCGCGCCGTGACCACCATCGTGCGTGCGCGTACGCTCGACGATGCGAGCAAGGCGCTCGCCGATGCCGGTGGCACGGGCAGCCTGTTCGTCGAGGCGGCGCGGCAGGAAGTGTCGCTGTCGGAACCCGCGCTCGAGCATGTCGACGGCAGCGGCCTGAAGGAACGCGTCGCCTCGCGCCTGACCCGCATCGAGGCACAGGCAAGCCGCCGCATGACGCGCGGCACCGGCCTGCTTGCCACCATCGGCTCAACCGCTCCGTTTGTCGGCCTGTTCGGCACGGTCTGGGGCATCATGAACGCCTTCATCGGCATTTCGGAATCGCAGACGACCAACCTTGCCGTGGTGGCGCCGGGCATCGCCGAGGCGCTGCTCGCCACGGCGCTCGGCCTCGTCGCCGCCATTCCGGCCGTCGTCATCTACAACGTCTTCGCGCGCGCTATCGCCGGCTACCGGCAGGTGCTCGCCGATGCGGCGGCCGGCGTCGAGCGCCTCGTGAGCCGCGATCTCGACTACCGCACGGTGCCGCGCAGCGCGGCGCAACGAGGAGCCTGAAGCATGGCCGGCAAGGTCCGTGAAAGCAGCGGCGACGATCTCGACGAGAACCACGAGATCAACGTCACGCCGTTCATCGACGTGATGCTGGTGCTGCTCATCATCTTCATGGTGGCGGCACCGCTCGCCACCGTGGACATCAATGTCGACCTGCCCGGCTCGACCGCCGCCGCCACCCCGCGGCCCGACAAGCCGGCCTTCCTCACGCTGAAGACCGACCTGTCGCTGTCGCTCGGCAACGACACGCTGCCGCGCGAGGGTTTTGGCCCGGCGCTCGACCGCATCACCGAGGGCAACAAGGAGACACGCATCTACCTGCGCGCCGACAAGTCGGTCGACTATGGCGAGTTGATGGAGGTGATGAACCTGCTGCGCGGTGCCGGCTACCTGAAAGTGGCGCTGGTCGGGGTGGAGACCCTGCCGGGAGGCGATGCCGCATCGCCATGAGCATTCCCGCCGAACTCACGCTCACAGGATCGCACGGCACACGGCAGGCCGGACTCTGGCTTGGCGCTGGAGCGGTCGTGCTGGCGGCGCACCTTGCCTTCGCTTACGCGATGCAGAGCGTGGAGATGGTATCGCTGCCCGACGCGGCGCAGGTGGCGATGGAGATCGACCTGATGCCGCTGCCGGTCACGGCGCCCGATGCGGTGGCTTCCGAATCGGTCATGGAAGAGACCGTCAATCCGCTCGAGCAGGTCGAGGAGATCACCGAGCCGGTGAAACCCGAAATGACCGAGGCAACCCCCGTCGAAACCGAAATGGCCGAGGCCGAGCCGGTTGAGACCGAAATGGCGCAGGCCGATCCTGTCGAGGCTGTCGAGCCGGTGACCGAAGCGAGCGAACCGCCGGTGGTCGAGCGCGAGATCACCGAGGTCGACCCGGACCCGATCGAGCCTGAAACTGTCACCAGCGAGGTGGTGGCGCAGCTGCCCGACGAGGTACGGCCGCCGGAGCCCAAGCCGGTCGAGAAGCCGGTCAAGAAAGCCGAGAAACCAGTCAAAAAGGCTGAGCAGCCGGTCAAGCAGGCTGAGAAGCCCGCGAAGAAGGCCGAGAAACCGGCCAGGAAGAAGGCGGCCGAAAAGCCCCGCGAGGCGGAGACCGCCGACGCCACGAAGACCGGAAAGCCAAAGCCGAGCGCCGCGTCCGCCGCCTCCAAGGCCTCGACCGCGAAGCAGGTCAATCCGGCGCGCTGGAACAGCCAGGTGCGTGCGGCGGTGGCGCGCCGCGTCGCACGCATCCGCGGCAGCGGCACGGTGACGATCCATTTCGTCGTCAACGGCTCGGGCGCAGTGACGGCGGCCAGCGTCGCCGGCTCTTCCGGCAACAGCGGGCTCGACGCCAAGGCGGTGAGCGCTGTGCGTTCCGCGCGCGTTCCGGCGCCGCCGGAGGGCCTGAGCGGCAGCCACTCCTTCTCGCTGCCCGTCACGTTCCGCTAGGTCTACGGCCGGATACGGATCTCGCTCTCGAGCCGCGTCGTCTCGAAATCGCTGATCAGCACGTCGACACGCACCCGCCAGGTGCCGGCGAGCGGGATCGCGACGCCATCGGATTGCCAGTCCGCCATGCCCTCACCGCGTTGCAATGCACGTCTGAACGGCTCGATGCCGGATGCCGGGCTGGCGAAGCTCACCGTCACTTCCTTCGCTTCCTGCGGCGCATAGTCGACGGTCAGCACATTGGCCACGACGCGCACCGGACCTGCCCTCGCCGGGCCGATCCACAACACCACAATCGCCTTGTCTGACTGCATCTCGACAATGGCCGGGCGGGCGGCTTCGGCCGCCAGCACGCGCGGCGGCGGCGTGAAGCGCCAGGCGGCAGCGGCGGCGAAGATGGCGATGGCCAGCACCGTCTCGACAGAGACGGCACGCGTCAGCCGCCGTGTTGCCGAAGCATCGCCGGCCTGCGCCAGCGCGGTCAGGAACCATCGGTTCACCGCGGCAAGGATCAGCAGGCCGATGAACAATGCCAGCTTGATCAGGAACACCTGGCCGTAGGCGGTCTCGAGCAGCGCGGCCGGGCGCTCAACCTGCACGACCGCAAGCACAAACCCGGCGACGATGAGGACGCCGACGATGGCCGGGATCGCGGTCGAGAAGCGCAGCAGCGCCATGCGGGCGCCGGGTTCGCGGCGCCGCAGCGCCAGACCGAGCGGCGCGAGCGCGCCCACCCACAAGGCGATCGCCAGCACGTGCAGAAACACGGCCGGACGCATCAGCCATTGCGGCGTAGCGGCGCTGGCGTGACCGCTCAAGGCCGGTGCAATCGTCGCTGCCAGCAGCGCGAGAACGGCCACGGCAGCACCGACCATGCCACGCACGCCAAGCGCCAGCGCGGCAAGCAGCAACGCCACAATCGCCGCGCCGACCGTTTCGCCATAGCTGGTGCCAAGCCCGATCTCCCAGACCAGCGGGTCGAGCAGTCTTGCTCCCGGCGCACCAAGCGCATCGAGCCCCTGAAAACCGCCCGAGACGATGGCGCCGGCGGCGCCGATGACCAGCGCGGCGGCGGCGACTCGGCGGCCGGACGTCACTCCCGGCATCAGAACGCGCATCGCAAAGACGCCGCCAACGCCGATGAAAAGGCCGATAGAGAGCGCGATCTTCGCCAGCCACAGCCCGCCCTGCACCACCCTGTCGACCGCCTCGGCCACCACCGGCGCCTGCGCACTGGCCTCGCCGATGGAGAACACGACCGAGCCGCCGATCGGGTGGCCGTCGCCCGAGACGACCCGCCACGCGAGCACATGCGTGCCGCGGCCGAGCCCGGCGGGCGCATCGATCTCGACGGTGCGGTCGACGAGGCGGAAACGGTGCAGCAGCTCGGCCGTGCCGTCTGGCCGCACCAGCCGCAGCGTCAGCGGCGACACAGGCTCGCCGAAGGTGAGGCGGTAGATGGCCGGCGCGGACGGCACCACCGACCCGTCGGCCGGCTCCGATGCCGTCAGCGAGGCGTGCGCCAGCGCCGCCGCTGCCTGCAACAGCAGCGCGAACGCCGCCAGCGCAATCCGCCCGAATGCCGTCTTCACTGCGTCCCCTCGCATCCCTCAAAGAGGCCGGCGGCGAGCG
>JBFXFO010000063.1:0-1848 GCA_050178915.1 Rhizobiaceae bacterium | reverse complement strand
TCGCAGCCATGCGGTACGCGCAGCACCGCCTTGTAGGTCGAGCCGACCGGCGCCTCCGTGACCTCCAGTGTGGCGTGGGCAAAGGCCGGAGCCGAAACCGCTGAGACGAGCGCGGCAAGCATGATCGTCCTGAACATCGAAATGTCCCTCATTCCATGATTGATGGGTGACCGGCATGCCCTGCCGGCCTGGCCGCCGCCGTTGGCGGGGCGCGCTATATGCGGATGAGACGTGGAGAGCCTTTGGCGGCTTCAGCCGCCGTGCCCTTCATGCCCGGCGTCGGAGCCCATCGCCTGGACGTCGAATTCGACATCGACGCTGCCGGACTTCGAAAAGGTCAGCGTGCCCTTGAAGCTGTCGCCCTCCTTCACGCCCTGCTTCAGCTGCAGGAACATGATGTGGAAGGAGCCCGGCTTGAGTTCGACCTCGCCGCCCGCCGGCACCTCGACACCGTCGGTCACCGGCCGCATCGTCATGACACCGTCGTCGCCGACGAGCATCTGATGGATCTCGGCCTTGCCGCCGATGTCGGAGCTGACGGCGATCAGCCGGTCGGCTTCAGAACCGCCATTCTTCAGCGTCAGGTATCCGGCCGCCACGCGGGCGTTGGGCGGTGTTGCGCGCGACCACGGATGGTCGATCTGGATGTCGCCAACCTTGAAATCATGCGCCGACAGCGTGCCGGAGCCGAACGCCATCAACGCGATCGCCCCGATTGCGGCGCGCATGGCGCCGCGGAATGAAACCTGCATGGTATTCTCCACCTTTGGCCGTCGCGCTCCAGGCGTCGCGGCCTTCACTGACCTGCACGGAAAAGCCGTGCGCTGCGATGTCAGAGCGCGGACGGTGGTCCGCGCGGACTTGCGATGTCGTGATCGAGGCGCTTCAGCCCAGGTTCGATGCCGTCCGGCGCCGGGACGGATACGGTGTGCGCGGCAGCGAGGACCAAGACGGCAGTGCCCGCCGGCTGGTCGAGCACGGGGGCGACCGAGGCACATCCCAGAGTGCAGCAGCTCGGCACCTTGCCATGATCGCCGTCGGTCGAGCCGGAGACTTCATGGCTGGTGATGCAGAGCGGGTTGCCGAACGCGTCGAGCGTCGGGCCGGCGGCTACGGCTGCGCCGGCCCAGGCCACGAACGAAGTCTGGACGACAAAGACCAGCGCCGCCAGAAAGGCGACGACCGACCTGTTGCTGCCCGCTCCGATGCGCACCCGCAAACCTCCGAATGCGGCACGCTTAGCACGCATGCATGGGCGCGGAAACGCCGGGCTGCCGCGACATTTCTGCCGCCCGCCCCTCAGGGCTTCGGCGGATTGATGCCGAGCGAGCGGTTGGAGACAGCCGCCGCCCAGTTGTGGGCCCCGCCGCGCTGGTTGCGACCGTCATGCTTCCTGAGTTCCATGCGCGCCAGCTGATCGCGATGCACCTCATCGGGACCATCCGCCAGCCGCAGCAGACGTGCCGTGGCATAGGCCGCGGCAAGGCCGAAATCATTGCTCGTGCCGCCGCCGCCGAACACCTGGATCGCCCAGTCGGTCACCTGGCAGGCCATGTTCGGGACGGCGATCTTGATCATGGCGATCTCGCTGCGCGCCGCCTTGTTGCCGACCGTGTCCATCATGTGCGCTGCCTTCAGCGTCAGCAGCCGTGACTGCTCGATCATGATGCGCGCTTCGGCGATGCGTTCGCGCGTCACCGACTGGTCGGCGACCGCCTTGCCGAAGGTGACACGCTTTTTCGCACGCAGGCACATCTTCTCCAGCGTGCGTTCGGCCAGTCCGATCAGCCGCATGCAGTGGTGGATGCGTCCCGGCCCAAGCCGGCCCTGCGCGATCTCGAAGCCGCG
>JBFXFO010000062.1:0-20487 GCA_050178915.1 Rhizobiaceae bacterium | reverse complement strand
GTCGAAGCGGGTGCGCGGCATCGTAAAGCCGGCGCTGGAACTGCTCGCCGGCATCCCGACCATCGTCTACGGCATCTTCGCGCTGGTGACGCTCGGGCCGTTCCTGCGCGATCTCAGCGCGGCGCTCGCCGGCGGCTCGCCCTTCATCCAGGGACAGTCGATCTTCACCGCCGGCTTTGTCATGGGCATCATGCTGATCCCGGTCGTGTCGTCGCTGTCGGATGACATCATCACGGCGGTGCCGCGCGCCATGCGCGACGGTTCGCTCGGCCTCGGCGCAACCCGCTCGGAGACGATCAAGAAGGTGATCCTGCCGGCGGCGCTGCCGGGCATCGTCGGCGCCATCCTGCTGACTGCCTCGCGCGCCATCGGCGAGACCATGATCGTGGTGCTCGCCGCCGGCGTCGCCGCCAATCTCACGCTCAATCCGTTCGAAGCGATGACGACGATCACGGTCAAGATCGTCAACCAGCTGACGGGCGATCTCGAATTCAACACGCCGCAGACGCTGGTCGCGTTCGCGCTGGGCATCACGCTGTTCGCCATCACCCTCGTGATGAACATCGCGGCGCTCTACATCGTGCGCAAGTATCGGGAGCAGTACGAATGACCGACACGACTGTTGGCTCGATCCCCGTCGCCAAGGCGCGCGTCCGCCGCGACATCGGCCTGCGCCGCCGCTATGGCGCGGAGCGCCGCTTCCGGCTATACGGCATGCTGGCGATCTCGTTCGGCCTGATCTTCCTGGCGATCATGCTGTTTTCGATCGTGTCCAAAGGCTACACCGCCTTCTGGCAGACGGCCGTTACGCTGCCGATCACCTTCGACGAGAAGATCGTCGATCCGCAGGGCAAGCGCGCCGATGATCCCAACGTGCTGGTGACGGCGAACTATCCGCTGCTGGCGCAACGCGCGCTGATGACCAAGCTCGGGGTCGACCCCAACGACAAGCCGGCCGTGGCAAAGCTCAAGGGTTTTCTCTCCGAGGGGCTGCGCGTCCAGCTTCGTGAAGTGGTGGTCAGCGACCCGTCGGTCATTGGCACGACGCGCGACGTCACCGTGCTCGCCTCGGCGAATGTCGACTCGGCATTCAAGGGCCAGATCGACCTCACCGTGCCCGAGAAGAACCGAAAGGTGTCCGACCAGCAGGTCGCCTGGATGAACCAGCTCGCCAGCGACGGCTCGATGGAGCAGCAGTTCAATACCGGCCTGTTCAGCTTCGGCGCGTCCAGCCGTCCGGAAACGTCCGGCGTGGGCGTTGCCATCATCGGCTCGTTCTACATGATGGTCATCGTGCTGCTGCTGGCGCTGCCGATCGGCGTGGCCGCCTCGATCTATCTGGAGGAATTCGCCAAGAAAAGCCGGCTCACCGACATTATCGAGGTCAACATCAACAACCTCGCCGCCGTCCCGTCGATCGTGTTCGGTCTGCTCGGCCTCGCGGTGTTCATCAACTTCCTCAACCTGCCGCGTTCCGCCGCGCTGGTCGGCGGCCTGGTGCTCACACTGATGACGCTGCCGACGATCATCATCGCGACGCGCGCGGCGCTCGCCGCGGTGCCTCCGTCGATCCGGTCCGCGGCGCTCGGGCTCGGCGCCTCGAAAACGCAGATGGTGTTCCACCATGTGCTGCCGCTCGCCGCGCCCGGCATCCTCACCGGCACCATCATCGGGCTCGCACGCGCGCTGGGCGAGACGGCGCCGCTGCTGCTGATCGGCATGGTCGCCTTCGTGGCCGACTATCCGTCCACGCCGCTCAGCGCGGCAACGGCACTGCCGGTGCAGATCTACATGTGGGCGAACGAAGCCGAGCGCGCCTTCGTCGAACGCATGTCGGGCGCCATCATGATCCTGCTGGCATTCCTGATGGTGATGAACATCACCGCCATCATTCTGCGCCGCCGGTTCGAGCGCCGCTGGTAGAATAGAGGTATTGTCCTATGAACGTGATGACCGAAACGAAGCTTGAGCAAGCGCTGAGGGACAAAATGGCCGGGACGCCAAACGAAGCGATCAAGATGCGCGGCGAGAAGGTGACCGTGCACTACGGGCCGAAGCAGGCGCTGTTCGACGTCAATCTGGACGTGCGCGAGAACCAGGTGACGGCGCTGATCGGCCCGTCCGGCTGCGGCAAGTCCACCTTCCTGCGCTGCCTCAACCGCATGAACGACACCGTCGACATCGCCCGCGTCGGCGGCACGATCACGCTCGACGGCGAAGACATCTACGATCCGCGCATCGACGTGGTCGAACTGCGCGCCCGCGTCGGCATGGTGTTCCAGAAGCCGAACCCGTTCCCGAAGTCGATCTACGAGAACGTTGCCTACGGTCCGCGCATCCATGGCCTCGCCCGCTCCAAGGCCGACCTCGACAAGGTGGTCGAGTCGAGCCTGCAGAAGGCGGCGCTGTGGAACGAGGTGAAGGATCGCCTGAACGAGCCGGGCACCGGCCTGTCGGGCGGCCAGCAGCAACGCCTCTGCATCGCGCGCGCCATCGCGGTGTCGCCGGAAGTGATCCTGATGGACGAGCCCTGCTCGGCGCTCGATCCGATCGCCACGGCGAAAGTCGAGGAACTGATCGACGAACTGCGCGTCAACTACACCATCGTCATCGTCACCCACTCGATGCAGCAGGCGGCGCGCGTCTCGCAGCGCACCGCCATGTTCCATCTCGGCTATCTCGTCGAGGAAGGTGCGACCGACAAGATGTTCACCAATCCTGACGACAAGCGCACCCAGGACTACATCACCGGCCGCTTCGGCTGAGCCAGCACGCACGGGCTGCAACGAGGGATTCGAACATGGGCCAGCACACAGTCACGTCGTTTGACGAGGATTTGAACGCCGTCGACCGCCTGATCCGCGACATGGGTGACCTGTCGGGCTCGATGCTGTCGACCGCCACGCGCGCGCTGCTGCATTCCGACAATGCGCTGGCGCAGCGGGTCGTCTCCGACGATTCCGTCATGGATGCAAAGCAGCGCGAGCTGGATGAGCGGGCGATCACGCTGATCGCCAAGCGCCAGCCGATGGCGCAGGATCTGCGCTCGGTCATCGGCGCCATTCGCATGGCGGCCGATCTCGAGCGCATCGGCGACCTGGCGAAGAACATCGCCAAGCGCGTCGGCGCCGTGGGCGACGCGGCTGCTTCGCGGCAGCTGGCGAATTCGATCGATACCATGGCCAACATGGTGCTGAGACAGGTGCACGATGTGGTCGAGTACTATGTGGCGCGCGACGCCGAGGCGCTGCAGCAGCTGCGTGCCGACGACGAGAAGATCGACGTGCAGTACACGTCGGTGTTCCGTGAACTGCTCACCTACATGATGGAAGATCCGCGCAACATCACCGCGTGCACACATCTGCTGTTCTGCGCCAAGAACCTCGAGCGCATCGGCGACCACGTGACCAATGTCGCGGAGAACGCCTATTTCGTGATGACCGGATCGCAGCTTCCTCCGCACCGCCCGAAGATCGACGAGACGTCGATGGCGGTGCCGGCGGAATAGGCGACAAGATCGGGAGAACGGCATGATCGCTCCCAAGGTCATGATCGTAGAGGACGAGGAGCCGCTGTGCGTGCTCCTCCGCTACAATCTGGAAGCCGAAGGCTATCAGGTCGAAGTGATCACTCGCGGCGACGAGGCCGAAATCCGCCTGCAGGAAAGCGTGCCGGACCTGCTGGTGCTCGACTGGATGATCCCGGCGGTGTCCGGCATCGAGCTGTGCCGGCGGCTGCGCATGCGGCCGGAGACGGAGCGGCTGCCGATCATCATGCTGACCGCGCGCGGCGAAGAAAGCGATCGCGTCCGCGGTCTCTCGACCGGCGCTGACGACTATCTGGTGAAGCCGTTCTCGACGCCGGAGTTCATCGCCCGCGTGCGTGCGCTGCTGCGCCGCGCCAAACCGGAAGTGCTGTCGTCGGTGCTGAAGGTCGGCGACATCGTGCTCGACCGGGAGGCGCACCGGGTCTATCGCCGCAAGAGCGAAATACGGCTCGGCCCGACCGAGTTCCGGCTGCTTGAGTTCATGATGCAGCACCCCGGCCGCGTGTTCTCGCGCAGCCAGCTGCTCGACAATGTGTGGGGCGAGACGATCTACATCGACGAGCGCACCGTCGACGTTCATGTCGGCCGCCTGCGCAAGGCCGTGAATACCGGCCGCATGCCCGACGTGATCCGCACCATCCGTGGCGCCGGCTACGCGATCCGCGAGGCCTGATCCACCCGCGCCGGACCTCGACGCGTTGCCCTTGTGAGCTGCGGCTACCCGTGTTTAGTTGAGAAAAATCCGAAATAAACGGGGCTCTGCACGGGAGGAAATCATGCGTTTCGCCAGCCGCGTGCTTGCGGCGTCCGCCATGCTGCTTGTGGCGTGCTCGGGTGCGTTTGCGGCCGACCGTCCGTCGCCGCAGAAGATGCTGCGCGACTGGTATCTGCTGATGAACGAACTGGTGCGCCACACGGCGACCTATTCGCCTCCGGTTGCGAGCCGCTCCTTTGGCTATCTCGGCATCACCGTCTACGAGGCGACTGCCAGCGGCTCGGACAAGCTCGTTTCGCTTGCAGGGCAGGTGAAGGGGCTGCCGGCGGTGCCGGCGCGCGAGGCCGGCGCGGAGTATGACGATACGATCATCATCTGCGCGGCGCTGGCGGAGTCGATCGTCTACTATTTCGGCACCACAGGCCCGACCGGCCAGCGCTCGATCGCGGCCGCCAAGAAGAAGTGGCGCGAGCGCGCCGTTGCCGGCGTGCCCGAGGATGTGGTGGCGCGCAGCGAAGCCTACGGCAAGGCCGTTGCCGCGGCGATCCATGAATGGTCGCTCAGCGACGGCGGCGCGGTCATCGACAACATGGGCTTCCCGCAGGAGTGCAAGCTCGGCGGCAAGCCGTCGAACTGGGTGCCGACCAGCGCGGTGCGGCAGCAGCAGTGCCCGCTCCTGCCCGACTGGGGCAAGATGCGCACCTTCGCGACCCCCGATGGCGCGACCTGTCCGACACCGGGCAATCCGGCATTCAGCGTCGAGCCTGACTCGGAGTTCTACAGGCAGGCGATGGAAGTGCGGGAAAGCGTCAAGAACACGACGCCCGACCTGACCGCCATCGCGCGCTTCTGGTCGGACGATCCGATGCTCTCGATGACGCCGCCCGGCCACTGGGTTTCGATTGCCCTGCAGGTTGCGGAAAAGCAGGACCTGCCGCTGGACGAGAACGTCGACCTGCTGGCGCGCATGGGCATCGCCATGTCCGACGCCTTCGTCGGCTGCTGGCATGCGAAGTACGAGCACGACCTCATCCGGCCGATCACCTACATCAGGAAGAACATCGATCCGAAATGGGAGCCGCTGCTCAACACGCCGCCCTTTCCCGAGTATCCGAGCGGACACTCGACGGTGTCCGGCGCCATGGACGCGGTGCTCACCGCCTTCTTCGGCGACAATTTTGCCTTCGAAGACAGGACCGGCTCTCCCGACGGGCGCAATCCGCGCAACTACAAGAGCTTCCATGAGGCGGCCGAAGAAGCCGGTGTGTCGCGGCTCTATGGGGGCATCCATTTCCATGCCGCGATCGCGGACGGGCTGGAGCAGGGACGTTGCATCGGCGGCTATACCGTCGCCCTGAAGACGAGGAAGTAGGCCATGCGTCTTGCAAGAACTGCATTCCTCATCGCCGCGTTTGCCGGCTTTGCCGGCGGCGTGCAGGCCGAGGATGTCGCCGCCCCGCTGGTGCCGTCCTTCGCGGAGGAGACTGACAGCGCCGGCATCGACAGCGTCTACCAGGGCGAATGGGAATACATGGTCGGCGGCGGCGCTGCGGTGTTCGACTGCAACGCGGACGGGTTTGCCGACATGCTGCTCGCCGGCGGCGAGAAGCCGGCAAAGTTCTATCGCAATGCCAGCACGCGCGGCGGCGCGCTGAAGTTCGTCGCCGACACGAGCGGGCTTGAACTCGACAAGCTGACCGGCGCCTACCCGCTCGATATCGACGGCGACGACAACACCGACCTGGTGCTGATGAGAGTTGGCGAAAACGTCGTCATGCGCGGACTGGGCGGCTGCAGGTTCGAACGCGCCAACGAGAACTGGGGCTTCCATGGCGGCGATGCCTGGTGGACGGCGATGGCCGCCACCTGGGAGAAGGGCGCTGAGTGGCCAACGATCGCGGTGGGCAGCTACATCGACCGCGCGGAGGAAATCTCGCCCTGGGGTTCCTGCACCGACAACTGGCTGCTGCGGCCGGAAGCCGGCGCGCGGAAATTCGCGGCGCCGCTGGCGCTGAAGCCGAGTTTCTGTCCCCTGTCAATGATGTTCACCGACTGGAACCGTTCCGGCACGCCTTCGCTGCGCGTCTCCAACGACCGCGAATATTACGAGGGCGGGCAGGAACAGATGTGGAAGCTGGAGCCAGGCAAGGAACCCGCGCTCTACACTGCGCCGGAAGGCTGGCGGCCGTTGCGCATCTGGGGCATGGGCATTGCCAGCTACGACCTGAACTTCGACGGGTATCCGGAATACTTCCTCACCTCGATGGCCGACAACAAGCTGCAGACGCTGGCCGAGGTGCCGGCCGACGGCGCTGCGCCGAAGCCGACCTATTCCGACGTCGCATGGCCGAAAGGCGTCACCGCGCACCGCCCCTACACCGGCCCTGAACTCAAGCCGAGCACTGCCTGGCACACCGAGTTCGAGGACGTGAACAATGACGGCATGGTCGACCTATTCGTCGTGAAGGGGAACGTCTGGGAAATGCCGGACTTCGCCATGCAGGATCCCAACAATCTGCTGCTCCAGCAGACGGACGGCAAGTTTGTCGAAGCCGGCGACAAGGCTGGGGTCGCCAGCCTGAAGACCGGACGGGGCGGCGCGCTGGCGGACTTCAATCTCGATGGCCTGATCGACATGGTCGTGGTCAACCGCAACGACAAGGCGCAGCTCTGGCGCAACACCAGCGCGGAAGCCGGCAACTGGGTCGCGATCAGCCTGAAGCAGGCAGGCGCCAACCGCGATGCGATCGGCGCGTGGCTGGAGGTTCGCTGCGGACAGGACCGCATCCTGCGGCGCGAAATCACGGTCGGCGGCGGCCATGTCGGCGGCAAGCTTGGCTGGCACCATTTCGGGCTCGGCAGCGAGACCAAGGCGGCGGTGCGCGTCGCCTGGCCGGATGGCACGGTCGGCGAATGGCAGGATGTCGAGCCGAACGCGCTGTACGTGGTGGAGCGCGACCAGCCGGTGAAGGGCTGGACCGCCGCACGGTAGCTGCCGTCAGGCGACGTGGCGGCCGGGCGACGGCGCGTTGCCTGGTGCGAAGATCTGCTGGTCGACAAAGGTCAGGGCGCGGAAGGCACAGCCCTCGCGGATAAGCGGGATATCGTCCGGCTCGCTGGCGAAGCTGAGCGCGCTGGCGTGCTCGCCGCCGGACGTGCGCGCGATCGCGGCGATCATCGACGGCTCGATCAGGTCGAAAGCCGACGCACCCTGGCCGACGAAAGCCACGGGCGCAGGGTCGATCAGCGCGAACAGGCTGCCGAGGCCGAAGCCGATCGCTTCCCCTGCCTTGCGGAACGCCTCGCGTTCGGGTCCTTCGGCAGCACGCGCGGCGGCGGCAAGCGCGAACATCTCGGCGTCGGCGATGTCGGCCAGCGGCGGCTCGTTCTCGTTCGCCTGCCGCGCATTGCGCCAGATGGCATAGCTGCCGGCATAGGCCTCGATGCAGCCCCGTCGCCCGCAGCGGCAGAGCGCGCCGTCGGGGCGGTGGATCATGTGGCCGAACTCGACGCCCGAGGAGCGCGTGCCGGTGAAGACCTCGCCGCGCAGCACCAGCCCCATGCCAATGCCGTGCGACAGCAGCACTGCGATCAGGTCGTCGCGATAGCGCTCGGGATGCCGCCATTTCAACGCCATGGCGATCATGTTGCAGTCGTTCTCGACCGTCGCGGGCAGGCCGGTTGCCTGCTCGAGAATGTCGGCGAAGGGTACGTCGTTAGCCGGCATAATGGGCGACCAGAGCATGCGCCGCGCCTCGGCGTCGGTGACGCCCTGGATCGCCATGCCGATGCGTAGCACGCGCCGGCCGGCGAGCTTCCGATGCCCGGTCAACCGCCGCGCCATGGCGACGGTCTCGGCAACGATGGCATCGCGAGACATCGATTGTGTCGCGGGCTTGCGCTGCTCGCGCGCGATGACCGCGCCGGAATAGTCGACCAGCTCGCCGGATAGCGCGTTGAGCGAAAGCACGATGGTGGCGACCGCCGCGGCGTCCGGATTGAGCGCCATCGCCACCTGCGGGCGGCCGCGGCGGGACGAGGCGCCTTCGCTGCCGCGCGCTTCGAGCAGGATGCCTTCGCCCAGAAGGTCGGACGCAATCGCCGAAATGGTGGAATGGCTGAGACCGGTCAGTCCGGCGATCTCGGTGCGCGACGGCTGGCCGGAGCGGCGCACCGCATCGAGTGCGAGTCCGCGATTGCGTCGTCGCAGATCGTCGTGGCGCGCAGCCGTCGACATGATTCCTCCCGGCCAGGATCAGGGCCTCTTGAAGTCGATGGCTCTGTTGTCCAACCGCCGAGTTCGATATTGACATGGATACGCGGCGGAGTCAGTATTTTTTTCGATGCTCGAAAAAAGAGCTTCGACCGCGAATGAGGAGCGCGCCCCTTTCGAGGGGCTCAGGGAGGATAGCATGAAGAAGTTTACAGCCGCCATTCTGGCGGGTGTCGCCATGTCCTTTGCGCTGACCGCCGGTGCACAGGCGGAAGGCAAGACGATCGCCGTTTCCTGGAAGACTTTCCAGGAAGAGCGCTGGAAGACCGACGAGGCCGCGATCAAGGCCGTCGTCGAGGCTGCCGGCGACAAATACATCTCCACCGACGCGCAGGGTTCGGCGCAGAAGCAGGCCGCGGACATCGAAGGCCTGATCACGCAGAAGGTCGACGTCATCCTGATCGTCGCCTTCGACTCCGACGCGATCCTGCCGTCGATCCAGAAGATCAGCGACGCAGGCATCAAGTCGATCGCCTACGACGTGCAGTTCGAGGATCCGTCGGCTCTCTACGTGACCTTCGACAACGTCGGCGTCGGCCGCCTGATGGCCAAGACGATGCTCGAGAAGGGCAAGTCGGAAGGCAACTTCGCCTTCATCAAGGGCGACAAGGGCGACCCGAACGCCACCTTCCTCTTCGAAGGCATCACCGAGGTGCTGAAGGAGAACCTCGACTCCGGCAAGATCAAGAATGTCTGCGAGACCTTCACTGATGGCTGGAAGCCGGACGCTGCCCAGAAGAACATGGACCAGTGCCTGACCCAGAACAACAACGCCATCGACGCCGTGATCTCCGAAAACGACGGCATGGCCGGCGGCGTCATTGCCGCTCTCGAGGCGCAGGGCCTTGCCGGCTCCGTGCCGGTCACCGGCCAGGACGGCGACAAGGCCGCTCTGAACCGCGTGGCGCTCGGCACCCAGCTGGTGTCGATCTGGAAGGACTCCCGCGCGCTCGGCAAGGTCGCCGGTGAGGCTGCCGTGGCTCTCGCCGCCGGCACCGCCATCGACGCGCTGCCGAACGTGCAGAAGTTCAAGGAAGGCAAGAAGGGCATCGAGATGAACTCGATCCTGCTGGCGCCGAACCCGATCACCAAGGACAATCTGGGCGACGTCATCAACGCCGGCTGGATTTCCAAGGAAGAGGCCTGCGCCGGCGTCGCCGCCGGTTCGGTTGCCGCCTGCGACTGATCCGATCGCCAGGGGCAGCCGGGGCCAGGCGCCCGGGTTGCCAGCACGATCGATCTGAATAAGATTGGCCGCGCCATCTGCGAGGGTGGCGCGGCCAATTCATAAGCAGAAAATGCGCAGGCCGGCCCTGGGAGGCGACACCGATGAGTTCAGCAACCGGTACGGGCACCGGCCCCGAGGAATCAGCGGCTGAAGTGGAAGGGGGCGCCGTCACGCGGTTCTTCCGTGCGACCGAACTCGACACGCGCATGCTGGGGATGATCGCGGCGCTGCTGGTCATCTGGGTCGGCTTCGACGTCTACAGCGGCATCCTCCGCCCCAATGAAGGCCTGTTCGGCGGCTCGTTCCTGACGCCGCGCAACCTGTGGACGCTGCTGGTCCAGACCGCCTCCATCGCGATCATGTCCACGGGCATGGTGCTGCTCATCGTCATGCGTCAGCTCGACCTGTCGGTCGGCTCGATGCTGTCGACTATCGCCGTTGCCACCGGCGTGCTGCAGGTGTTCGAACTCGGTCCCTGGCTCGGCGTCGGCAATGAGTGGATCTGGGTCATCGCGGTGCTCTTCGCGCTCGCGCTCGGCGCCTTCATCGGCTGGTTCAACGGCATGCTCACCGCCTATGCCGGCATCCCCGCCTTCATCGTCACGCTGGGCGGCCTCATCGCCTATAGCGGCGTCGCCTGGGCGCTGATCCGCGGCGAAACGGTGGCGCCGATGGACAAGACCTTCAAGCTGCTCGGCGGCAACGGTCCGCTCGCCTCGATCGGTCCGATGTGGAGCTGGATCATCGCCGTGGCGGCCTGCGTCGTCGTCGTGCTCGCCATCCTCAACGGCAGGCGCCAGCGCCAGCGCGTGAACTTCCCGCAACGCCCGGTGTGGGCGGAAGTGTTCCTCGCCACCTGCGGCAGCGCCGCGATCCTGGGCATCACCGCCATCGTCAACGCCTATCCGTGGGCGCCGAAGGTGATCGAGACCTACGCCAAGGCGAACGGCATCGCCATTCCGCCCGGCGTCGAGGACAAGGCCGGCAACGCCATATGCATGGCCGGCGACACGGTCGTGCGCTGTGCCGACGGGCTGATCTTCTACACCGGCTACGCCATCCCGGTGATCATCTGCGCGGCGGTCGGCGTATTGATGACCTTCCTCGCCGGCCGGACGGCCTTCGGCCGCTACGTCTATGCCACCGGCGGCAACCCGGAAGCGGCGGAGCTGTCAGGCATCAACACGAAACGCCTGACCGTCATGGTGTTCATGCTGATGGGCGTGCTGGTCGCCATATCCGCGATCGTCACCTCGGCCCGCCTCGACGCGGCGACCAACTCACTCGGCCAGCTGAACGAACTTTACGTGATCGCCGCGGTGGTGATCGGCGGCACGTCGCTCGCCGGCGGCGTCGGCACGATCTACGGCGCGATGCTCGGCGCCCTGCTGATGCAATCGCTGCAGTCCGGCATGACACTGCTGAACTTCGAATCCGCCTACAAGGACATGGTGGTGGGCGGCGTGCTCGTCACCGCCGTGTTCGTCGATCAGCTCTATCGTCGCCGCATCAAGTGAGGGAGGCTCGCATGGCAAACACGCCCTTGATCGAGATGCGCGACATCTCCATCGCCTTCGGCGGCATCAAGGCCGTCAATCACGCCAGCGTCGATCTCTATCCCGGCGAGGTGGTCGGCCTGCTCGGTCACAACGGCGCCGGCAAGTCGACGCTGATCAAGATTCTCTCCGGCGCCTACAAGCGCGACGCAGGGCAGATCTTCGTGAACGGCGAGGAAGCGTCGATTTCCAACCCGCGCGACGCCAAGAGGTATGGCATCGAGACGATCTACCAGACGCTGGCGCTCGCCGATAATGTCGATGCGGCTGCCAATCTGTTCCTCGGGCGCGAGCTGAAGACGCGCTGGGGCACGCTCGACGACGTCGCCATGGAGGCCGAGGCCCGCAAGGTGATGGGCCGTCTCAACCCGCGCTTCCGCCGCTTCAAGGAGCCGGTGGTGAAGCTGTCGGGCGGGCAGCGCCAGTCGGTCGCCATCGCGCGCGCCATTCATTTCAACGCGCGTATCCTGATCATGGACGAGCCGACCGCGGCGCTCGGACCGCAGGAAACGGCGCAGGTGGGCGAACTGGTCAAGCAGCTCAAGGCCGACGGCATCGGCATCTTCCTGATCAGCCATGACATCCATGATGTGTTCGACCTCGCCGACCGTGTCTGCGTGATGAAGAACGGTCAGGTGGTCGGCACCGCCAAGACCACCGACGTCACGCAGGACGAGGTGCTCGGCATGATCATCCTCGGCAAGTGTCCGCCAGGCGCCATCCCTGGACCGGGCGCGCTGAGGGTCGCGGCGTAGTCGCGGGTTCGAGCAATCCCTAGCTTGTCTCCGGCAGTTGGCTCGCCGGTATTGGACCAGCTGACGTGACGGGAGCGGCGGAGGCGTTGCATCGCTGTCACGTGCATTCCATAAGAGGCCTGCGGTTCGAGGTTGGCCTTTGAGGAAGTACCTGCCCGTTGCGGTGTTTGCGGCCGTTGCGCTGGTGAGCCTCGTGCTTGCCGGCTACGCTTACATTGCCAACGAGGATGCTGCGGAAATCCAGTTCGGCGCGGCCGCCGACGAGGCGGTCAACCGCATCGAGAGCCGGGTCGAGTTGCAGATCTCCCTGCTGCGCTCCACGCAGGCGATGTTCGAGACGGCGGCCGGCCCGGTCTCGCGGACGACTTTCAAGCGCTTCTACGACGCCTTCGACATCGACAGGAACTACGCCGGCCTGCGTGGCATGGGCTTCCTGCGTGTGGTCCGCGATGAGGGACAGCTCGCCGCCGCACAGGATGAGATACACGCCAGTTTCGGTTCGCAGTCGGGCGTCCACCCGCTCGCTGTCGATGCACCCCTGCGCACGCCGATCGTGCTCTACGAGCCCGTCACCGAGGCAAATCTTTCGGGCATGGGGTACGACATGTATTCCGAGGCGGAGCGGCAGCCCGTCATCGACCGCGCGCTCGAAACCGACGCGCCGACCGCCACAGGCCTGCTCACGCTCGGGTATGCCAGCGGCAATCCCTATCCCGGCTTCCTCGTCTTCCAGCGGCTCGACGTGCCCGGTGCAGCCGGGGCGAGCGGGACCGCGATGCTGTTCCTGGTGTTTCGCGGTGCGGACATCTTCAACGCCGCGCTTGCGCGCGGCTCGCTGCTGCCACTCAGCATGGAGGTCTACGACGGAGCGCCGGCGGACGGGCATCTGCTGTATCGCTCGCCGACGCCGCCGGCTGACGGCGGCCCAGGTCCGGTCACCCGAAAGATCGATATTGCCGGCGCGGAGTGGACGCTGGTGTTCAGGCCGTCGACCGCGTTCGTTCCACCCTCGTCACAGGCGATCCCGCTCGTGGTCGGCCTTTTCGGGCTGTTGCTTGCCGGCGCGGTCGCAATGATCGCGCGCTTCCAGTCGCGGGCCTATGACGCCATGGCAGCCTTGCAGGAGACGGCCGAGCGGGCGCTGTCGGAAAAGGATCTGCTTCTCCAGGAGATGAAGCACCGCATCAAGAACTCCATTGCGCGAATCCTCGCCATCGCGCGGCAGACCGCCGCCGGCGCCAGCGATGTCGGGGAGTTTTCGGCGTCGTTCGCATCGCGCCTGCAGGCGATGGCGGCCTCGCAGGAACTGCTGACGCGTTCACGCTGGCAGAAGGCGGACGTCGGCGAGCTGCTGAGAACGGAACTGGGCCAGGTGTTCGGTGCGGAATTGCCGGCCGACATGCTGACCGGGCCGAAGGTGATGCTGGACGAGTCCGCCACGCAGGCGCTTGGCCTGACCTTCCACGAGCTGGCGACCAACGCCATGAAGTATGGCGACATCGCGGGGCTGCGGGTCAGCTGGCGGGTGGAACGCCAGGCGGAGGAACGCCGGCTGCATCTGGACTGGAGAGAGGGCGGTCAGGCGGCGACCCAGCCGCAGCGCGTCGGCTTCGGCACGCGCCTGATCGACATGAACATTACGCGCGAACTCAGGGGCACGATCGATCGCGAGTTCGGCGCCCACGGTCTCACCGTGACGATCTCAGTGCCAGTCTAGGCGCGCGTCAGGAGACCCGAAATGAAAAGGGGATGCCGCAGCATCCCCTTTGTTGCTTGAGCCTTAGCGGCGGCAGCGGTCTTCGTAGAGACGGCCGTTGCCCGCGCGGTAGACGCAGTAGCCGTCACGCACGGCGTAGCGCACGAATGCGCCGGCCGCGGCACCGGCCGCCGCACCGACCACGGCGCTGCCGACGTCGCCACCGATGATCGCGCCGGCAGCCGCGCCAAGCGCCGCGCCGGTGCCGACATCACGTTCCGTGGTGGTGCAACCTGCAACTGCAACCGCTGCCGTCATGGCCAGCGCCACAATAACTTTCCGCATGTATGATCTCCCTCAGTGATCGCCCGCCCGGACATGTCGGAAGGGGCTAAGCCTGGACAATGTCACTCCAATGTTACCGACTTGTCCCTGTTGCGCGTCGAATTTGACGCAACCGTGACGTCGGGAACCTCTACCGAAGCGGTCAGCGTGCCATCGGGCGTTACATCCCAGACAAGCTCACCGTCTTCCTCTTCCATCGCCGGATCGACGGCGAAACACTTCGCAATGATCTTCGGGCTCTTGCCGTTCACCGCGCTGAGCGCGAACGGCAATTCGGTGACGCAATCCTCGCCAGCTTCGAACACGACAGGAACCGGCGCCGGCAATTCGCGGCACTGGCTCAGATCGGGTGAGCATCCGATGATCAGCATAAACGCGGCTATATGTTCCATGGCAGCAATCTCCCGTCCATAACGAGAGTCGCCGTTCGCGGGTTCCAAAGTGAGCGTAAGAGTCCCGCATTCTCCGGCTAATCGATCTCAAAGCTCGCTGCGGGAACGGCCAGCCGATAGTTGAGCTGACCGTCCTCGACGGTAAGCGCCGCCGTGCCGTTGAGCGAAAGCGGTACGACCTTCTCGAGCGCGACGCTGCCAAAGCGACGGTCCGAGAGTTCCTGCTTGTCCGCTGTTTCGTTGCCGGCAAACGGCTCGCTCCAGCGGAACTCGAGCAGCCGCGTGCCGGACGTCGCCGGATCGGGAGCCAGCGATGCGGAGATGCGCACCTGCCCACCCGGCCGCGACAGCGCGCCAAAGGTCGATGAGTTCACGGCAAGCTCGTGCAGGGCAAGACCGATGTGGAGCGCCGCGTTGGGATTGAGGAACGGGTTTATGCCTTCGACTTTGACCGATCGCGCCAGATCATGCGCATAGCGCGCCATCTGGCCTCCGATGAGGTCGCGCAGTTCGGCGCCACGCCAGTTGGAGGACGTCACCAGATCCTGCGATGAGGCGAGCGACTGCAGGCGGCCGCGAAAACGGGAAAGGAACGCGTCGATGCTGCCGGAGTAGCGCCCCGTCTGCGCAGCGATCGACTGGATGATGGCCAGCATGTTGCGGGAGCGATGGCTGACTTCACGCAGCAACGCGCGCAGCGCCTGCTCGCGCCGTCGCTCTTCGGTGATGTCGATGGCGGTGGTGATGACCCCGCGCATCTCGCCGTTCTGGCGATCCGCGTCGATCCAGACCTTGAACCAGCGCTGACCGTCCTGTTGGGCGATGCGGATCTCAAGCGACGTGGGCGCTCCTTCGGCGAGCGCGACCTTCTTGGCGGCGATCGTTCGCTGAGCTTCGGAGCGGGGCAGGAAATCGGTATCGGTGAGGCCGGCCAGATCCTTGGCACCCCAGGAGGGCGGGACGTTGCGAGCCCACAGCACATTGAGATTGGAGTCCTGATAGAGCACCGAAATCCCGGTGTTGTTCAGTGCGCGGACCAGGCTGCGTCCCAACTCGATGTTGGCATCGGGATCGTTGCCCGACGAGCCGCCCTTGTCGCTGTTGCCTGACGCCTCCACCGCGTTTCCTGTGCGCTCACGACCCTCTGCAAAGCAGCGCGTCGATCGATTGCGTCCTTTTGCAGCCTTCAAAATGCTCCGCCGGGCCCAACCCTGGGGCTGGAAGCCCGGCGGATTCTGAAAGCCGCTTGAGGGGATCGGCCTTCAGTAGCTGGATCGACCCGTCAGTGCGCCCGCCGCATCAGCCCGGCCAGCAGGGAGATGGCGAGGAAGACGAGGAAGATGAAGAAGACGATCTTCGCGATCGCTGCCGAGGCTCCGGCGATGCCGGTGAAGCCGAGCGCACCTGCGATGATGGCGACGACAAGGAAGACCAAGGTCCAATACAACATGACCAAACTCCTGAAATCTCTGCCCGAATGAACGCCGCCGCAGGCGCTTTGTTCCTGCGGCGGAAGCCGATATCAGGCGGCCGCCTTGGCTTGGCGATCGAAGAAGAGCGCCTGGCTGATCAGTGCCTTCACCATGTCCGGATTGAACGGCTTGGTGACGAGGAATGCCGGCTCGGGGCGTTCGCCCGTGAGCAGGCGCTCGGGGAAGGCGGTGATGAAGATCACCGGCATGTTGGCCGAGGCAAGGATGTCGTTGACGGCATCGATACCGGAGCTGCCATCGGCCAGCTGGATGTCCGCCAGCACCATCTTCGGATTGGTCTTGCCGAACAGCGCGATCGCCTCCTTGTGCGTTCGGGCGGTGCCGACCACACGGTGGCCGAGGCTGGTCACCATCTCCTCGATGTCCATGGCGATGAGCGGCTCGTCCTCGATGATGAGGATATCGGTCGCCACCTGGCGCGAGATCTCCTGGCTGGCCTGACGCAGCAGCGAAGCGAATTCCGCGGGGTCGACATCGAGCACCTCGGCCGCCTCCTCCTCGGAGAAACCTTCCACGGCGATCAGCAGGAAGGCCTGGCGCTGGCGCGGAGCCAGAGCCGAAAGGTTGGCGGCGGCGCGCTGTTCCCAGGCCAATTCCGGACGCTCCGGCGGCACGTTGATGGCGATCGACGTGAACAGCTTTGCAAAGATCTTGTAGAGCGAGACTCGCTCGTTCGAGGCCTTCGGAAAAATCGAGATATCGGCGATGATCGCCTCAAGCAGCGCTGCGACGAGCGCGTCACCGCTGGTCTGCGAGCCGGAAACAGCTCGGGCGAAACGCCTCAAAAACGGCAGATGCGGCGCAATGGCCCCGGAAAGGCTCATATTCCAAGTCTCCCTCAATAGACTGACGCGATGGCCCGTCCGGACCATCAATGACGTCCAGAAACGCAGCTCTGAAAAAAAAGTTCCATATGACTGGAACCAATCGTGGCGCAAGGCATTGAGGGCAAAGATGGGCGATCTCAAGGGACCGCCGGTGGCCGTTCGGTCATTGGCCAGAAGGGTCCCGGGTACAGGGCGATGGATATAATGGCAAACGAAAAAGGTTCCTCACCGCCGGGCGGCAGGCCGTCCCGTGCAGGTGCGGATGGCGCGCTTGGCGCCAACAGCGAGATCGCGCGGAAACTCGGCGATTACTTCCGCGGGCTTGAATCCGAACAGGTTCCCGATCGCCTGCTGCAGCTGCTTGAGCAGCTCGACGAGGCCGAAACCCGCCAGAAGAAGGACTGAGCGGACATGGCCGCCTCAGCCGAATTCAAGAAGGGGCTGATCGAGGCTATGCCCAGCCTGCGCGCCTTCGGCATGTCGCTGGCGCAGAACGCGGACAAGGCCGACGATCTGGTCCAGGAAACGCTGGTCAAGGCCTGGGACAAGCACGCCAGCTTCCAGCCGGGCACAAACCTGAAAGCGTGGCTCTTCACCATCCTGCGCAACGAATTCTACTCGCAGATGCGCAAGCGCGGCCGCGAGGTGCAGGACAGCGATGGAACGCTGACCGGCAAGCTGGCGGTGCATCCTGGCCAACACGGGATGATGGACCTCGACGATTTCCGCAAGGCGCTGTCGGCGCTGCCGGAAGACCAGCGCGAAGCGGTGATCCTGATCGGCGCGGCAGGCTTCTCCTATGAGGAGGCGGCCGAGATCTGCGGTTGCGCGGTCGGCACCATCAAGAGCCGTGTCAGCCGCGCCCGCACCCGCCTGCAGGAAGACCTGAAGATATCGGGCGAGGCCGATTTCGGCCCCGACGCGATCTCCGCCCAGGTCATGAGCTCGTCGATCAGTTAGGAGGGTTCGGCCTCAGGAGGCGCGGCCGCTGCGATGCGCTGCGGCAGCCGCCTCGATGAGATCCTCGCCGGAGTACGGCTTGGTCACGATGGCGACGCCCGGAAAGCGCTCCGCGAACTCCTTGCGGTCGGGATAGCCCGAGGCGAAGACGAACGGGATGCCCTGCGCCTTCAGTTCGTCGGCGAAGGGCAGCGTCGATTGCCCGTCCAGCATCAGGTCGATGATGCCGACATCGAAGCGAGGAAGATCGGCAAGGACCGCCTTGGACATGGTGGCTACGACGTGGACCGCCGCCGCCCCATGCTCGGTACACAGATGCTCGACATCCATGGCGATGAGAAATTCGTCCTCGAGGACGAGCACGGTGAGCCCGTCGAGCAATCTGTCTGACATCGATCCCTGCTTTCCTCACCCCATCGCTCCGATGCGAGATGCGCGCTGGATTGTCATTTAAAAATGACACTTCCTTTTGCTGCCCTGCAATCTATGACTCACGGCTAGTCGGGCGCGCTCGAATCCTGCAATCGCGCCGTTCATACGAGGGGAGGCCTTCTTGCCGCAACAGCCGTCGCGATCGTTCGCGACCAAGCAGTATCCCTGCGAGCGCTGCCCGTTGCGACCGTTGCCGGTGTTTCGCGACTTCGAACCGCAGGAACTCGAATTCGTCAGCCGCTTCAAGAAGGGCGAACTGGCAGTCGAGCGCGGCGCGACGGTGCTCGCCGAGGGCAATCATTCCGCACATCTCTACACGGCGCTGCAAGGCTGGGCGTTTCGCTACAAGCTGCTGCCCGACGGGAGGCGGCAGATTCTCAACTATGTGCTGCCGGGCGACCTGCTGGGGCTGCAGGGCACGCTGATGGGCGAGATGCAGCATTCCGTCGAGGCGCTGACGCCGATGCTGCTCTGCGTGTTCGAGCGCGACCAGCTTTCCGAGCTCTACCGGCATCATCCGGGGCTGGCCTACGACATCACCTGGATCGCGGCGCGCGAAGAGAAGATGCTCGACGAGAATCTGCTCAGCGTCGGGCGCCGCACGGCGATCGAGCGCGCTGCCTACCTGCTGGCGCTGCTGGCGGAACGGGCGATCACGCTGCATCTCGGCGAATCCGCCAAGACCGCCATCCTCCCGCTGACGCAGCAGCACGTGGCCGACACGCTCGGCCTGTCGCTGGTGCATACGAACAAGACGCTGCGCAAGCTGGTCGACCGCAAGCTGATTGCCTGGCGCGACCGCGGCTGCGTGGTGCGCGACATCGAAGGCCTCAAGGACCTGGCGGAGTGGTCGGGGCTCGCTGAAACGCGCCGCCCGCTCGTCTGAGCGCCCGCCCGAATGCAGATGCGGCTGGACTCGGGTGCGGAAACGCCCTTTCATGCCTTGGCGTTTCCGTCGCAGGAACCAGCGGCCCGGCTGGGCGTTTGCCGAGGTCAAGAACGCCGAAGGAGTTGCCTCATGGCCAAGACACCCAAGGAACCGGCCGATCTGGAAGCCGAGATCGATCAGCTCAAGGCGGACATCGCCAAGCTGGTGGATCAGCTGAAGACGACCGGGGAGCACTCCTACGGCACCGCAAGACGCGCCGCCCGCGAAGGCGTCGAGACACTGAAGGCGCAAGGCGAAGCCTACTATTCGGGGCTGCGCGACAATGCCGACGAACTCGAGCAGCAGGTGCTCTCTACGATCCGCGAGAAGCCCTTCACGTCGCTCGCCGTCGCTGCCGGCGTCGGCTTCCTTCTGGCGCTGTTCGCTCGCCGCTAGGCGGAAGCTCAAGGGCGGCCGATGTTCGGAACGCTGCTTGCCGCCATTCTCTCAGGTGAGGCCGCCGGCATGGCGCGCCGCGCGAAGAACGCGGCCGTCATCTATGTCGTCGCCGGCCTGTGTATTGCCATCGGGCTGGGCTTCTTTCTCGCCGCCCTGTTCATCTGGCTTGCGGATGAATTCGGATCGCTGTGGACGGCGCTTGGCTTCGGCGCAGCGTTCTTCCTGATCGCGGGGATCGTCCTGCTCATCCATGCCATCCGGTCGAAGCGGGCGAGCAAGATCGCGTCCGAGCGGCGACGGTCGAGCTTTGCGACGCTCGCCGCGACGGCGGCTGCCTCGGCGCTGCCGAGCATCCTGCGCGGGCGCGCCACGCCGCTCGCGGTGGCCGTCGTGCCGCTCGTGGCATTCCTCGCCTACTCCTGGCTGCAGCATCGCGGATCGTCGGTTGACGACGACGAGGAGTAGCCGACGACCTGCCGGAACCAGCGCCACTCCCATGCATTTCCTCCCCATGGCGCATTTGGCGCAGGGAGAATGAGCGTGGCCAGAAGTTATGAGGAAAAAACCGTGGTCGAAAGCGGGCAGGATGCACGTCAGGGCCGCTGGGGCCGGCCGGTGCTGATGGTCCTTGTCGTCGCATTGCTGCTCGCGGCGGTGGCCTGGGCCATCGCGGAATATTACGGGCAGGCAATCCAGACAGATGCAACGACGGCACAGATCTCCGCCGCAACCGTGGTTCCGCTGCTGGGCTGACCGTACGCCGGCTCAGGGGAGGATCAGGCCGGCGCGTCCGAAGGAACGAGGACTTTCAGGACGCCCGGCCTGATTTCAAATCTGGTTTCGCGGCTGAGTTCACCCAGTTCGCCGTCAATGACGCACCGAAACTTCCTGTTATGCGGCACCTTGAGTACAGCCGCGTGCGTTTCGTGGATTTCCACCTG
>JBFXFO010000061.1:0-20564 GCA_050178915.1 Rhizobiaceae bacterium | reverse complement strand
GTAGAAGAAGAAGGACGGGAGGAAACAATCAATGGGCAACATCGTCCTCAGGAACGTCAACAAGACCTTCGGCGCCACCATCGTCATACCGAGCATCGACCTCGACATCGAGGATGGCGAGTTCGTCGTCTTCGTCGGGCCGTCGGGCTGCGGCAAGTCCACTCTGCTTCGCCTGATCGCCGGTCTGGAAGACCTCAGCGCCGGCACGATCGCGATCGACGGGCGCGACGTCACCAACGAGGCGCCGTCCAAGCGCAAGCTCGCGATGGTGTTCCAGTCCTACGCGCTCTATCCGCACATGACCGTGGCGAAGAACATCGCCTTCCCGCTGAAGATGGCGGGCGAGCCGAAGGAGGTGATCGAGAAGAAGGTCGCCGACGCGGCTCGCGTGCTGAACCTGACCAACTATCTGGAACGCCGGCCGGGACAGCTCTCCGGCGGCCAGCGCCAGCGCGTCGCCATCGGCCGCGCCATCGTGCGCCAGCCTTCGGCCTTCCTGTTCGACGAACCGCTGTCCAACCTCGACGCGGCGCTGCGCGGCACCATGCGGCTGGAGATCAGCGAACTGCACCACCAGTTGAAGACCACGATGGTCTACGTCACCCACGACCAGGTCGAGGCGATGACCATGGCCGACAAGATCGTGGTGCTGAATGCCGGCAACATCGAGCAGGTGGGCTCCCCGCTCGACCTTTACCGCAACCCGCGCAACCTCTTCGTCGCCGGCTTCATCGGCTCGCCGCGCATGAACCTGATCGCGGGAGCACCGGCGGCAAAGCATGGCGTCGAGACGATCGGCATCCGGCCCGAGCATGTCCAGATTTCCACCACCGACGGTGAGTGGAAAGGCACGGTCGGTGTGGCCGAGCATCTCGGCTCCGACACCTTCCTGCACGTGCATACGGAAGGCGCTGGAACGCTGACGGTGCGCGCCGGCGGCGAGGTCGGCGTCGGCCACGGTTCGACTGTCTGGCTGACGCCGGAGCCGGGCAAGCTGCACAAGTTCGGCAAGGACGGGCTGGCGATCAAATGAAACGACTGGAAGGCAAGTCTGCGATCATCACCGGCGCCGCGCGTGGCATCGGCCGCGTCTTCGCCGAGGCCTATGTGCGCGAAGGCGCGACGGTGGCGATCGCCGACGTCAATATCGAGGCCGCGACGAAGACCGCCGATGAGATCGGGCCGGGCGCCTACGCGGTCAGGCTCGACGTCACCAGCCAGGCGTCCATCGACGAGGCGGTCGGCGCGGTCGAAAAGAAGGCGGGCGGCCTCGACATCCTGATCAACAACGCGGCGCTGTTCGACCTCGCGCCGATCGTCGAAATCACGCGCGCGAGCTACGACAGGCTGTTTGCCGTCAACGTCGCCGGGACGCTGTTCATGCTGCAGGCGGCGGCGCGGTCGATGATCGCCCGCGGCAAAGGCGGCAAGATCATCAACATGGCAAGCCAGGCGGGCCGGCGCGGCGAGGCGCTGGTGGCCGTCTACTGCTCGACCAAGGCGGCGGTGATCAGCCTCACGCAGTCGGCCGGGCTGGACCTCATCAAGCACGGCATCAACGTCAACGCGATCGCGCCCGGCGTTGTCGATGGCGAACACTGGGACCATGTCGACGCGCTGTTTGCGAAGCATGAGGGCCGCAAGCCCGGCGAGAAGAAGAAGATCGTCGGCGACGCGGTGCCCTACGGCCGCATGGGAACCGCGCAGGATCTCGTCGGCATGGCGATCTTCCTCGCCTCGCAGGAGGCCGAGTACGTCGTCGCCCAGACATACAATGTCGACGGCGGCAACTGGATGAGTTGAGCCTGCCTTCTCCCGTGAACAACGGGAGAGCGGGCGTGCCGGTCGGAGCACCGGCCAACGGGTAGAGACATGACAGTGAAACTTGCGTCCTCCAGCCTCACGCAGCTCCCTGCCGGAGTTGCGGTTCCACGTTACGACCGGGCACAGCTCTCGGCCGGCATCGTGCATTTCGGCGTCGGCAATTTCCATCGCGCGCACCAGGCCGTCTACCTCGACGACCTGTTCAATCGCGGACGCGACCATGACTGGGCGATCCGCGGCGCGGGCGTGCTCGCGTCGGACGAGATGGCGCGGCAGAAATTCGCGGCGCAGGATTTTCTCACCACCATTGTCGAGCAGGACGCCAGCGGCGCCAGTGCGCGGGTGACCGGGGCGATGATCGGATTCCTGCGGCCGGGCGATCTGGAGAGTACGCTCGCCAGCCTCGCCGACCCGGCGATCCGTATCGTGTCGCTGACCATCACGGAAGGTGGTTACTTCATCGACCCGGCTTCGGGCCGCTTCAATCCGGCGCATCCCGACATCGCGGCCGACGCCGCCCATCCGGGCGCTCCGAAAACCGTGTTCGGGCTGATCGTCGCGGGACTGAAGCGCCGCCGCGAGGAAGGCATTGCGCCGTTCACCGTGATGTCGTGCGACAACATCCCCCACAATGGCGTGGTGACGCGCAACGCCGTCGCCGGGCTTGCCGAGCTCTCCGATCCGGCCTTCGCGGCGTGGATACGCGAAAGCGTGGCGTTTCCGAACGGAATGGTGGACCGCATCACGCCGGCGACTGGCGAGCGCGAGCGCGCCATGCTCAGCGAGCAGTTCGGCATCGAGGACAACTGGCCGGTGTTCTGCGAGCCGTTCCGCCAGTGGGTGCTGGAGGACAATTTCCCCGCCGGCCGGCCGGCGCTCGAGGCCGTCGGCGTGCAGTTCGTTCCCGACGTGACGCCCTATGAGCACATGAAGATCCGCATCCTCAATGGCGGGCACGCGGTGATCGCCTATCCGGCGGGGCTGATGGACATCCACTTCGTGCACGAGGCGATGCAGGACAGCGAAGTGCTCGGCTTCCTTCGCAAGGTGGAGCGCGACGAGATCATCCCGGTCGTGCCGCCGGTGCCGGACACCGACCTCGGCGCCTATTACCAGCTGATCGAAGACCGCTTCTCCAACCCGAAGATCGGCGACACGATCCGCCGGCTCTGCCTCGACGGCTCCAACCGGCAGCCGAAGTTCATCGTTCCGTCGATTGCCGATCGGCTCGCAAAGGGGCTGGCCGTGACCGGCCTGGCGCTCGAATCGGCTCTGTGGTGCCGCTACTGCTTCGGCACCACCGATTCCGGCGCCACGATCGAGCCGAACGACCCCTCGTGGGAGCGCCTGCAGGAAACCGCGAAAGCGGCAAAGGCCGATCCGGCCGCCTGGCTCGCCATGGACGACATCTATGGCGATGTCGCCAGATCGCCCGCCTTCCGCGAGGCGTTCGCCGGCTGGCTCAACGCGCTGTGGAAAGATGGCGCGCGCGCCACGCTCCGACGCTATATAGCTGGAGCAGGCTGAGCCTCCCGCTCGGCATTCGGAGGCATCGATGCGGTTCGATCGGAGCCATGGTGGCGCCGGTACGGCGCAGTCCGGCTGAAGTCCGGGCATGCGACCGCCGGCTCTCGTCATCTTCGACTGCGACGGTGTGCTCGTCGACAGCGAGCCCATCTCGATCGCCGTTCTGCTGGAGGTGCTCGCCTCGTGGGGCGTCGAGATCGAGGAGGGTGTTGCCTACCGGCGCTTCCTCGGCCTCTCCATGGCGTCGATCAGCAGCATCGTGCGGGCCGAATACGGGCTCGACATCACGCCCTGGCACCTCGACCAGATCCGCACGCGGCTCTACGCGCGCTTCGAGCGTGAATTGCGCCCGATACCCGGCGTGGCCGAGGCGATCGACGCGCTCGGCGCCGCCTGCTGCGTAGCGTCCTCCAGCCAGCCCGAGCGCATCCGTCTGTCGCTGTCGGTGACCGGCCTGCTCGGCCGGCTGGAGCCGCACATCTTCAGCTCGACCATGGTCGAGAACGGCAAGCCGGCGCCGGACCTGTTCCTGCATGCGGCGCGCTCCATGGGCGTTGCGCCGGCCGACTGCGTGGTGATCGAGGACAGCCCCGCCGGCATCGAGGCGGCGCGGCGCGCCGGCATGCGCGTGCTCGCCTTCACCGGCGGCTCGCATGCGCTGCCGGGTGCCTTGCGCGAGACGGTCAGCGGGCTGAAGCCGGACGCCATCTTCGACGACATGCGGCTCCTGCCGGGGCTCCTGTGGAGCCAGGAGCGAAGCAAGCCGGTGATCCGCGACCTGCTCTGTGCGGTCGATGTCGGAACCGGCAGCGCGCGCGCCGGCATCTTCGATCCGCGGGGGCGTTCGCTCGGCCGCGGCGAACAGGCAATCGCCATGCACCGGCCACGCGAGAATTTTGCCGAGCACGATTCCGCCGACATCTGGCGCGCCGTCTGCGCGGCGGTGCGTTCGGCGCGCGATCATGCCGGCGTGGCGGCCGGGCGCATTGCCGCGATCGGCTTCGATGCGACCTGCTCGCTGGTCGTGCGCGGCCGCGATGGTGGCCAGCTTCCGGTCTCGCCGGGCGGCGACAGCCGCTGGGACACGATCGTCTGGATCGACCATCGCGCCATCGCCGAAGCCGACGAATGCACGGCGACGGGGCACAGGCTGCTGGCTTCCGTCGGCGGGGCGATGTCGCCGGAAATGCAGACGCCGAAGCTGATGTGGCTGAAACGGCATGCGCCGGAAAGCTGGGCGCAGGCCGGCTATCTCGGCGACCTCGCCGATTTCCTGACGCTGCAGGCGACGGGCGACCCGGCGCGCTCGCAATGCACGCTGGCCTGCAAATGGGCATACGCGCCGCAGGATGGCGGCTGGCAGGACGACTTCCTGCACGCGGTCGGGCTGGACGATCTGCGCGAGAAAGGCAGGCTGCCGGCGCAGGCAGTGCCGGTCGGGTCGGACCTCGGTGCGCTGTCGGCGGAGGCGGCGGAAGCGCTCGGCCTCACCACCGGCTGCCGTGTCGCCAGCGGCATGATCGACGCCTATGCCGGCGCGCTCGGCGCCCTTGCCGGCTACACCGGCGTCGATGACGGACGGCACGCCGCGCTGATCGCCGGCACGTCGAGCTGCGTCATGGCGATCACCGACGAACCACGGCCGATCCCCGGCGGCTGGGGGCCATATCCGGGCGCGGCGCTGCCGGGAAAATGGATCGTCGAAGCCGGACAGTCGGCGACCGGCGCGCTGCTCGACCACGTCGTGCGCGGCCATGGCGCCGGTGGCGATCCCGATAGGGCGATGCATGCACGCATCGCGGCGCGCGTCAGCGAACTGCGCGCCGGTGACGGCGAGATCGCGCCGCGCCTGCACGTGCTCCCCGACTTCCATGGCAACCGCTCGCCGCTCGCCGACCCGCATGCGGTCGGCGTCATCAGCGGGCTGACGCTCGACGCGTCGTTCGACGGCCTGTGCCGGCTTTACTGGCGCACCGCGGTGGCGATCGCGCTCGGCGTCCGGCATGTGCTGGAGGCGCTCAAGGGCAGCGGCTACGCGATCGACACGCTGCACGTGGCCGGCGGGCACACCCGCAACCCGCTGCTGATGCAGCTTTATGCCGATGTGACCGGCTGCGCGGTGATCGAACCGCAGGCCGACGACGCGGTGCTGCTCGGCACCGCCGTGACGGCGGCGACGGCCGCCGGCATCTACGCGGATGTCGAGGCCGCCTGCACGGCGATGCGCTCGCAGGGCCGGCGCTGGGAGGCTGGCCCCGGGGGCGACCGCTTCGAGCGCGACTACCGCGTCTTCCTCGAAATGCACCGGCAGCGGCAGGCCCTCGACGCCATCATCCGCGCGGGGTGACTCCGGTCAGGCCGGCGGCAGGCTCTGCACGATGAAGTCGGCGGCGCTGCCCAGGTCGTAGGCCACCGCTGCTTCCGCCCCCGCCGAGTCGCGGCGCTCCAGCGCATCGATGATGGCGTCGTGCTTGCGCATCGTGTCGGTGCGGTTGAACTCGTGCGGGTGGTGGTGCAGCTGCGGGCCGATGCGCATCCACAAATTCTCGATGATCGCGAGAAGCGAGGGCAGGCCCGCCCCCTCGTAGACGGTGAAGTGGAACTCGAAGTTCTGCGCCAGATATTGCTGCGGCTTGCGGATCCTGGCCATGGCGGCGTTGAGCTTGCGCAGCTTCGCGATCGCCGGCGCCTGAATACGCTGCGCGGCATGGAATGCCGCCATGCCCTCCAGCCGCTGCCTGATCCCGGTGATCTCGCGGTACTCGTCGACGGTGAGGCTGCGCAGGAAGAAGCCGCTCTGCGGCCGGCTTTCGAGCACGCCATCCGCCTCCAGCCGCTTCAGCGCGTCGCGAACCGGTTGCGCGCTGACGGCAAGCTGCGTGGCGAGCGAACGGCTGCTGAGCACAGCGCCCGGCGCGATCAGTCCGCTCATGAGCCCGCGCCGGATGCTGCGATACACCTGCCGCTCGACGGGCTCGCTCAGGCTGGTATCGGCCGGCGCCAGTTCGGGCGCCTGCGACTGCGGCCGCCCCCGCCGGCGCGGGGCTGTCTCGGTGTCCAGTGCGGCCTCCTGCAACCTCTGTCGAATTCTGAAATAGCAGATTGACAGCGACGCCGCCATAGCACTTTAATATTGATATAGCAGATTAGGTGGGTATTCACCGATGGCCGTTGCGAGCGAAAATCCGCCGAGGGTTCTGGTCACCGCCGCAGGGGGCGGGGCAGGCCGGGTCATCGCGACGCGCTTCGCCGAAGCCGGCGCGCGCGTCATCGCCTGCGACATCGACGCGGCGGGCGTGAAGTCGCTCGAAGCGAGCGTGAAGGGCATCAAGGGTTTTGCCGCCGATGTCGGCGACGAGGCGGCGCTGAGCGGCATCTTCGACCACGTCGCAAAGGCGTTCGGCGGGCTCGACGTGCTGGTCAACAATGTCGGCATCGCCGGGCCGACGGCGGCGGCGGAAGACGTGACGCTGGCGGACTGGAACGAATCCATCCGGGTCAACCTCACCAGCCATTTCCTCTGCGCCCGCGCGGCCATCCCCGGCATGAAGGCGCAGGGAGGCGGGCTGATCGTCAACATCTCCTCGGGCAGCGCCAAGGTGGGCCTGCCGATGCGGCTGCCCTATGTCGTGACCAAGGGCGCGGTCCTGTCGATGACGACGAACCTGGCGCGCGAGCTCGGTCCGTTCGGCATCCGCGTCAACGCCATCCTGCCCGGCGCCATCCGGGGCCCGCGCATCGAGCGCGTCATCAAGGCGAAGGCCGAGGCGCTGGGCGTCGATCCGAAGGAGCATGAGAAGAGCATGCTCCGCTACATCTCCATGCGCACGATGGTCGAGCCCGATGACATCGCGGCCATGATCCAGTTCCTCGCCTCGCCCGCCGGCAGCCGCATCAGCGGCCAGCTGATCGGCGTCGACGGCAACATCGAGTGGGAAGAATGAGCGCGAACAAGGTCGCCATCATCGGCACGGGGCTGATCGGGCGCGGCTGGGCCGCCGCCTTCGCGCGCGCCGGCTGGCAGGTCTCGCTGTGGGACGGCGCGCAAGGTGCTGCCGACACCGCGCTCGCCTATGTGCGCACGACGCTGGCCGACATGCAGGAAGCCGGGCTCGTCGCCGACGCGGTCAGGGCGGGTGCGCTGGTATCGGCCGTTGCGACGCTGGAAGAAGCGCTGGCCGGCGCCTCCTTCGCGCAGGAGAACGTGCCGGAGCGCGCCGACGTGAAGCGCGACGTGTTCCTCAAGCTCGACGCGCTGGCCGCGCCAGGCACCATTCTGGCCAGCTCGACCAGCACGCTCGGCGGCAGCCTGTTTCTCGCAGACGTGCCGGGCCGCGACCGCTGCATCGTCGCGCATCCCTCCAACCCGCCGCACCTGATGCCGGTGGTCGAGGTGGCGCCGTCGCCGTGGCATGGCGAAGACATCGTCCGGCGCACCTGCGAGGTGCTGCGCTCGATCGGCCAGGTGCCGGTGATCGTCAACCACGAGATCGAAGGTTTCGTGCTCAACCGCCTGCAGACGGCGGTGGTCAACGAGGCGGTTTCGCTGGTGGCGAGGGGCGTGATCGCGCCGGCCGATCTCGACGCCGTGATGAAGCATGGTCTTGGCCTGCGCTGGGCGCTGATGGGCCCGTTCGAGACCATGGACATGAACGCGCCCTCGGGCTTTCTCGACTACGCCACGCGCTTCGGCCACCTCTATCAGCAGATGGGCCGCGACCTGCATGTCGCCGACCCATGGCCGCAGGATGCGCTGCGCAGCATCGAAGAGAGCCGCCGTGCCGAGATACCGCGGGACCGCGTCGGCGAACGGATGCGCTGGCGCGACCGTGCGCTGATGCAGCTGCATGTCATGAAACAGGATTTGGCAAAGGACGGTCAGGCATGAGCACCAGTGGCGCGAACAAAGTCATCATCACCTGCGCGGTCACTGGCGGCATCCACACGCCGACCATGTCGCCGCACCTGCCGGTCACGCCGGACGAGATCGCCAAATCGGCCATCGAGGCGGCGGAAGCCGGCGCCGCGATCATCCACCTGCATGCGCGCGACCCGAAGACCGGCAAGCCGACGCAGAATGCTGACCTGTTCATGGAGTTCCTGCCGCGCATCAAGCAGTCGACACCGGCGGTGCTCAATCTGACCACCGGCGGCGGCCTCGGCATGACGCTGGATGAGCGGCTGGCGCCGGCGCACCGCGCCCGGCCGGAGGTGACCAGCCTCAACATGGGCTCGATGAACTTTTCCGTCGCGCAACTCGCAGGCAAGCAGGAGACGTGGAAGCACGACTGGGAGAAGGCCTACATCGAGTCTTCCTGGAAGACGATCTATCCGAACAGC
Organism: Rhizobiaceae bacterium; assembly: GCA_050178915.1. Lineage (GTDB taxonomy): Bacteria > Pseudomonadota > Alphaproteobacteria > Rhizobiales > Rhizobiaceae > JBFXAF01. Next base: position 11,873 of record JBFXFO010000061.1, on the reverse strand, counting down.
TTCGACATGATCGAGCGCATCATGATCGAGGTGGGGCAGGCCTACGGCACCCGCTTCGAGTTCGAGTGCTACGACATCGGCCATCTCTACAATCTGAAGCTCTTCGCCGACCGCGCGCTGGTCAAGCCGCCCTACTTCATCCAGGGCGTTTTCGGCATCCAGGGCGGCATTGGCGCCGACTTCGACAACCTGATGTTCTTCAAGCAGACGGCCGACCGGCTGTTCGGCTCGGACTACAAGCTCTCCGCCTTCGGCATCGGCCGCATGCAGATGCCGTTCCTGACGATGACGGCGCTGCTCGGCGGCAATGTCCGCGTCGGGCTGGAGGACTCGCTCTACATCGGGCGCGGCAAGCTGGCGACATCGAACGCCGAGCAGGTGGCCAAGATCCGTCGCATCATCGAGGAACTGGGGATGCAGGTCGCGACGCCGGACGAGGCGCGCGAGATACTCGGCCTGAAGGGCGGCGACCGGGTCGCCTTCTAGGGAGCACGCCATGAACAGGATCGCTCCGATCAAGGCCGACGACGCGCTGACGCAGGCGCGCATCGATCTCGCGGCGCTGCATCGCATCTGCTGGCAGTGGGGCTGGAGCGAGGCGGTGGTCAATCACATGACCTTCCTCGTGCCGGGTTCGTCCGACCGCTTCCTGCTCATCCCTTACGGACTGCACTGGAGCGAGGTGCGGGCGTCGGACTTCATGATCGTCGATCTCGACGGCAACATCGTCGCCGGCGAGGGGCGCGCCGAGATCTCGGCGGTGTCGCTGCACGGGCCGCTGCATCGCCGCCTGCCGCACGCACGCTGCGTGATCCACACGCATCAGCCGAACATCAGTTCGCTGACTGCGCTGAAGGACCAGACGCTGCTGATAACGCACCAGGATTCGATGATCTTCCACGGCGCTGTCGCCTACCTCAACTCCTACGAGGACCTGCCGCTCGACGCGTCGGCGGGCGAAGTCTGCGCCGATGTGATGGGCGACAACATCGTGCTGTTGATGAAGAACCACGGTCCGATGGTGGTGGGCGAGACCGTCGCGAAGACGTTCCAGACGCTCTACTACCTCGACCGCGTCGCCAATGTGCAGATGCGTGCCATGTCGACCGGCCGGCCGGTCGACACCATCTCGGAGAAGCTGGCGACCGAAACCGGGCCGTTCTTCCGCAAGCACTATCTCGGCGAGGAAGCCGACATGCATTTCGATGCGGTCAAGCGGATGCTCGACCGCCAGAACGCCGACTATGCGGACTGAGGGCTGATGCGTTTCGCAATCGACACCGGCGGCACATTCACCGACCTCGTCGTCGAAAATGACGAGGGCGAGTGCCGGATGTTCAAGGCGCGCACGACGCCGTCCGATCCGATCTCGGGCGTGCTCGACGCGCTGTCGGCGGCAGCGGAAGGTTATGGCGTCGACCGGCGCGCGCTGCTGGAGCGCGGCACCGTGCTGGTGCACGGCACGACGCACGCGATCAACGCCATCATCACCGGGCGGACGGCGAAGACGGCGCTGATCACCACGCGCGGCCATGGCGACATCCTCGTGATCCGCGAGGGTGGGCGCAGCGACCCGTTCAACTTCACCGAACCGTTCCCGCAGCCCTACATCCCGCGCAGCCTGACCGTCGAGGTGCCGGAGCGCATCCGTGCCGACGGTTCGGTGCTGGAGGCGCTCGACGAGGCGGCGGTCGTCGACGTGGCAAGGCGCCTGCGCGATGGCGGCGTCGAGGCGGTGGCGGTCTGCCTGCTGTGGTCGATCGTCAACCCGGCGCATGAAATCCGTGTCGGCGAGATCCTGGCGCGCGAACTGCCCGGAATTCCGTTCACACTGTCGCATGCGCTGAACCCGGTCATCCGCGAGTTCCGCCGCGCCTCGTCGGCCGCGATCGACGCCTCGCTGAAGCCGATGATGGGCAGCTACATGCGCACGCTGGAAAGCCGGCTGCGCGATGCCGGCTTCACCGGCCGCACGCTGGTCGTGACTTCGGCGGCGGGCGTCGTCGACGCGCGCGACGCTGCCGACGCACCGATCCATATCGTCAATTCCGGGCCATCGATGGCGCCGCTCGCCGGCCGTCACTATGCCGCCTTCGAGGACGAAGGGCGCAACGCCATCGTCGCTGACACCGGCGGCACGACCTACGACGTCAGCCTCGTGCGCAACGGCCGCATCCCGACCTCGCGCGAGACGTGGATCGGCGCCCAGCATCGCGGCATCATGATCGGCTTCCCGTGGGTGGACGTGAAAAGCGTCGGCGCCGGCGGCGGCTCGATTGCATGGATCGATTCCGGCGGGCTTCTGCATGTCGGGCCGAAGAGTGCCGGGGCGGTGCCGGGTCCGGTCGCCTACGGCAAGGGCGGCAGCGAGCCGACCGTCACCGACGCGGCGCTGGTGCTCGGCCATCTCGACCCCGACTATTTCCTCGGCGGCTCGATGCGTCTCGACCGTGACCTCGCCGAGGCGGCGATCCGTGAACGCATCGCCGAGCCGCTTGGCATCGATGTCGCGGAAGCGGCAGACGCCATCCTCACCATCGCGACCGAGAACATGGTGCAGGCGATCATCGACATTACGGTCAACCAGGGCATCGACCCGCGCGAGGCGATCCTGGTGGGCGGCGGCGGCGCGGCCGGGCTCAACTCGGTGCGCATCGCCCGCCGGCTCGGCTGCTCGACGCTGCTGATCCCGGAGGTCGGCGCGGCGCTGTCGGCGGCCGGTGCGATGATGTCCAACCTGAAGGCCGAGTATCACGCGGCGCAGTTCGCCTCGACGGCCGCGTTCGACCCCGCCGCTGTCACGCGCGTCATCGACGAGCTGACGGCGCGCTGCCGCGCCTTCGCCGAGGGACCGGGCGCCGGCGCGGTGGAGACAACGATCAGCCTCAAGGTCGATGCACGCTACGCCACGCAGGTGTGGGAGATCGAGGTGCCGCTGCGCGGACCCGATATCGCGTCGGAAACGGGCGTGGCCGGTTTCGTCGCCGACTTCCACAAGGCGCATGAAGATCTGTTCTCGTTCTCCGATCCGGGCTCCGCGGTGGAGATCATCAGCTGGACGGCGGAAGTCGCCTGCCGCTTCAACGAGCGCACCGGCTTGCGACTGGCCGCATCCGCCGAGGCGGCGCAGCGCGGAACTCGCCGCGCCTACTTCAAGGCGACCGGCTGGACGCAGGTGCCCACGTTGCAATTCGCAGCGTTGCCGGTGGGCGAACTGGTGGCGGGTCCGGCGATTGTCGAAAGCTCGTTCACGACGGTCGTCGTCGATCCCGGCGCGAGCGCGGTGCGGCGCGATTCCGGCAGCCTGTCGATCGATGTGGGAACCAACACTGTGGGGGCGGGGTCATGAGCGCGAAAGCCGCAGGCAAGCTCGACGCCGTCAGCCTCGCGCTGCTCAACCGCCGCTTCGAGGGGGTGGCGCGCAAGATGGCGAACACGCTGCTGCGCACCGGCCGCTCCGGCGTGCTCAACATCGCGCGCGACTTCTCCTGCTGCATCGTCACTGCCGACTGCGAGCTGCTGGTCACGAATGAGGGCCTGCCGATCCACGTGCTGTCGGGACCGGACATCATGGCGCGGGTGATGAAGGAATACGCGCCGGAGCTGAAGCGCGGCGACGCCTACCTCAACAACTCGCCCTATCATGGCTGCAGCCATGCGGCCGACCACACCATCCTCATCCCGGTGGTCGACGACCATGGCGTGCACCGGTTCACGGTGCTCGCCAAGGCGCACCAGGCCGACATCGGCAATTCGATCCCGACCACCTATCACGGCTCGGCGCGCGATGTTTACGAGGAAGGCGCGCTGATCTTCCCGTCGGTCAAGGTGCAGCACGACTACAGGACCAACGAGGATTTCGTGCGCATGTGCCGCATGCGCATCCGCGTGCCCGACCAGTGGTGGGGCGACTTCCTCGCCGTCGTCGGCGCCGCGCGCATCGGCGAGCAGGAGATCATGGCGATGGCCGACGAGGTCGGCTGGGAGACGCTGACCAGTTTCGCGCATGAGTGGCTCGACTATTCCGAGCGGCGCATGACCGAGGCGCTGCGCGCCATGCCGGCGGGCACCGCGACGCGCACCAGCACGCATGATCATTTCCCCGGCACTCCGCCGGAGGGCATCCAGGTCAAGGTGACCGTCACCGTCGACCCGCAGGCCGGCCGCATGGCCGTCGACCTCACCGACAACATCGACTGCCTGCCCTGCGGGCTGAACCTGTCAGAGGCGTGCTCGCGCACCTCGGCGATGGTCGGCATCTTCAACTCCATCGACCATACGGTGCCGAAGAATGCCGGCGCGTTCCGGCGGCTGGACATCGCGCTGCGCGAGAATTGCGTGGTCGGCATTCCGCGCCATCCGACCTCGACGTCGGTCGCCACCACCAACGTTGCCGACCGCGTCGCCAACGCCGTGGCCGCCTCCATCGCCGATATTGCCGAAGGGCTGGGCATGGCCGAATGCGGCGCGGTGATCCCGCCGGCCGTCGGCGTGATCTCTGGCGTCAGTCCGCGCACAGGCGAGGCCTTCGTCAACCAGATATTCCTCGGCATGACCGGTGGCGCGGCGGCGGCCGGAGCCGACGCGTGGATGACCATCGGCCATGTCGGCAATGCCGGGCTCTGCAACATCGACAGCGTTGAACTCGACGAGATGCGGCAGCCGATCCACGTCTACGGACGCAGGCTGGTGCCGGACACGGAAGGCGCCGGCAAGTTCCGCGGTGCGCCATCAATCGCGGTCGAGTTCGGGCCGGTCGGCTGCGACATCTCGGTCGGCTATGTCAGCGACGGCGTCGTCAATTCGGCCAAAGGCGTGCGCGGCGGCGGCAATGGCGGCAACGCCAACCAGTTCCGCCTGTTGCCCGGTGGCGGGCGCGAGCAGCTCGACGGCTGCGCGCAGGTCTCGCTGATGGATGGCGAGCGGCTGCTCTCCATTTCTTGCGGCGGCGGCGGCTACGGTTCGCCGGGCGAGCGCGATGCCGCAACCGTCGTGCGCGATGTGGCGGAGGGCTGGATCACGCAGCAGCGCGCCGAAGCGGTCTATCGCGTCGCCGTCGGGGCGGACGGTGCGCTGGATGAGGCGCGCACCGTCGAACTGCGGGCATCTGTTTCGTAAGCAAGGGCGCACGGGCGCCAGAACAAAAAAGGGGAAGAAAATGAAAAGCCTACGCACAAGGATACTCACCACTGCCTGCGCGCTGCCGCTGGCAGCGATCGCCGGCTCGGCGCTGCTCGGCACCGCCTCGGCGCAGGACGACAGCGTGACCGTCGGTTTCCCGGTCGCGCTCTCCGGTTTCGTGGCGCCCTACGATGACGGCCCGCTGAAGGCAGCGAAGCTCGCCATCGACGACATCAACGCCAAGGGCGGCCTGCTCGGCAAGCAGATCGTGACGGTCGAATCCGACACCAAGTCCGATCCCGGCCAGGGTGCCACGGCGGCGACCGAGGTGCTGAGCCAGGGCGCCAAGATGATCATGGTCACCTGCGACTTCGACTTCGGCGCACCGGCCGCGCTGGTGGCCGATGCGCAGAACGTCATCGCCTTCTCTTCCTGCGCCGCCGACCCCAAGTTCGGCGCACAGGGCATCGGCAAGAACGCCTACACCATGTCGACGACGACCGTGTCGCAGGGCGCGACGATCGCCGACTGGGCGTTCAAGAACAGCGGCTTCAAGACCGTCTACCTGCTGAAGGACACGATGGTCGAATACACCAAGTCGCTGTGCGACTCCTTCGAGACGCGCTGGACTGAACTCGCCGGCGCGGATTCGATCGTCGGCCGCGACACGTTCCACGGCATGAACGACACCTCCATCGCCGGGCAGATCTCGGCGCTCAAGGCGAGCGCCACGCAGCCCGACTTCGTGATGTTCTGCGGCGCCATCAATGGCGCTTCGGCCGTGCGCCAGATCCGCGCCGCCGGCGTGGCGCTCCCGCTGGTGGCGAGCGAATCCATGGACGGTGCCTACTGGCTGGAAGGCGTGCCGAACCTCAACGACTTCTACGTCGCCGTGTACGGCTCGGTGTTCGGCAACGACCCGGATGCGAAGGTCAACGACTTCGTCACCCGCTTCACCGCGAAGTACGGCGCCGCGCCGGTGACCGGCCATTCGCTCACCGGCTATTCGGTGGTCGAGGCGTGGGCGAAGGCAGTCGAACGCGCCAACAGCTTCGAGACCGACGCCGTGCGCGCCGAACTCGACAAGATGTCGGGCGAGGAACTGCTGATCGGCAAGACCAGCTTCACGCCCGAGCTGCACATCAACATTGACCGTCCGATGCTGATCATGAAGATCACCAACGGCAAGCACGAGCCGGTTGGCCGGTTCGTCACCGACAAGCTGCCGGAAGTGAAGTTCTGATCCCGCAGCCGGCGGGCAGGCTCATCGTCCTGTCCGCCAGCTCGCATCGGAGATGTGGATGACGCCTGCAACCGACAGGCTGGTGGCCGAAGGCATCGGCGTTCGTTTCGGCGGTCTCGAAGCGCTGTCCGGGGTCGATCTCGATCTCGGCCAGGGCGAGATCGTCGGGCTGATCGGCTCGAACGGCGCCGGCAAGAGCACCATGATCAACGTGCTCTCCGGCTTCCAGAAGCCGACGGCGGGGACCATGCGCCTGGGTGACATGGCGCTCGCAGGCCTGTCGCCCGACCGAATCGCACGGGCTGGCGTGTCGCGCACCTTCCAGTCCGTGCGCCTCTTCCGCGATCTGAGCGTGTTCGACAACGTGGCGGCTGCTGCCGCGGTAATCCGCCGTCCGGCGAGCGACGTGGCGGACATCGTCGCCTCGCTGGGCCTGACCGAGCTCAGCGGCCAACGCGCCGGTGCGCTCTCCTATGCCTATCAGCGGCGGCTGGCGATCGCGCGGGCGCTGGCGCTGAAGCCGCGTTTCCTGCTGCTCGACGAGCCGGCGGCCGGCATGACGCCGGAGGAAGTGACCGACATCGACCGCACGCTGGTGGGCCTGCGCGACCGTACCGGCGTCGGGCTGCTGCTGGTCGAACACAACATGGCGCTGGTGATGGGCGTGTGCGAGCGGCTGGTGGTGCTGAATGGCGGCCGCGTCATCGCGCGCGGCAGCCCCGACGACGTGCGCCGCAACCCGCTCGTTCGCGAAGCCTATCTCGGGGAGACGGCGGCATGACGCTGCTCTCCGTCACAGGGCTGACGGTCAAGTACGGCCCCATTCCGGCGCTGCGCGACGTCTCGCTGACCATCGCGGAGGGCGAGACGCTGGCGATTGTCGGCGCCAATGGCGCCGGCAAGTCGACGCTCACGCTCGCCATTGCCGGCGTTGTCGGGCGGGCGGCCGGCGGCGTCGCCTTTGCCGGGCGGCCGCTTGCCGGCATGCTGCCCGAGCAGATCGCGCGCGCAGGCGTCGCGCTGGTGCCCGAGGGCCGCCACATCTTCGAAGGCCTGACGGTCGAGGAAAATTTGCTGCTCGGTCTGGCGACGCGGCGCGGCGCCGAGGCGCGCGCGGCGCTTGACGAGATGTACGACGCCTTCCCCGTGCTGCGCGAACGCCGCAGCGGGCTCGGGACCCGCCTTTCCGGCGGCGAGCAGCAGCAGCTCGCCATCGCCCGCGCGCTGCTGTCGCGACCGCGCCTGCTGATGCTGGACGAGCCGTCGCTCGGACTGGCGCCGATCATGGTCGATCGCGTCTACGCCATCCTGCGCGATCTGCGCGCGCGCGGCGCGACGCTGCTGCTGGTGGAGCAGAACCCGTCGCGCATCGGCGATGTCGCCGACCGCATCATGGTGCTCGCGAGCGGGCAGGTAAGCCTTTCCGGCCCGACCGCCGAGGTGCTCGGTTCAGCCGCGCTCGGCGCTGCCTATCTCGGAAAGGACGCGGCCGAATGACCTTCGCCGTCCAGACCATCATCGACGCGCTGAGTGTCGGCTCGCTCTACGCGCTGTCGGCGCTGGGCATCGGCCTGCTGTTCGGCATCATGCGGCTGATCAATTTCGCGCAGAGCGAGTTCGTGACCATCGGCGTCTACACGCTGATGCTGGCGACCGGCCTGTGGTTCCCGCTGGCGGCGGTGCTCGCCATTGCCGTCGTCGTGGTGCTGGCGCTGCTTGTCGAACGCGTCGCCTTCCGTCCGGTGCGGGACGCCGACCCGGCGACGCTGCTGATCACCAGCTTCGCTGTCAGCTATCTGCTGCAGTACGGGCTGGTGCTTGCCTTCGGGGCGCGGCCGATCGGCTTCGACATCCTGCCCGAACTGGGCCAGCCGGTGCTCATCGGCGAGGTGCGCGTGCCGCGCCTCAACATCGTGACCATCGCCGTGACCATCCTGCTGCTCGGCGGCATAGCGCTGTTCCTGCGGCGCACGCGCGTCGGCATCGAGATGCGCGCCGCCGCGGTCGATTTCCGCATGGCGCGGCTGCTTGGCGTGCGGGCCAACCGCGTCATCGCACTCGCCTTCGCCGTATCGGGGCTGCTGGCGGCCGTCGTGGCCGTGCTGTTTGCGGCACAGACCGGCATCGCCTCGCCGGCGATGGGCCTGCAACTGGCGCTGGTCGGCTTCGTCGCCACGGTGATCGGCGGCATGGGCAGCCTGCCCGGCGCGGTGTTCGGAGGCTTTGCCGTCGGCGCGGTGACCGTGATCCTGCAGGCGGTTCTGCCGGCGGACTTCCGCATCTTCCGCGAGGCCTTCGTCTACGCGGCCGTCATCGCCGTGCTGGTGATGCGGCCGCAGGGGCTGTTCCGCAGCGCGGCGACGAAGGAGCGCGTCTAGATGCGCCTGCTGCCGCTCCCGACGCTCGCCGCGCTGGCACTGCTGATCCTCGCCGTCACGGCGGTCGGGCTGGTCGGCGGACCGGTGCTGGAGCGCGTCGCCATCGACACGCTGATCAAGGTCGTCGTCGTGCTCGGCCTGTCGGTCTTCATCGGCAATTCCGGTGTGCTGTCATTCGGCCATGCCAGCTTCGGCGCCATCGGCGCCTACTCGGCAGCATGGTTCACGCTGCCGCTGGCGGCGAAGAAGCTGTTCCTGCCGAAGCTCCCGGCCTTCGTGCTGGCCACCCATCTCGGCCTCGCGCCGGCAGCGGCGATCGGCATGGCGGCGGCGGCGGTCTTTGCGCTGGTCATCGGCATCGTCATCGTGCGGCTGTCGGGCATTGCCGCGAGCATCGCGACGCTGGCCTGGCTCGCCATCGTCAATACCGTGCTCGCCAATGCGGATTCGCTCACCAAGGGCACGAGTTCGCTGGTCGGCCTGCCGCTGGCGGTCGGCTGGCTGACGGCGACGCTCTGCGCGCTGGGCGCACTGGTCGTCGCGCTGGTCTTCAAGTCGTCGCGGCTCGGGCTGATGCTGCAGGCGTCGCGCGAGGATGAGGCGGCGGCGCTGGCCTCGGGCATCCCGGTGCGGCGCATGCGGCTGATCGCCTTCGTGCTGTCGGCCGCGCTGGTGGCGCTGGGCGGCGTGCTGCAGGGCCATTTCCTCGGCGTGCTGACGGTTGGCGCCTTCTACTTCGAATTCACCTTCCTGACGCTCGCCATGCTGGTCATGGGTGGCATGCGCAGTGTTTCCGGCGCCGTGATCGGCACGATCGTCGTGGCGGTGGTGTCGGAGGTGCTGCGCGTCGCCGCCGCCGGTTTCACGCTGGGCGGCATGGTCGTGCCGGCGGCGCCCGGCGTGCGCGAAATCGGGCTGGCAATCATCATGCTCGCCGTGCTGATGTTACGGCCGCGCGGCATCATGGGCGGCCGCGAGCTTCGCCTCTGGCGGGCTGGCAGGCGGGAAGGGGAGACGGCATGATTCTTTTGACGCGCGCGGTGGTGCATCCGTGGCTGTGCGACATGATGGGGCACCTGACGACGCGCCACTACATGGGCATCTTCGACGATGCGACCTACGTGCTGTTCGGCAAGGCGACCGGCTGGATGCCGAACGATGCCAACTGGGCCGGCAAGGGCTGGGCCGACGTGCGCCACGAGATCGACTATGTGGCCGAGCTTTCGGCCGGCACGACGGTCGAGGTGCATGGCGCGGTCGGCAAGATCGGGCGCACGTCGATGGAGTACAGCCTGGATGTGCGCAGCTTCCCGCGCGGCGAGGTTGCCGCCCGTCTCGGCGGCAAATCGGTGTTCTTCGACCTCGTGGCGCGCAAGGCGACACCGATCACCGACGCGATGCGCGCACGCGCCGCAGCAGACGGCGCCTAGCGCTGCGGGCCGGCTCTTCGCAAGCCCGGACATGCCTCACTTCCGGGCATTGACGCGGCGAAGCAAAAGTGTTGTATGCGCGGCGCGATGGGCGTGTAGCTCAGCGGGAGAGCACTACGTTGACATCGTAGGGGTCACAGGTTCAATCCCTGTCACGCCCACCATCGCAACTCCCTGAAATGTATTGTTTGGCCAGCGGGCAGCCGGATTCAGGCCGGGCCGGGGGCTATGCCTTCATAGGTGCTCAGCGTCAGGCCGATATGCTCGACCAGCAGTTCGAGCGCCTGCGCTTCGTTGCGCGACAGCGCCGCGTCCATGAGCGCGGTGTGGTGCGCGACGTTGGACGCGCGCTCGAGCAGTTCGCCGTACTGTTCCTCGCCCATCAGGTCGGAGCCGCCGCCGGCGATCAGAGAGGGCGAAAACACCAGGTTGCGGTGGTGTCGGTGCAACTGCGTGTTGATCTGCTCGGCGAAGCGCTTCAGCCAGACCGACGTCGCCCCGTCGAGCAGGGCGTGGTGGAAGGCGTCGTGCCGCTGCTCCCAGCGGGCGAGTTCGGCCTCCGGCATGTTCATGCGCAGCGGCTTTGCCTGCTTGAACGCATAGTGCGCTGCGACGACCCGCTGTTCCCACGCCTCGTCGCCGACGCGGATGGCGTCGCGCAGCAGGTCGCTTTCCACGGTCGCACGCGCCTTCTGCAGGTCGAGCAGTTCGGCCCGCGAGACGCCGGCGACGCGATAGCCGCGGTTGGGCGAGAACGTGACCAGCCGCTCGCTCTCCAGCCGCGACAGCGCCTCGCGCAAGGGCGTCCAGCCGAGATCGTAGCGCTCCTTCAGGGAGGAGATGGTGAGCGGCGCCTCGGGTGCCAGATGCGCATCGAGGATGTCGCGCCGCAACAGCTGGAAAGCCCGCTCGGCCTTCGAAATGTCGGCACTCTGCGGCGTTGCGGCCTCGATCATCCTGCCCTCATTATATTTAAGTTCGCATATTGAAATGCCTGCGCGCCGGCGCGCGTGCGCAGGCACGCACCTCGGCGCCGTGCTTCCTGCATGTCATGTCGGGCATCCTGCCGTCGTTCCGGCCGCTGACCGACGAGATCATCGCGATCTATCTGGAAGAGGGCGGCGACATCGAGAAGCTGGTGCTCTGCCACCAGGACGGTTCGGGCGACGATGTCGCCTATCAAGAGCGGCTGCTGAAACAGGGCCTGTGGATCGAATACGACACGTTCGGTTCGGAAGGCGTGTTTGCCTTCGGCGACATCTACATCCAGCTGCCGACCGACACGCAGCGCATTGCCGAACTGGCGGAGCTGATCGGGCGCGGCCACATCGACCGGCTGCTGATTTCGCAGGACGTCTGCTACCAGACCGGCAAGCGCGCCTGGGGCGGTCATGGGCTGGCGCACATCCTCGACGTGCTGGCGCCACGCTTCCGCGCCGCCGGCGTCGGGCAGGACAAACTCATGCATCTGATGACCGACAATCCGGCCCGGCTCTTCTGTTTCGCCGAGGCGAGCTGAGCGCGCTCAGCGCTCCGTAGCAATCGGCGCGCTCGGCCGCAGCCGCCGCGTGCCACCGAGCTCCATGCGCCGCCAGGTGGCCGGCGGCGTGCCGATCGAGCGCTTGAACTCGCGGCTGAAGTGATAGACGTCGCAGAAGCCGCAGATCTCGGCGATGTCGAGCAGCGGCAAGGTGCTGTCGG
>JBFXFO010000060.1:0-20643 GCA_050178915.1 Rhizobiaceae bacterium | reverse complement strand
ATGTGCGAGTTGTCATAGACCTCGATGCGCTGCGGCACCTTGCCGATGCCGAAGGTCTCGGCGAACCCGGCGAGAAGGCGCGCCTGCGTCGAGGTTTCAGCGAGCCGGCGCGCAAGCGCCTCGCGGGCGTTCTGCAGCGCGTGATCGGTGAGGTCCTTCTTCTCGCCGCGCTGCGGCTTGCTGACCGTGACGCGGCGCCCGGCGCGCGTCGAAAGCGCCTCGGCCAGCAGGTCTTGCTCCTCGACATCGTGCGACAGCAGCACCAGCCGCGGTGTCGGCTTGTCGTCGTAGAACTGCGCGAGGAACGAGCCGAGCACCTCCTCGGCGGAAAGCGACGAGTCGGCCTTGGGGAAGTAGGCGCGGTTGCCCCAGTTCTGCCCGGTGCGGAAGAAGAAGACCTGGATGCAGTTCTGCCCGCCTTCCTGATGGATGGCGAAGACGTCGGCCTCCTCCAGCCCCTGCGGATTGATTCCCTGATGGCTCTGCACATGGCTGAGTGCCGCGAGGCGGTCGCGATAGATGGCGGCCCGCTCGAAATCCAGATCGTTGGAGGCGTCCTGCATCGCTGACGCGATCTCGCTTTTCACGTTCTGGCTGCGGCCGGAGAGGAAGTCTCGCGCCTCGCCGACCAGCCGTGCATAGCCGTCGGCGTCGATTTCGCCGGTGCACGGGCCGGAGCAGCGCTTGATCTGGAACAGCAGGCACGGCCGCGTGCGGCTCTCGAAGACGGAATCGGTGCAGGTGCGCAGCAGGAAGGCGCGCTGCAGCGAATTGATGGTGCGCCCGACGGCGAGCGCCGAGGCGAACGGGCCGAAATAATCGCCTTTGCGGCTGCGCGCACCGCGATGCTTGAAGATGCCGGGAGAGGGATGGTCGCCGGTGAGCAGGATGTAGGGGAACGACTTGTCGTCCCGCATCAGCACGTTGAAGCGGGGCCGCAGGCGCTTGATGAGGTTGGCTTCGAGGAGAAGCGCCTCGGTTTCGGTGCGGGTGACGACGAACTCCATCTTCGCCGTCTCGCGCACCATGCGGCCGATGCGGTCGGTGTGGAAACGGCCCTGCGCGTAGTTGGTCACACGCTTCTTCAGGCTGCGCGCCTTGCCGACATACAGCACGTCGCCGGCCGCATTCATCATGCGGTAGACGCCTGGCGAGTTGGGCAGGCGCTTGACGGCCGTCTGGATGAAGTCGGTGCCAGACTTGCCCGCCGTATCGCCTTCGCCAAGGTCCCAGTCGAAGGAGATGAAGGGCAGATCCGGTCCGGCCGGCTCGGCGACGATCTCGCCAGCCTCGTCGTCCTCGACATCGTGACCCGGCATGTAACCGGCGATGTCGTCGCTGCTCGACGCGCCTTTCTTCGGGATGGGCGGCCGCTGGTCGGTGCCTGTCATTCCGCCATGCCTGTCACATCCGGCGTCTGCCACGCAAGATGCTGGCCGCCGTCGATGGCGATCATCTGTCCGGTGATCGAGCGCGCTTCCCACAGGTAGCGGATCGTTGCGCCGAACTCGGAGAGCTTTGGTCCGCGCTGCAGGAGCAGGCTGTCGACCTGCGCCTGGAAATCACCGGCGCTCTGCCGCTCGTTGGCGAGCGTCGGGCCGGGGCCGATCGCATTGACGCGCACGCGTGGTGCGAAAGACTGCGCAAGCGTGCGCGTCGCAGTCCAAAGCGCCGACTTCGACAGCGTGTAGGAAAAGAACTGCGGCGTGAGCTTCCAGACACGCTGGTCGATCAGATTGACGACGAGGCCTTCGCCACCCGCGGGCAGGCTGGCCGCCAACGCCTGCGTCAGCGTCACGGGCGCTTCGAGGTGCACGGCGAAGTGCCGGTCCCAGCGCTCCCAGTCGATCACCGCCGCCTCATCCGGTTCGAACAGAGAGGCGTTGTTGACGAGCAGCGAAATCGGGCCGCCGAGCGCCCCGGATGCCGCCTCGATCAAGCCGGCGGCCGCTTCGCGGTCGCAGAGATCGGCTGTGACGACCGCGGCACGGCCGCCTGCCTCCCGTACCTCTGCGGCGAGAGCATCAGCCTCGGCCCGCGACCGGCGGCAATGGATGGCGACCCCGAAGCCATGCGCGGCCAGATCCTGCACGATGGCGCGCCCGATACGCTTCGCGCCGCCTGTCACCAATGCGTTGGAAGTCACGGCGATTCCTTAAGAAAATCCTGCCGCCACCACACCTGTGTTAGGTGCTGCGGCCACAATGTGGCGCTTTTGCCTTAATTTGTCAGAGGCATTCTTGATGCCTTGGATATAGGCCGGCGAGATGCCGTGTCCAAGCCTTCCAGCCCCTGCGTCATTAGAGATTGCTGACATTTCCTGTTGCCGATCGGCAACGCCGGTGAGGTGCCTCATTCCGGCCTGACCGGAGCCTGATTTCGGCGAGGCTGCCGCCACATTCGAAGACGACATTGGGAACCGTGCAGCGCCGACACCGTTTCCCCCCGGCGGTAGGGCGCAAGTTCTGCGTTTTTTCTTGGACTAGGAGTACTACAATGAAGGCCAGCTCTCTTCTCGGGTCGACCGCTGCCATGCTTGGCATCGTGACCCTTCTGGGCGCGATCCCCGCCCATGCGGCTGATGCAATCGACGAAATTCCGGCAGCTCCCGCGGCGCCGATGGAAGAGCCGCCGCTCAACACCTGGTCCGGCCCCTATGCCGGTATCGCGTTGGGCTACGGCTTCAATGGCCGCACGCGCGCGCCGGGCAACACGATCAACACCGATGGCTTCATTGGCGGTGGTTTCGCCGGCTACCAGTGGCAGAGCGGCATGTTCGTGTTCGGCGGCGAAATTGATGCCAACTACTCGAACCTGCGCGGCACCAATGCCGGACAGACCTCGCGTTCGGCGTTTGACGGTTCGCTGCGTGCCCGCATGGGCGTTGCGGTCATGGACAATGTCGTGATCTACGGTACGGCCGGTGGCGCCATTCAGGACCTGCGCGTCAGCGACGCTGCGGTTTCGGATCGCAAGACGATGGCCGGCTATACGGTCGGCGCCGGCGTCGACGTCAAGCTGGTCGATCAGGTCTTCCTGCGCAGCGAATATCGTTTCACCGACTTCGGTCGCTCGACGTTCAACACCGCTGCGGGTCCGCAGAGCATTCGCTCGACCAACAACCGCGTGATGTTCGGTCTCGGCCTCAAGTTCTAGGCTGGATTGCCAGTGGCGTAGCGTTGCGTCCACGCGTGGTATGACAGAGTCGGAAAAGGCCGGGCGCGAGCCCGGCCTTTTCGCGTTTCCGTCGGGTCGCGAGACGCCTACGCGTGCGGAATCTGAGCGGCGACTGCGGGAAACTTCTCGTCGAAGCGTGCGGCCCAGCGCTTCAGCCTGCTGCGGCCCTTTTCCCACTTTCCGTTGAAGCGCAGGTCGATGTAGCCGAGCATGGCACGGACCGCGATCTGCCCGACTGTGATCTTGCTCGGCAGCTTGGGCGGGCTGGCGTTGAGCGCGTCGAGTGCGCGCACGACCTTCGACCACTGCTTGTCGAGCCATTCCTGCTGCACTTTCTCCTCCGGCCGGGACCGTCGCTCGTAGACATGCGCGAGCAGGCAGTCGCAGATGCCGTCGGCCAGCGCCTCGAGTTGCTCTGCCTCGAGCCGCTTTTGCGGATTGCGCGGGAAAAGCTTGCCGCCGGAGACGCGATTGAGGTGCTGCGTGATGACCCGGCTGTCGTGGATCGCCTCACCATCGTCGGTGATCCATACCGGAATCTTGCCGAGTGGATTGTTGTCGATCAGCACCGGTGGCAACGCGTTGGTGTCAACGGCCTCGGCCGTGAAAGCGATGCCGGCATGGGTCGCCGCCATGCGCACCTTGGCGCTGTAGGGCGACGCCGCCGCGGTGAGCAGTTTGGGCATGGAAATTCTCCGTTAGAAACGGCGGCACGCTATGGCGTGGGCTCAAGCGCTGCAATCCGCATACGCCGCGCCAGCGGAGCTGCAATGCTGGTCCAGCAGGCCTTCAGCGTGGATGCACCGGGGGAATTTCGGCATCCCGCAGACGGCAGGCACGCTCGTCCACTTCCGCGCAGGCCCGGAAACTCAGGTCGCGCGCCATGCAGATCCTGACTTCGCGGAAGTAGCGGCCATCGCAGATCACGGCAGTGCCAGCGGCCTTCATGGCAGGATTGACGGAGAGGAAGGCGCGCTCGATCGCGTTCGCATCCATCTCGACGGTCGCAGAGACGTTCTTGAACTGCGCCGGGATGTTGACCCGGTTCCAGGCTTCGCGCAGCACGCGGAAATAGTCCGCCTGCGGCATCTGCGTGCAGGTGCCGTGCTTGCGCCATTCATAACGGATGAGCCCGGACGACGGCATGATGTCATAGAGCGACTGCAGCGTTTCGCGCGGCACGTCCGGCTCGGTCGTGGCGCAGTCCTGCGGCCAGCCGCGCTCGAACTGCGGCCACAGCCCGTGGACGGTCATGCCGTATGGCCGGCTGCACTGCTGTGCGTTTGCGTCCTCGCCTTCCGCTTCGCAATAGCTCGGCGACCAGCTCAGCGCGAGAACGTAGAAGTCGAAGCCCTTGCCCTGCGGCAGCGGTTCGCCAGAGCGGGCGTTCCTTTCGGAGCGGCGCTTCTGCGGCTTGTCGGTCGACTGTGCTTGCGTTGACTGCGCTTCAGTTGACCCGCTCTTGCGCTTGCGTGGCTGCTCCGACGCCGCTGGCTTGTCGGCCGCCGGCTTGGCGGGTTGTACAATGGGCGTCGGTGGCGCTTCGTTGGCGGATTGATCCGCATCGTCGCCGCAGGCGCTGAGGAGCACGCCGCACGCCAGAATGACTGCGGCGCGAAAACTGGTTCTGATCACTTCACGACGCGGCAGCGGCCATTGTAGACGCGCCACCGGTCGAAGCCGGACACGCAGAATTCGACGCCGTCACCAATGCTGGCGAAGCCCATCCGGTCCTCGATGAGGTACCAGACGCTGCGCTTCTTGCCGTCCGACAGATGGGCTGTGGCGCCGCAGTAGCGCCGGGCGATCGGTCGCGATTCGCGATACGGCAGGTAACGGCGCTCGTGGATCTTGCGGAAGTCGACGATGTCGACGTCGGGCAGGTTTGGAACATACGTGACCTGGTGGCGGAATTTCGAGACAATTCGAGCCAGCACGGCGCTGTCATGGCAGCTCGCGACCTCCTTGTCGGCTCCGGCCGAGGCCGTTGAGGCGGAAAACATCCCCGCAGCCGCAGCCGCGAGCGCGATGAGGGCGAAGCGGGCAAGGCGGGACATACGGGTCTCTCCGGCAATCGTGCGGTGCGAACGGCGCAAGGTTTGCGCTGCCCGCCGCGGACGGTCAAGCGCTTGCGGGCCCCTTTTGTTCCCGGCGCGGAAAATGTTAGCGTGTGTTGCCGCTGCGACAGGGACGGGGTGCCCCATGGCCGACGATGTGCAGACCGTGATGGAGCGCATGTTTCGAGCGCTGGAGAATCGCGACAAGGCCGCAGTGATGGCCTGCTTTGCGCCCGAGGCCGAGCTTTTCGATCCACACTACCCGAAGCCTGGCATGAAAGGCGCGGCCGAGATCGAGGCCGGAATCGACTGGGGGCTGTCGGTGATGAAGCAGTTCGGCCTCCGCGTCGAACGCGTCTTCAAGGCGGCCGACGGCATGAGCGCGGCTTTCGAGGTCGACACCAATCACGTGCTGAAGGCCGGACAGAAGCTCCACTTCCCGCAAGTCTTCATCGCTGAACTTCGAGACGGCAAGGTGGCGAATCTGCGCGCCTACGAACCCTACGGGCCGAACGGAATCGGCGGCTTCTTCCTCGGGTTTGAGCGCCTGAAGCGCCGGTTGTTCGGATCGCGCTGAACCGCCACCATTTTGCCCGTACGCCGCGCGACAGGATGCGCGTGCCTTGGGAGTGTCGCGCCATGAAAGTGCTGATTGCCGCCGTACCGCTCGTTCTCATCTCCGGCTCGGCCTTTGCAGGAACGCTGCGGTGCAGCTTCACCGAACCGTTCTTCTCCATCGAATTCGATTCGGCGACGAAGGTGGTCACCTTCGTTTCCCCCAATGAGGCTGACCCGCAGACAGGCGAGATAAAACCACGGGTGATCGCGGAGGGTGCGCGGATCAGAAGGCCCGGCGCCTGGCAGGATGCTCCTAAGCTGGTTCTCGAGGGGCCTAGCAAGGCGAACGCAAGTGCGTTCGAGCCGATCGTCGAGATGTCGGTGACCGGGCAGGGCAGCGACGGTATGAGCGACTTCACCTTCCCGTTCGAAGGGCGGTACGGGCAGAATGTCGGCGGCTGCGAGACCAGCAAGGCGCCGGCCTATGATATGTATGAAGTCTACGAAGATATCGGTGTCGTCGAGGATCAGTAGTCGCGGCAACGTTGCCGGTCACGACCTCGGCGTCGTGAGCGACTAGGCGGAGATCTGCCTGACCTGCGCCGCCGCGCCCCGGTCTGCGCCCAGCACGCCGAGCAGGGCGGGCAGGATCACGTTCAACTCCGCCTCCAGCGTGTAGGGCGGGTTGACGACGATCATGCCGGAGCCGTCGAGGCGTGGCTCTTTCGATGGTGCGCGAATCTCGAAGCGGATGTCGATGATCTTGGGGATGCCCGCGACGGCAAGCGCGGTGCGAAAGTCTTCGACCGCCGCCCTGTCCTTGATCGGATACCAGAGGGCGTAGACACCGCCCGGCCAGCGGCGGTGCGCGGCGATCAACCCGCCGGCCAGCCGCTCGAACTCGCCACCTTGCTCAAAGGGCGGATCGACGATGACAAGGCCGCGCTTCTCCTTCGGCGGCAGATGCCCGCCCAGCGCCAGCCAGCCGTCGAGCTCGATCGCTCGCACCTGGAAATCGCCGGCGAACTGCGCCCTGAGGATGGCAGCCTCCTGCGGGTGCAGTTCGACCGCCTCCAGCCTGTCCTGCCGGCGCAGCAGATGCCGCACCAGCCATGGTGAGCCCGGGTAACGTGCGAGGGTGTCACCGGGGGTCGCCGCGCGGACGGCATCGAGATACGGCGCCAGAAGTGCGGCCGCCGGCGGCGCAAAGGGGTGGCCGAGAACCTTGCCGATACCGGCCTTCCACTCGCCGGTGCGCTCGGCCTCGTCTGAGCGAAGCTCGTACATGCCGCGTCCGGCATGCGTGTCGATGACGCGGAACGCCTTGTCCTTCAGCTTCAGGTATTCGACCAGCCGGACGAGCACGGCATGCTTGACCACGTCTGCGAAATTGCCGGCATGGAAGGCGTGTCGGTAGTTCATGTCTCGCTGACGCAATAGTTTGATAACGTTGCGTCTACACCTCGGCGCGGCGAACGGCTAGGTTACAGGCCATGAACCAGCATTCGCCCGTCCGCATCGGCCACTCGGCGTGTCCGCACGACTGCCCCTCGACCTGCGCCCTCGATGTCGAACTTGTCGACGACCGCACGATCGGCCGCGTGCACGGCGCCAAGAACAACAGCTACACGTCCGGCGTGGTTTGCGCCAAGGTAGCGCGCTACGCCGACCGCATCCACCACCCCGACCGCCTGCTCAAGCCGCTGATCCGCGCCGGCGCCAAGGGCGAGGGCAAGTGGAAAGAGGTATCCTTCGACGCAGTGCTCGACCTCGTCGCCGAAAAATTCCTGCGCGCCGAGGAAAAGTACGGCAGCGAGACGGTCTGGCCCTACTATTACGCCGGCACGATGGGTCTGGTGCAGCGCGACGGCATTCACCGGCTGCGCCACGCCAAGAAGTATTCGGGCTTCTTCGGGTCGATCTGCACCAATCTGGCATGGACCGGCTACGTCATGGGCACCGGCGCGCTGCGCGGTTCCGACCCGCGCGAGATGGCCAAGTCGGACTGCGTGGTCATCTGGGGCACCAACGCCGTGGCCACGCAAGTCAACGTGATGACCCATGCGATCAGGGCGCGCAAGGAACGCGGCGCCAAGATCGTCGTCATCGACGTCTACGAGAACGCGACGATGAAGCAGGCCGACATGGGCCTGGTCGTGCGGCCGGGAACCGATGGCGCACTCGCCTGCGCGGTCATGCACGTGCTGTTTCGCGACGGTCTGGCCGACTGGCCCTACCTGGAGAAATACACCGACGACCCGCGCGGGCTGGAGGCGCATCTCAGGGACCGCACACCGCAATGGGCAGCCGCGATCACCGGCCTCTCGGTCGAGGAAATCGAGGGCTTCGCGCAACTCATCGGGCGGATCAGGCGCGTCTATTTCCGGCTCGGCTACGGCTTTGCGCGGCAGCGCAACGGTTCCGTCAACATGCACGCGGCGGTGTCGGTCCCGACCGTGCTCGGTGCCTGGCAGCATGAGGGCGGCGGCGCGTTCAATTCCAACTCCGGCATCACGCCCTACAAGATGGACAACGGGCTGGTGGAGGGGAGCGCGCTGCGCGATCCGTCGATCCGCTATCTCGACCATTCGCGCATCGGCCCGGTGCTGATGGGCCACGAGGACGCGCTCTACGGCGGTCCGCCGGTCACCGCCATGCTGATCCAGAACACCAATCCGGTGAATGTGGCGCCGGAGCAGCGGCTGGTGAAGCAGGGCTTCCTGCGCGACGATCTCTTCACCTGCGTGCACGAGCAGTTCATGACCGATACGGCGCAGCTTGCCGACGTCGTGCTGCCAGCCACCATGTTCCTCGAGCACGACGATGTCTACAAGGGCGGCGGCCATCAGCACATCACGCTGGGTCCGAAGCTGATCGAGCCGCCTGAGGGACCGCGCAGCAACCACTACGTGATCGAGGAACTGGCCAAGCGCCTGGGTGTTGCCGACCAGCCCGGTTTCGGCATGACCGAGCGCGAGCACATCGACGTGCTCCTGAAGAGCCGCGGCCACGGCGATTTCGACAGCCTGAAGGCGTCCCGTTGGGTCGATGTCCAGCCTGACTTCGAGACCGCGCACTTCCTCAGCGGCTTCGGCCATCCCGATGGCAAGTTCCGCTTCCGCCCCCAATGGGTGGGGGGCGTAGCGCCGAACAAGCCACCGAAGAACATGGGCGCTGCGTTCGGGCCGTATGACCGTCTCCCGGAGTTCCCCGACCACGTCGACCTGATTGAGGTGGCCGACGCCGAGCACCCGTTCCGTCTGACCACATCGCCGGCCCGCAACTTCCTCAATTCGTCCTTCGCCGAGACACCGGTATCGGTGAAGAACGAACGACGCCCGCAATTGCTGCTGCACCCTGACGACGCTTCGGCGCTTGGCGTGGAGGAGGGCGGCCGGGTCGAGGTTGGCAACATGCGTGGCGAAGTGGTGCTGCACGCGAAGCTGTTTGCGGGTGTCAAGCGCGGTGTGGTGATCGCCGAAGGCATCTGGCCGAATTCGGCGCACGAACGCGGCGAGGGCATCAACGTACTGACCGGCGCCGACGCGCCGGCGCCGTATGGCGGCGCCGCCTTCCACGACAACAAGGTCTGGGTGCGCGCTGCGGCTTAGTCCAGATCCCTCGGCCGCAGAAACTCCGTCAGCGTCGGGCCAGCCGTCGCCAGTTCGCTCCAGGGCCGGTCGACCGCGAAGCGGACCAGCGCGCCGGTGGGGAACTTCTCCTTGAGCGAGGCGAGCGCCACGGCGCTGGAGCGCGGTCCGGCCAGCATCTGGGCCAGTTCCTCCAGTCCGGGATTGTGCCCCACGACCATGACGCTGGCGCAGGATCTTGGAACGGAGCGGATGATTTCGAGCAGCGTGTCGGGCTCGGCGTGGAACAGCGCATCGGAAAACTGCACGGCCGGCTTGGCCGGCAATTCGGCCGCTACGAATGCCCAAGTCTGCCGCGTGCGCCGTGCGCCGGAGACGAGCGCAAGGTTCGGCACCCAGCCGCGCTTCGCCATCTCACGACCGACGAGCGGCGCCGCCTTGCGTCCGCGCTTCGCCAGCGGGCGTTCGAAATCGCCGAGCGACTGATCCGTCCAGCTCGATTTCGCGTGACGGAGAAGGAGGAGCGTCCGCGCCATGACCGGTCAGGGCGTGAAGCGAGCCAGATCTTCCAGATTGGCGGCGCCTGCCTCGAAGTCGGGCGAGAGCAGCGGTGGCGTTTCCAGCCGTTCGGCACGCGTGCCCGGTGTGAACACGGCACGGCCGTTCTCCAGGCGCACCAAACCCTCCGCGACAAGCTTGACCGCCAGCGGGTAGAGCCGGTGCTCTGCCTTAAGAACGCGCGCGGCGAGCGTGTCCTCCGTGTCGGATAACAGCACCGGCACCGCCGCCTGTGCGATCAGCGGACCTTCATCGGTTGCCAGCGTCACGTAATGCACGCTGCAGCCATGCACGCGGCACCCGGCGTCGAGCGCGCGACGGTGAGTGTTGAGGCCGGGGAAGGTTGGCAGCAGCGACGGATGGATGTTGATCAGCCGTCCGGCCCATTTTTCCACGAAGGGCGCCTGCAGGAGCCGCATGTAGCCGGCGAGAGCGACGATCTCTCCGCCCAGCGCGTTGATGGCCGAATCCAGCCCGGCGTCATGCGCCTCGCGGCTGGCGAAGTCGGCACGCGCCACGACGCGCGTCGGGATCCCGTTGGAACCGGCATAGAGCAGGCCCGGCGCGTCAGCCGTGTCGGAGACGACACCGACGATCTCGGCGGGAAAATCGTTCTCGCGCGATGCCGTGAGCAGCGCGGCCATGTTGGAGCCGCGACCGGAGATGGCGACGACGACCCGTTTGCGTGGTGCGGTCATAGGGCGAGCTCCCCGCGATAGATGACGCCGGCCTGATCTTCGTGGCGCGGCACGATGCGGCCCATCGGCATGACGGTCTCGCCGGCTTCCTGCAGCACCGCGGCCACCTGCGCGGCCTGGCCGGACGCGACCACCATCACCATGCCGATGCCGCAGTTGAAAGTGCGCATCATCTCGACCGGCGCGACGCCGCCCGATTTCGCCAGCCACGAGAACACCGGCGGTACCTCGATTGCCGCCAGGTCCAGTTCGGCGGCGAAGTCTGCCGGCAGCACGCGCGGGATGTTGTCCGGAAAACCGCCGCCGGTGATGTGGGCGAGCGCCTTGATGCCGTGTGTCTCGCGGATTGCCCGCAGGATCGGCTTGACGTAGATGCGCGTGGGCTCGAGCAGGGCCTCGGCGAGCGAGAGGCCTTTGCGGAAGGGCGCATCGGCCTCCCAGCCAAGACCGGACTGGGCGACGATGCGGCGCACCAGCGAATAGCCGTTTGAATGGACGCCTGACGAGGCGAGGCCGAGCAGCACGTCGCCCTCGACGAGGTCGTCGGTGGGCAGCAACTGACCACGCTCGGCAGCGCCGACCGCAAAGCCCGCGAGATCATAGTCGCCGTCGCGGTACATACCCGGCATTTCGGCCGTTTCACCGCCGATCAACGCGCAGCCGGCCATGCGGCAGCCAGCCGCGATCCCGGCGACGATCGACGCACCCTGGTCGGGGTCGAGCCGGCCAGTGGCGAAATAGTCGAGGAAAAACAGCGGTTCGGCGCCCTGCACGACGAGGTCGTTGACGCACATTGCCACGAGGTCGATGCCGATCGTGTCGTGGCGACCGCTCTCGATGGCGATCTTGAGCTTGGTGCCGACGCCGTCATTCGCTGCAACCAGCACCGGATCGGCAAAACCTGCGGCCTTCAGGTCAAACAGCCCGCCGAAGCCGCCGATCTCCCCGTCGGCGCCGGGCCGGCGCGTGGAGCGCACCAGCGGCTTGATCTTCTCGACCATGGCATTGCCGGCATCGATGTCGACGCCGGCCTGCGCGTAGGTAAGGCCGTTCCGTCTCTCGTTCATCCCCGCCTCATGCACGCTTGGTCCATTGGCGGCTCTTGCCACGATAGACCACCCGTCGCAAGCAGTGCGCGTTTGCTGTGAGGTCCATCCGACAGTTGCGACTGACCGCTTGCGTCCGGCGCAGCATCTGCCCATTTATGCGGCAGCGCCGAAGGACGCCGGAAACGAAGCGTGACGATCCCCAATGTCATAACCATGATGCGCTTTGTGCTGGTGCCGGCGATCCTCTATGCGCTGCTCACGCACCGCGTGGGTTGGGCCTTCGCCGGGTTCGTGCTGGCCGGGGTGTCGGATGGTGTCGACGGTTTCATCGCGCGGCAGTTCAACCAGCGCTCCCGGCTTGGCGCCTATCTGGACCCGGTGGCCGACAAGCTTTTGCTGGTCAGCGTTTTCCTGATGCTGGGCTACATGGGCGAGTTGCCGCTGTGGCTGGTGGTCGCCGCGGTGTCGCGCGATATCATCATCATGAGCGCCGTGTTGCTCTCGACGATCATGGCGCATCCGGTCGAGATGCGGCCGCTTTTCGTGTCCAAGGCCAATACGGCGGTGCAGATCGTGCTCGCCGCGCTCGTGCTGGGCGAACTGGCCTTCAGCACGCAGACATTCATGCGCGAACTGCTCATTTACCTGTCCGGCCTCTTGACCATCGCTTCCGCGGGCGCCTATCTCGTCGGCTGGTTGAGGCACATGAGCGGATATGGCGAAGGGGACATCCCGCGTCAGTGACGAGATCGACGAAACTGTCGTAGCGGCGAAATTCCGCCGGCAGATACGCTTCTGGCTCGTCGTCATCCTCATCTTCGCCGGTTTTCTCTGGCTTTTCAGCGAAATCCTGCTGCCCTTTGCGGCAGGCATGATCCTCGCCTATTTCCTCGATCCGCTGGCGGACTGGCTGCAGCGTCGCGGATTGTCGCGTTTCATGGCGACCAACGTCATCCTCGTCGGCTTCCTGATCATACTGGCGCTCGCCTTCATCGTTGTCGTGCCGCTGCTGGTGACGCAGATCTCCGACCTTGCCAGTCGCCTGCCGGACTATCTCGAAGACCTGCAGGGTCTGATCACGCGCCTCAATCCGGAATGGCTGGAGCGCCGTTTCGGCGTCACCGAGGCGCAACTGCGCGAATGGCTGAGCGGACTGGTCACCAGCGGCGCGGGCCTGATCACCACGCTGATGGGCTCGATCTGGGCTTCCGGCGTCGCCGTGTTCAACATTGTCGGCCTGCTCGTCGTCACCCCGGTCGTCGCCTTCTACATGCTGCTCGACTGGGATCGCATGGTCGCCAGGATCGACAGCTGGGTGCCGCGCGAATACGTGCCGACCGTTCGCCGCCTCGCCGGTGAGATCAACGAGGCCACCGCCGGCTTCGTGCGCGGCCAGGGTACGCTCTGCATCGTGCTCGGCATTCTCTATGCGATCGCACTCACCGCCGCCGGGCTCAATTTCGGCATCCTCATCGGACTGTTCGTGGGCCTGATCAGCTTCATTCCCTATGTCGGCTCCCTGGTCGGCATGGTGCTGTCGATCGGCGTCGGCGCCGTCCAGTTCTGGCCCGACTGGACGATGATCATCGTGATTGCCGCGATCTTTTTCGTGGGGCAGTTCATCGAAGGCAACATCCTGCAGCCGCGTCTGATCGGCGACCGCGTCGGCCTGCACGCGGTGTGGCTGATGTTTGCGCTGTTCGCCTTCGGCGCGCTGTTCGGCTTCGTCGGCCTGCTGGTTGCGGTGCCCGCCGCCGCAGCGGTCGGCGTCCTGATCCGGTTCGCCATCGAGAAGTATCTCGAATCGCCGCTCTACACCGGCCACCACCCGGAAGAGCCACCGCCCGAGGCGATGGCGACGCCTGCGCCAAGACCGCGCCCGCGCGCGGCCCGCAAGAATGCGCAAGGCTAGGCAGCTTCCGCTCGACCTTGGCCATCGGCAGGGCAGCTCGCGCGACGACCTTGTCGTCACCACCGCCAACGCCGAAGCCGTCGCGCTGATCGACCGCTGGCCGGACTGGCCGGCGCCGGTGATGGTGCTGGCCGGACCGAGCGGCTCGGGAAAGACCCATCTTGGCGAGATCTGGCGCGAGGTGAGCGGCGCCGCCGCGGTTTCGCCGCGCGAACTCGGCGAAGCGGCGGCCGCGGCGGCCGCGGCGGCCGGCGAGGGACCGGTTCTCGTCGACGACGCCGATTCGCGCCCGCTCGACGAAGCGGGGCTGTTTCACCTGATCAACGCGGCGCGCAGCGCGGGCAATCATCTGCTGCTGACGTCGCGTCGTTTCCCGGCAGCCTGGGGTGTCAGGCTGCCCGATCTCCAGTCACGGCTGAAGGCGGCTGCCACTGTCGAGATTCGCGAACCGGACGAGCTGCTGCTCACGGGCGTGGTGACAAAACTTTTCGCCGACCGGCAGGTCGAGGTCGAGCCGCATGTCGTGAGCTTCGTCGTGCGCCGCATCGAGCGCTCGCTGTCGACCGCGATCGCCGTCGTGGCCCGCCTCGACGCTGCCGCTCTCGAACAGAAGTCGCGCATCACCCGCGCGCTGGCAGCCGAGACGCTTGGCGCGCTCGACCGCCGGCAGGGCGAACTCGACTTCTGAGGCGGGCTTACTGCTCTTCGTAATCGGCGCAGAAGGCGGGCTTGTCGCTGCCACTGAGCATGGCGCAGCCGCGGACGATCTCGCTGACGATCAGCTCGCAGGGATTCTCGCCATTGCAGGGCGGCCGCGTTGCCGGCGACACCTCGATGCACTGATCGACCATTGTCTGCACCTGCTCGGCATCGAGATCGTCGAGGCAGCTCTGCGCCAGCGCCGGCAGGGTCGCAAACAGGCTGGCAGCCAGCAGGGTGGGCAGGAGAAGGCGTTTCGAACGCGGGATCATGGCGATGCTCTCCGGAAGACGGGTCCCTTCCGGCGATCTTGGGGCCGTTGCAGACGTCGCGCAAGCGCAGGCGCAAGCCATTTCTGGGATCAGTTGAAAGGCCGCTGAGGGCGCAATTGGGTGACAGCAGGGGGCGATCCCAACAGGATTCGAACCTGTGACCATCAGCTATAGTGAGCCGTCTGCCAGACGAAGCTCGCGCGATCTATGATTTCGAGGATTGCGTACGCTCACTGCGGGGCGCTCACCCGTCAGTTCTCGACAACTCGGCGGCAGTGCAGGTGTAAAACGCCTCATAGTTGGTTGGAGCCAGAACGCGTTCTATTCGCGAAACCGTGCAGGGGCGACCGTTTGCTTGAAGCCAGAGATTTGCGCCCTGTTGAAACACTTGGTGGGGTGTTGAGGTGTCTGCGATCCCGAAAGTAAGGCCTTTGACCAAACCGGCTCCTGCCGCAGAGCCAGGATCTTGATTGATCAGCATACGGCCTTCAGTAGGCCGGTCGAATATCCAGAAGCCTATTGGCAACTCGGGATGTTTAAAAACGACGTGCTTCACGTCGCTGTAAGTCATCGATTTATTGATGCCCGCGCAGCCCGACAGAGCAACACTCAACGATACCGCGAGATGACTTACCTTCATCTCTCGTTTCCCCAGCCCGCAGACATAGAAGACTGAAAGATCAAAGTGCGCAAGCCGTTCGCTGCGACGATGCGGTTGGAAATTGTCCATGGCGTGAAAGCCTCGGCTTGCCGCTATTCACACCGCGAACGTTGTCGGTGGAACGTTACCCCGCACTGGAGGCGCAGCCGCTTGCCCGAGAACCGTCGGAAACTAACGCAAGTCAGTCGGAGGGCCGCCGCGATCGAGGCGGACGAGTAGCTAAGCGCTTGAAACAGTTGGCGATCCCGACAGGATTCGAACCTGTGACCATCGGCTTAGAAGGCCGGTGCTCTATCCAGCTGAGCTACGGGACCGCGACTGGCTGCACCGGCAGGCAAAGATCGCCGGTCAGTGCGTCCAAGGAGTCTTCCGGTCATAGCGGAAATTGTCGGAGTACGAAATCTGCCGACGCTTCGGCTCCTTCGGCTCCTCGACGCGATAGGCGATGCCGTTGCGCTGCGCGTAGGCGACCGCCTCTTCGAGCGTTTCGAAGGTCAGTCTGATCTGGCTCTTCATGTCGCCCGAGGTGGTGTAGCCCATCAGCGGATCGATCTTGCGCGGCCGTTCCGGCTCGAACTCGAGCGTCCAGTTGCCGACCTTGGCCTTGCCCGACTGCATGGCGGTCTTGGTGGGGCTGAAGATGCGGGCGGTCATGCTGTCCCCTTCGATCGAAGCGCCTGCAGAAAGGCGGTACGCCGCGCTCTGCAGGCCCCAGACTGGTCGGAGTGGCAGGATTCGAACCTGCGACCCCCTGATCCCAAATCAGGTGCGCTACCAGGCTGCGCTACACTCCGTCTCTTGTCAGTGCGGCAGCTAGCACGTTGGATTGGCAGGTGCAATCGCTCGAAACCGGCGCTCGCGTTGCGATCTCGTGGCCGAGCCTTCTTACCCAGCCGACGCTCGGCTGGCGCGGCTGGGGCAAGCGTAGCTTCGCACTGCCAGGCGGAAGCAATTGCCGACGCAGCCCGCTGCATGCACAAACACATGACTGAAGATTCGTGCATCCGGCGGACCAGCGGGGCGACAAAGCATGACCGAGATGATGAAAGCCGGCGTTGCCACCAGCGATGGGCTCGACCTGCGCGAGGTGGCGCGACCGGTCCCGTCCGCCGAGCAGGTGCTCGTCCGTGTTGCGGCGGCCGGCATGAACCGGGCCGACCGGATGGCCGAGAAGGGCCATTATGGCGGCAAGGACTCGCTCGGCAGGCCGATCGGCATGGAATGGGCTGGCGAGGTGGTTGAGGTTGGCAGCGCCGTCACCGGTTTCCGCCCGGGCGACCTCGTGATGACGTCGGGACTCGGGGGCTTCGCCGAGTATGCCGTTTCCGACCACGGCCGCACGATCAAGATCGGCGACCTCGATCCGGTCCGCGCCGCCGGACAGCCGATGGCCCTGCTGACCGCCCATGACGCCGTGGTGACGAATGGCCGTCTGTCGGCCGGCGAAGCCGTCCTTGTGCAGGGTGCCAGCTCCGCCATCGGGCTGATGTCGATGCAGATCGCTCGGCTTTTCGGTGCGAAGACGATCGTCGGCACGTCTTCGAACGAAGCGCGCCGCGCACGCCTCGCCGAGTTCGGGGCCACGATGTCGGTGGATGCCCGAAGCGATGGCTGGGTCGAGCAGGTTCTGGACGGCACCGGCGGCAAGGGCGTGGACCTTGTCGTCGACATGGTCTCCGGCGACTTGATGAACCAGACGATGCTGGCGACAGCCGTGAAAGGACGCATCGTCAATGTCGGCCGGCTTGGCGGCACAAATGCCGAGTTCGACTTCAACCTGCATGCGCTGCGTCGCATCGATTACATCGGGGTGACGTTCAGGACGCGGTCGATCTCCGAGATTCGCGAGATCGTGCGCCTCGCGGACGGCGCTCTCGGCGCGAGGCTGAGGGCAGGGGAATTGCTGTTGCCCGTGGACCGTACCTTCACGCTGTCGGAAGCGAAGGAGGCGCTGGATTACATGAGCGCCGACAAGCATTTCGGCAAGCTCGTGATCGTGCCTTGACCGCGCGGACGTGCCGAAGGCGGCACGTCCATCATGCGCCGCCGATGCGCCACCACCAGCGCGTCGCATTCCCTCTTGGGAAGCCGGCGAATTCACTTTCCTCGCCCGAATTTCGACATGTTCCGGGCCGCAAGAAGTTAACGTCTCTCAGGCACGGGAAACGCAGTTTGGCATGCTGTAGCGCGTTGCGCCGTTCAGCCTGCATTCAGGCGGCATGGCGAGAATGGAACGGAAATGTGGCGCCGGGCGTTTGGTCGCGGAAGGAGAGTCACCATGGCGACGGACAACGCAATTGCTTCCCTCGTGCTGATCTGCGCGTCGCTTGTGCTTGCCGCAGCTTTCACGGGCTCGTTCCTTCACTAGGCTCACAGGATCAGTTCGTCGTTGGCGCGTCAGCGCGCCGCCTCGGCCGCCGCCAGACCGGCGCTGATATCGTCCTTGAGATCTGCGACGTCCTCCAAGCCGATCTGCAGCCGGATCAGCGGGCCCGCATAAGGTTTCCCGGCGATTGCCCGGTCGGCAAGGCTCACATGCACCGCCAGGCTCTCGAACCCTCCCCATGAGTAGCCGAGTCCAAAGATTTCCAGCGCATCCAGGAATGCGTGTGCTGCTCGTGTGCCGCCCCCCTGCAGCACGACGGAGAAGATTCCGCTCGACCCACTGAAGTCGCGCTTGAACAGCGCATGCTGGGGATGGCTTTCCAGGGCCGGGTGGAGCACCGCTGCCACGCCCGGCTGGGTTTCCAGCCAGCGCGCAATCTCAAGCGTGCTCTTCTCGTGATGCGCGAGCCGCACGCCCATGGTCCGCAGGCCGCGCTGGACCTGATAGGCATCGTCCGGCCCGGCGGGAATGCCGAGTTCCAGGAACGTATTGAACAGGCGCGGCCATGTGGCGGCATTGGCCGAGACAAGTCCGGCCAGAACGTCCGAGTGGCCGGCCGGATACTTCGTGGCGGCATGGATGGAGATGTCCACGCCATGGTCGAGCGGCCTGAAGTAGAGCGGCGTCGCCCATGTGTTGTCCATCATCACGATGGCACCGCCCGCATGCGCGGCAGCAGAGATCGCCGGGATATCCTGCACCTCGAAGGTGTTCGATGCAGGCGATTCGGTGAAAACGACCTTGGTGTTCGGACGCATCAGGGCGGCGATGCCCCCGCCTATCGTCGGTTCGTAATATTCGACATCCACGCCGTAACGGCGCAGCGTGCCGTCCGCGAACCTGCGCGTCGGAGCGTAGACGGAGTCGGTGATCAGGACGTGATCGCCGGCGCCGAGGAAGCCGAGCAGAGGCAGGAAGACGGCCGCCAGCCCCGACGGCACCACGACCGTGCCCGCTGAACCCTCCAGCGCATCGACCGCAGCGCCGAGCGCGTCACTGGTCGGCGTGGCGCGGGTTCCATAGGTGTAGCGCTGCTTGCGGGACGCCATCGTGGCCGAATCCGGGAAGAGCACTGTTGACGCATGCACCACCGGCGGATTGACAAAGCCGTGGTAGGCGTGTGGATCGTTGCCGCCATGAGCCAGCCTGGTGTTGATGCCCCAGTTTTCCTTTTTCGTCATGATCTCCGATCCGTAGCCGCATTGCGAAGCTACCGATACGGCGGCCTCAGGCTTCGTGCAATTGTCCGGCAAGACTGATCCAGAGCCGCGGGCCGTTCCGGCCGGCGCGCGTACCGGCTATGCCCGTCGGTTCATCGCGTCCACCGCCATGATGCGCGCACGCCTGCTGCGCGGGCGCAACGCCGCCGACCGCATCTGGACTCCCCGAATCGGTGTGCTGCTCGTCGCGGGGCTCGCTGCGACCCTGATTGCCGCAGGCTTTGACGCCGCCGCGATCCGGTTCGTGCGTTCGTCCGATGCATGGCTCCTGGCTGCAATGCACGCCATCACCGACCTTGGCAAATCGCACTGGTATCTCGTCCCATCCGCCGCGCTCTTCCTGTGGCTGAGCATTTCCGACTGGAGGAGATTGGACATCCGCGGGCGCGCCCTGCGTGCGTTTCTGCTGGGGCAGGCGCTGTTCGTTTTCGCCGGCGTCGGCCTCGCCGGGATTGTCGTGAACATTCTGAAGGTGCTGTTCGGGCGGGCCAGGCCGATACTCTACGATCAGTTCGGCGCCTGGCATTTCGATTTCCTTTCCTTCGGTTATGCCTATGCGAGCTTCCCGTCGGGGCATTCGACCACTGTCGGTTCCGTGATGGCTGTGTTCATCCTGTGGTATCCGCGCTTCTGGCCGGTGACGCTGCAGCTCGGCATCCTGCTTGGCGCCACCCGCATCGCGGCGCAGGCACACTACCCGTCCGACGTGGCGGCGGGGCTGCTGCTCGGCTTTACCGTCACGCTGCTCGTGGCGCGTTTCCTAGCATCGCGACGCGTGGTGTTTCGCCTCCTGCCAGGCCGTTTGCTTCCGGCCGTCGCGCGCCTTCCGGCACGCTGACCGGCACGCAGGACTGTTCTTTGGTAGCAGCCCCGACGGGGGCTTTCTTGCTTGACCGGGGCGGAATAATCGCCTTCGATGCGCGTGGCGACGGGAGACGCGCGATGTCGGATTTCGACATGCCGCTGCACGTTCCTTGCCCCAGAATAGCCTTCCCGAAGGGAACATGAAGGCCCGGCCAAAGAAGCAACAAACGAAGGTAGTGGGTATGATCAAGATTTTGACAGGCATCGTGGGAGCGGGTGCCCTTCTTGCCGGCGTGGCGACCGCCTCGGCAGACACGCTCGATGACGTAAAGGCACGCGGTACGCTCAAATGCGGCGTTCATACCGGCCTCGCGGGATTTGCCCAGCCCGACGACAAGGGTGAGTACACAGGCTTCGACGTCGACTACTGCCGCGCCATCGCCGCTGCCATCTTCGGCGATCCCTCGAAGGTCGAGTACGTGGCCACGACGGCGAAGGACCGCTTCGAGTTCCTCGCCAACAAGAGCGTCGACCTGCTGGCGCGCAACACGACCTGGACGCTCAGCCGCGACACGTCGCTCGGCTTCAACTTCACTGGCATCAACTACTATGACGGCCAGGGCTTCATGATCAACTCGAAGAAGCTGCCCGGCATCAACTCGGCGCTGCAGCTCTCGGGCGCGGCGGTCTGCGTGCAGACCGGCACCACGACCGAGCTCAATCTCGCGGACTACTTCCGCGCCAACAAGATGGAATACAACCCCGTCGTCTTCGAGAAGCTGGATGAGGTCAACGCGGCCTATGATTCCGGCCGTTGCGACGTCTACACAACCGACCAGTCCGGCCTTTACTCGACCCGCCTGCTGCTGTCGGCCCCGGACGACCACGTCGTGCTGCCGGAAATCATCTCGCAGGAGCCGCTGGGCCCGCTCGTCCGCCAGGGTGACGACCGCTGGTTCGACCTCGTCAAGTGGGTCGGTTATGCGCTTGTCATCAGCGAGG
>JBFXFO010000059.1:0-20949 GCA_050178915.1 Rhizobiaceae bacterium | reverse complement strand
CAGCGCGGAAGGCGAGACCGCATCGCCCTCGCCCGAAGCGCTTGCCGCGCCGCTCGGGGCGGCGCGAGCGCAGCTCCATGAGAACTACATCGTCGCGCAGACGGCGGATTCACTCGTCATCGTCGACCAGCACGCCGCGCATGAGCGGCTGGTCTACGAGGCGCTGAAGAATGCGCTCACCGGCCGACGGCTGCCCTCGCAGATCCTGCTGCTGCCGGAGATCGTCGACCTGCCGGAAGAGGACGCCGAGCGCATTGCCGGACATGCCGCCACGCTCGAACGCTTCGGCCTGTCGGTCGAGCGTTTCGGCCCCGGCGCGGTGGCGGTGCGTGAAACGCCCGCCATGCTCGGCGAGACCGACACGCAGCGGCTGGTGCGCGACCTTGCCGACGAGATCGCCGAGACCGACACGGTCGAGACGCTCAGGGGCCGGCTCGACGCCATCGCGTCCACCATGGCCTGCCACGGCTCGGTGCGCTCCGGCCGCCGGCTGAAGACCGACGAGATGAACGCGCTGTTGCGGCAGATGGAAGCGACGCCCGGCTCGGGAACGTGCAATCACGGACGCCCGACCTATATCGAGCTCAAGCTCGCCGACATCGAAAAGCTGTTCGGCCGGCGGTGACCGCCATGCTTGACCTGTCTGCCGATTTGTGGCGGAAAAGCCCGCTCGAAAGGCTTGAGTGATGAACCGCTTTGAAGGCCCCGGCGCTTCCCGGGAAGCGCGCATCCGTTATCTCGACGGCGATTTCCAGGTGACGAGCCCGGGCGCCTTCGTGCGCTGCGCCGTCACCGCCGAGTCCATCCCGCTCGACGAGCTCAAATACTGGAGCGTCGAACGGCAGGAGGCCTACATCAACGCCGCCGTTTCGCTGCAGCGGGAGTTGCAGATGCATCCGGAGCTCGCAGCCCGTCCATAGCGTTGCGCTTTCGCCAGGCGGCAAGCGTCTCCTCGATCACCGTGACCGGCGTGCGTTCGATCTCGAACACCGTCTCGATGCGCACCACCTCGAGCCTGGCGAGGAACGCCGTCTCGTGCTTCGAGCCATGGCGCAGGCGCACCGCGTCCTTCTCGGTCGTGATCAGTTCCAGCCCTTCCTTCGCAGCCAGTGCGCCGAGATCATCCATATCTTCGCCGCTGAAGACGTGATGGTCGGAGAATTCGCGCGTGCGCACGATTTCGCCGCCGAGGTCCCTGACGGTCTGGAAGAAGCGCCCGGGGTTGCCGATGCCGGCAAAGGCGAGAAACCGGCGGCCGTCCATGCGGGCGTTGAAGGGGCGCGTCGCGGCGACGAAAACCGGCTTGTTGGCGCGCGCCGCCAGCCGGACGACGTGGTCGGCCGCCTCGCCGCTGCCCATCTTCAGGATGCCGTCGGCGTGGCGCAGTTGCTGGATCAGCGGCGCGCGCAGTGGTCCGCCCGGGATCATGTGCCCGTTGCCCAGCCCGCGCCCGGCGTCGATCACCAGCAGGGCGTAGTCGATGTGTATCCTCGCACTCTGGAAGCCATCATCCATGATGATGATGTCGCAGCCCTGTTCGGTGAGCAGCTTCACGCCGGCGGCGCGGTTGGGAGACACCGCCACAGGCCCGTGATCGGCCAGCAGCAGCGCCTCGTCGCCGACACGCTTGGCACTGTCATGGTGCGGATCGACCACGTGCGGCTGGAAGAGATTGCCGCCATAGCCGCGGGAGACAAAGCCGGGCCGCAGATGCAGCGAGCGCGCCGCCTTGGCGAAGGCGATCGCCGCCGGCGTCTTGCCGGTGCCGCCGACCGTGAAATTGCCGATGCACAGGACCGGGACGTCGAAACGTTCGCGCGGCGCCACGCGCATGCGATAGCCGGCGACGGCGCCATAAATGGCGGAGACGGGGAAGAGCGACCGCGCCCGCCAGTCGGGGCGCTCCCACCAGAAGGGCGGCGCCTCGCTGGTCATGCACGCTCCGTTCCGTCCTGCAGGCGCGACTTGACGCTGAGCGGCTGGATGAACGGGTCGAGCACGCGCATGGTGCGCGTCAGCGCGCCGCGCATTTCGTTGACGGTCTCCTGGCCCGCGCGGATCATCTCCATGCGCGCCATCGGATTATTCAGCAGGTAGTTCACCGCTCCGGCCAGCATGTCGCGATCCTTGACCAGCTTGGCGCCGCCGCTGGCGATCAGACGCTGGTAGGATTCGCGGAAGTTCTGCACATTCAGTCCGGCCAGCACGGCGGTGCCGAGCATCGCCGGTTCGAGCGGGTTCTGACCGCCTTCCGAGGTAAGCGAACGGCCGACGAAGGCGATCTCGGTCAAACGCAGATAGAGCCCCATCTCACCGATCGAGTCGCCGAGCAGGATGTCGGTTTGCGGCGCGATGGCGATCTCGTTCAGCGTGGTGCGGCGAACGACGTTCAGCCCCATCTCGGCGAACTCCTCCATCAGCGCGCCGGAGCGCTCCGGATGGCGCGGCACGATGACCGTGAGCAGACCGGGGTGGCGCTGCTTCAGCATGCGGTGAACGCGCGCCGCTGCCGCCTCTTCGCCGGCGTGCGTCGAGATCGCCGCCCAGGTCTTGCGGTCGCCGATCTGCCGGTCGATCGCCAGCAGCACCTTTTCGTCAACCGGAGGCGGCTGCACATCGACCTTGAGATTGCCGGTGACGGTTACGGGCCGCGCGCCGAGCGCGCGGAAACGGTCGGCGTCGGCGTCCGACTGCGCCGCCACATGCGCCAGATTCTCGAAGATCGCCTCGGCCAGCCACGAGCGCTTCGACCAGGCGGCGAAGGAGCGCTCCGACAGGCGGCCATTGACCAGCACCTGCGGCACGCGCCGAAGGCCGAGTTCCTGGATCGTCACCGGCCAGATTTCCGACTCGGCGATGATCGCGAGGTCGGGGCTCCAGTGGTTGAGGAAGTTGCGCACCGCGGGCCGAAGGTCGAGCGGCACGTATTGATGGATGACCTTGCGGCCCAGCCGCTCGTCGGCCAGCCGCGCCGAGGTTACCGTGCCGGTGGTGAGCACGATCTTGATGCCGAGCCCGGCGATGCGCTCCATCAGCGGCGTCACCGCCATGGTCTCGCCCACGCTTGCCGCATGCAGCCAGACCAGCGGACCGGCCGGCCGCGGTTTGCGCGTGATGCCGTAGCGCTCGCGGCGGCGCGCGTGGTCCTCCTTGCCGCGCCCGGCGCGATAGGTGAGATAGCCACCGATGAACGGGTAGGCGGCAGCGCCGACAAGACCGTAGGTTTTCAGGATGGCGCGCGCCCAGCGTTCGCTCATCGCTGACCGTCCACAGCCTTGCCGTCCACAGGCTGGCCGTCCACAGGCTGGCCGTCCACAAGCTGGTACGCACGTGCCATCGCTGCATTCATTGCGACGGTAACTTGCGAGCGCTTGGCCTCCATCTGCTCGTCGCTCGCATCGGCCGCCACGTAGATCGGATCGCCGATCACCATGGCGCGCCGGCCGAACGGCAGGTTGATCGTCGTCTTGTCCCAGGTCTTTTCGAGCACCCTGCGGCGGCTGGTGACGCATGCGGTGGGAAGGATCGGCCGGCCGGAAATCTTCGCCAGCGTCACCACGCCGAGCCCCGACTCGCGCGGCGTTCCATGCGCAATGTCGGCGATCATCACGATATTGCTGCCGCCATCGAGCGCTCGCTTCAGCTGTATGAGCGCGCGCGCGCCGCCCTTGTCGGCCCTGTGCTCGCCAGCACGTCCGCCGGACCCGCGCACGGTCTTTATTCCCAGCCGCTCGACGACCTCGGCGTTCAGCTCGGCATCGGCGCTGCGCGAGAACATCGCCACCAGCTTCCGGTCCCGCGGGTAAAAGCACGGCGCCAGCAGATGCTGCCCGTGCCAGAGCGCAAAGACGCCAGGCTCGAGCGCCGCGACGTCCTGAATCGCCATGGAACCCGGCGCACGGCGATTGAGGCGATAGATCGTGCGCAGGCTGCCGGCGATCAGCCGGGCAAGCATCGACTTGACGAAGCGCGACCGCGCCAGCGGCTGCCTGATCCGGCGCCACAGACTGCGCAGCGGGCGCGAGCGCGGCACGCGCGCAGCCTGCGGGTCGGCAAGCCGATCCGACATCCCGCTCAGCTCCGGGACGCCGCCGGCGCCTCGGGGTCGAGAAGGCGATGCAGGTGGACGATGAAGTAGCGCATGTGAGCGTTGTCCACCGTCGCCTGCGCCTTCGAACGCCAGGCGCGCTCGGCGGAGGCGTAGTCCGGGAAAATACCGACGATGTCGAGACCTTCGAGATCGCGGAACTCGACGCCTTTGAGCGACTTCAACTCGCCACCGAAGACGAGGTGGAGAAGCTGCTTCTGCGCGGTTTCGGCCATTTGTAACGAATTCCGGTTGTCTGGCGGTGCCGTTGCTTAGAGCAAATCAGCCGGATTTGGAACGGTGCTCAAGCGGAAGCCTGCGCGCCAGGGCGCCCGAGCGCCGCCACCAGTTCGTCGAGAAGCGGGCCGCTGCCCGCCACAAGGACACCGTGGCTGGGGTCGGCCGTGGTCGCATAGGCGAGCCGCCTTCCGCCCGCATCGACCACCGCGCCGCCAGCTTCTGCAAGGATGAGGTCGGCAGCCGCCAGATCCCAGTCATGCGAGTGCGGCTTGACGTAGGAGCCGTCGAGCTGGCCGGTCGCCACCATCGCCAGCCGGTAGGCGAGCGACGGCACGTAGTCGGCCTTGCGGACGACGTCGCCGAGATGCGGCGGCAGCGCCGCGATCAGCTGCTTCGGACCGCCGATGATCGGCTGCGCGGATGGCTTGTCGACGGCGAGCCGCCTGCCGTTGCGCGTCGCGCCGCCCCCGAGGCTCGCCGCAAAAATCTCGCTCTTGGCCGGGCAGACAAGGATGCCCGCCAAAGGGCGCCCGTTCTCGACCACCGCGACGCTCACGCACCACGTGCTGCGGCCATCGATGAAGGCGCGGGTGCCATCAATCGGGTCGACGACAAAGGTGCGGCTCGCCGTCAGCCGCGCCGGGGAATCCACCGTCTCCTCCGACAGCCAGCCATAGTGCGGGCGGGCGGCGGTCAGCGTTTCGCGCAGATACTTGTCGACGGCGTAGTCGGCCTCGCCCACGGGCGAGTCGCCTTCCTTCATCCAGACTTCCTGCTTGCGCTTGAAATAGTGCATCGCGATGCGGCCGCCCTCGGCGGCGGCTTCGCCGATCAGTTCCAGATCCTGCGCGGCTGAGAACTCAACGTCCGGCAAGCGTCATGCCCTCGATCAGCAGCGTTGGCGATGCAGTCCCATAGTTGCGGTCGATGTCGCTGGCCGGCGTCATGTTGAGGAACATGTCCTTCAGGTTCGACGCGATGGTGACCTCGGACACGGGGAAGGTCAGTTCGCCATTCTCGATCCAGAAGCCCGAAGCCCCGCGGCTGTATTCGCCGGTGATCATGTTGACGCCCTGCCCGAACACTTCGGTGACGTAGAAGCCCGCCTTGAGCGAGCGCAGCATGTCTTCCACGCTGGTCTCGCCCGGCTCGATCGCAAGGTTGGTGGACGATGGCGACACCGACGATGCGGCGCGCACGCCGCGCCCGTTGGTCGCCAACCCGAGCTCCTTCGCCGCCGAGGTCGAGAGAAACCAGTGCTTGAGGACGCCGCGCTCGACCATGGTCAGCTTCTCGCCTTCCACGCCTTCGCCGTCGAAGGGCCGCGAGGCCTGTCCCCGCACCTTCAGCGGCTCGTCGGTCACGGTGATCGCGGCGGATGCCACCTGCTTGCCCATCATGTCGCGCAGGAAGCTGGTCTTGCGCGCCACCGATGCGCCGTTGATCGCGCCGGCCAGATGCGAGGCCATGCCGCGCGCCACGCGCGGGTCGAGCACCACCGTCACCGGGCCGGTGTCGGCCTTGCGGGCGTTGAGGCGGCGCACCGCACGCTCGCCCGCGCTGCGGCCGATGGCGGTCGGGCTGTCGAGATCGGCAAAATGCAGGCGCGAGGAAAAATCATAGTCGCGCTCCATGCCGGTGCCTTCCCCGGCCAGCGCGCTGATCGAGCGCGAGAAGCGCGTGGCCGTGTAGGCGCCGACAAAGCCGTGCGAGGTGGCGAGCACCAGCCCGCCCATGCCGGCGCTGGCGCTGCTGCCTGCCGTGTTGGTGACGCCCGGAACGCTG
Source organism: Rhizobiaceae bacterium (assembly GCA_050178915.1). GTDB lineage: Bacteria > Pseudomonadota > Alphaproteobacteria > Rhizobiales > Rhizobiaceae > JBFXAF01. The sequence goes on along the minus strand of JBFXFO010000059.1, from coordinate 14,837 downwards.
CGCGCCGCCTCCTCGGCCTCGAGCGCCGCCTGCTTCAGCTGGTCGGCCGAAACCGTCGTCGCGTCGAACAGGTCGAGGTCGCGCACCTTGCTCGCGAGCTTTGCCGGATCGGCGAGGCCCTGAAACGGATCTTCCGGCGAAGCCTTCGCCATCGCCACGGCGCGCTCGGCGAGCGTCGCCCGGTCGGCGCTGGCATTGGCGGAGACGCTGGCCACCCGCTTGCCGATGAAGACGCGCAGCGAGATGTCGTCGCTCTCGGCCGACTCGGTTTCCTCGACCTTGCCCAGCCTGACGGTAACGCCGGTGGAGCGGCCGCGCACCACGACCGCGTCGGCGGCGTCGGCGCCAGCCTTGCGGGCGGCCTCGACCAGGCCGGTCACCATGTCGGTGAGCCTCGCGGCGTCCACTGTATCGCTCATGCTGAAATTCCTGTCGAACACGTCACGCGCGGCATTGCCGTACGCGCACCATCTATGGCCGCAACCGTACTTGTGCAAGGCAAACGGGCCGGATCGGCGGCCTGCCGGCCGGCTGCGCGGCTTGACATTGCGAGGCCGGGGGAAACCTATGCTGCCATCCGCGACCATCCCGGAGAGACTTTCCTTGACCCCCTTCCATCTTGCTTTCCCCGTCCGCGACCTTGACGAGACGCGCGCCTTCTATGGCTCGGTGCTCGGCTGCGCGATCGGCCGTTCGTCGGCCACCTGGGTCGATTTCGACCTGTTCGGCCACCAGATGTCGGCGCATCTGCGCCCGTCGGCGGCTGCCGCCGCGCGTGACGGCCACGTGGATGGCAAGGCTGTGCCGATCCCGCATTTCGGCGTCGTGCTGCTGATGGACGACTGGCAAAGGCTGGCAGAGAAGCTCGAAGCCGCGCCCGGCATCGACTGGATCGAGCGGCCGATGGTCCGCTTCAGGGGCGAGCCGGGCGAACAGGCCACTCTGTTCATCCGCGACCCCTCCGGCAACGCGCTCGAGTTCAAGGGCTTCCGCTCGATGGAGCAGGTGTTCGCACATTGAGCCGGCCTGCCACCGCGACACCGACCGCGAAGTTCACCGAAGGCTCCACGCTGCGTCACGTCATCGTGATGACCGCGACTGGCTCGGTCGGATTGATCGCGATCTTCATCGTCGATGCGCTGAACCTGTTCTACATTTCCATGCTGGGCGTCAGCGAACTCGCGGCAGCGGTCGGCTTTGCCTCGACGCTCCTGTTTTTCACCATCTCGGTTTCGATCGGCTTCACCATCGCCTGCGGCGCGCTGGTGGCGCGTGCGCTGGGGCGTGGCAATCGCGAGGATGCCGCCGCGATGGGCGGCGCTTCGCTCGTCTTCATGGCCCTGGCGTCCGGCATCGTCACCATCGCGGCATGGCCGTTCATCGAGGAACTGCTTGTCCTGCTCGGGGCGAAGGGTGAGACGCTGGCGCTCTCCACCCGCTTCCTGCAGATCGTGCTGCCGTCGACGCCCATCGTGGCGCTCGGCATGTGCACCACCGGCATCCTGCGCGGCGTCGGCGACGCGCGACGCTCCACGTATGTCACGCTCGGCGCCGGTGTCGCCGCCGCCATCCTCGACCCGATCTTCATCTTCGGCCTCGATCTCGGCCTCGACGGCGCCGCCATCGCCACCGTGCTGTCGCGCATCGTCATGCTCGGCATCGGCCTGCATGGCGCTCACGTGGTCCACCGGCTGGTGCGGCTTCCCAATCTCGTCCGGCTCAGGAGCGCCGTCGGGCCGTTCTTCGGCATCGGCGTCCCCGCCCTTCTCACGCAGGTCGCCACGCCGCTGGGCAATGCCTTCGTGACCGCCGAGATCGCCGCCTTCGGGGATGACGCGGTCGCCGGCTGGGCCATCATCGGGCGCATCATCCCGGTCGCCTTCGGCGTGATCTTTGCGCTGTCCGGCGCCGTCGGGCCGATCCTCGGGCAGAATTTCGGCGCCCGCCGTTACGACCGCCTGCTGCAGACCATGCGCGACAGCCTCCTCGTCACAGTCGTGTACGTCCTCGCCATGTGGGCGCTGCTGGCGCTGTTTGCCGGGCCGGTGGCCGACCTGTTCGGCGCCACCGGCCTGTCGCGCGACCTGGTGCTGTTCTTCTGCTATTTCGTCGCCAGCTGTTTCCTGTTCGACGGCGCCATCTTCGTGGCCAGCGCGGCGTTCAACAATCTCGGCTTCCCGACCTACTCGACGGCCTTCAACTGGGCGCGGTCGACGCTCGGCATCATCCCGTTCGCATGGGTCGGGGCGCATTATTTCGGCGCCGAAGGCGTGCTTGCCGGGCGCGGCCTTGGCGCCGTTGTGTTCGGCGTCGCCTCGATGATCGTCTGTTTCCGCGTCGTGCGCCGGCTGGCGGTCGAACCGCCACCGGAAGAGCCGGTGCCGGCGCTACCGCCGGCTGCGCAGTCGCCCTTCTCGACAGGCAAGGCTGCAACCCTGCCGTGAATTCATCCCCCGCATGGCAGATGAGGCGGGCATTTCCACGAACATACTCTGACATCTCGCAACAGGGAGATGTCGATGCGCTGGATGATCATGCTTGCCGTCGTGCTGATGGTCAGCGTTGCGGGCGCCGGGGAAAAGAAGATGAGCGAGCCGGTCGGAACGGCTGCCGAGGAGCTCGCCAAGCCGAAGCCGCCGCCCGCGGTCAAGCCTATCCTCACCGAGGAAATGGAGCTGAGCAGCAACGAATGCGAGAATCTGCTGTGCGACCTGGTCGTCATGAAGGGCTGCGACACCAATGTCGGATGCAACTGCCACCGGGGCATCACCATCTGCGTCGATGAGATGAGCCCCGAGTAGGCGCGATCGCAATTCCCGCCGGGAATCCCGGATTCTCCGCTTTATTCATGGCGGCTGCTCGGCTAGACAGGCTGCCATGACCCTTTTCGCGCGAGCGATCATCGCGATACGAATTACGAGCCCGGCCTTCCGGGCGGCCTGAAAGGCTGCCGGAAGCCCCGGGCTTTCGCGCTTTCGCGCCCTTCCATACCAGCCACGACTGACTTATTGCGCGAGCCTGCGCCTCCCGCGCCGCCGCCAGACAACGACCGAAGACCGATGACCGACCAGAAGCTCGACTACTCCAAGACGCTCTACCTGCCGCAGACGGAGTTCCCGATGCGCGCCGGCCTGCCCGAGAAGGAGCCGCAGATCGTCGCCCGCTGGCAGGAGATGGGGCTCTACAGGCGCCTGCGCGAGGACGCCAGGGGCCGCCCGCTCTACGTGCTGCATGACGGCCCGCCCTACGCCAACGGCAACATCCACATCGGCCACGCGCTGAACAAGATCCTCAAGGACGTCATCACCCGTTCGTTCCAGATGCGCGGCTACGATTCCAACTACGTGCCCGGCTGGGACTGCCACGGCCTGCCGATCGAGTGGAAGATCGAGGAGGAGAACTACCGATCGAAGGGCAAGCCGAAACCGGACCTGTCAAACCCGGCCGCGATGGTGGAATTCCGCCGCGAGTGCCGCGCCTATGCCGAGCACTGGATCAAGGTGCAGGGCGCCGAGTTCCAGCGGCTGGGCGTGATCGGCGACTTCGACAACCCCTACACCACGATGAATTTCCACGCCGAGTCGCGCATCGCCGGCGAGTTGCTGAAATTCGCCATGTCGGACCAGCTCTATCGCGGCTCCAAGCCGGTGATGTGGAGCGTGGTCGAGCGCACGGCGCTGGCCGAGGCCGAGATCGAGTACCACGACTACGAGAGCGATACGATCTGGGTGAAATTCCCGGTTGTTGCCTTTGACGAGGCCAAGTTCGGGAAGCATCGCGAGCGCAAGGTTCGCGAACTGGGCACACGCTTTCCGACCGACGTCGGGTCGCACGAGGATGTCGACCGGCAGTTCACCCAGGACCAGCTGGCGCTGGTGCCGGAGTTGCTGGCAGCGAGCGTGCTGATCTGGACGACGACGCCGTGGACGATCCCCGGCAACCGCGCGGTCGCGTTCGCGCGAGCCAACGTGCTCTACAACCTCTACGAGGTGACGTCGGCGGAGAACGATTTCGGCCCGCAGCCCGGCGAGAAGCTGGTCATCGCCAGCCGGCTGGCGCAGGACTGCGCCGACAAGGCCAAGCTGACGCTGAAGCGCGTCGCGGAGGTCGAAGGCGCGATGCTCGACTGCCTGACGCTGGCGCACCCGCTGAAGGGGCTGGACGGCGGATACGAGTTCCTCGTGCCGATGCTGGCCGGCGGCCATGTCACCGAGGATGCCGGCACCGGCTTCGTGCACACCGCGCCGGGCCACGGCCGCGAGGACTTTGACGCGTGGATGGATGCGGCGCCACAGCTGCGCGCGCGCGGCATCGATACGGCCATCCCCTTCACCGTCGACGACGCGGGCTATTTCACCAAGGACGCGCCGGGCTTCGGGCCGGATCGCGAGGGCGGTCCGGCGCGCGTCATCGACGACGCCGGCAAGAAGGGCGACGCCAACAAGGCGGTCATCGAGGCGCTGATCGCCGTGAACGCGCTGTTCGCGCGGGGGCGGCTGAAGCACCAGTACCCGCATTCCTGGCGGTCGAAGAAGCCGATCATCTTCCGCAACACGCCGCAGTGGTTCGTCCACATGGACAAGGAACTGGGCGGATACGGGCTCACGGCCATCGGTCCGGCGGAAGGCGAGGCGCATCGCGCCGCCGTGCGTGCGGCGCAGGGCGACACGCTTCGCAACCGCGCCCTTGCCGCCATCGACGCGACCCGCTTCGTGCCGGCGGCCGGGCAGACGCGCCTGCGCGCCATGATCGAGGACCGGCCGGACTGGGTGCTGTCGCGCCAGCGCGCGTGGGGCGTGCCGATCTGCGTCTTCGCCGACGAGGACGGCAATGTCCTGAAGGACGAGGCGGTCAACAAGCGCATCCTCGACGCCTTCGAGGCCGAGGGCGCCGACGCCTGGTTCGCGGCGGGTGCGCGCGAGCGCTTCCTCGGCTCCCGCGCCAACGAGAACTGGACCATGGTCAGGGACATCCTCGACGTGTGGTTCGATTCCGGCTCGACCCACACCTTCACGCTGGAGGACCGTCCCGACCTGAAATGGCCGGCCGACGTCTACCTCGAAGGCTCCGACCAGCATCGCGGCTGGTTCCACTCCTCGCTGCTGGAAAGCTGCGGCACGCGCGGTCGCGCGCCTTACGACACGGTGGTCACCCACGGCTTCACCATGGCCGAGGACGGCCGCAAGATGTCGAAGTCGCTGAACAACCAGGTGTTCCCGCAGGACGTCATGAAGACTTCGGGCGCCGACATCCTGCGCCTCTGGGTCATGACCACCGACTACTGGGAAGACCAGCGGCTGGGCAAGTCGATCATCCAGACCAACGTCGACGCCTACCGCAAGCTGCGCAACACCATCCGCTGGATGCTCGGGACGCTGGCGCACGACGACGGCGAGGATGTCGCGCTCTCCGACATGCCGGAACTGGAGCGGCTGATGCTGCACCGCCTGTCCGAACTGGATGAGCTGGTGCGCAAGAGCTACGACAGCTTCGACTTCAAGCGCATCGCCAAGTCGATCACCGACTTCGCCGTTGTCGAGCTGTCGGCGTTCTACTTCGATATCCGCAAGGACGCGCTCTACTGCGACGCGCCTTCGTCGCTGCGCCGCAAGGCGGCGATCGTCACGGTCCGCCACCTGTTCGACAACCTCGTCACCTGGCTGGCGCCGATGCTGCCCTTCACGACGGAAGAGGCATGGCGCGAGCGCTATCCGCAGGTCGATTCCGTGCATCTGGAGCAGTTCCGCAAGCTGCCCGCCGAATGGCGCGACGACGCGCTGGCCGAAAAGTGGCGCAAGGTGAAGGCCGTGCGCCGCGTCGTCACCGGCGCGCTGGAGCTTGAGCGTGCCGGCAAGAAGATCGGCTCGTCGCTCGAAGCGGCGCCCATCGTGCACGTCACGGATGCCGAACTGCGCGCCGCGCTGACCGGCATCGACATGGCCGAGATCTCGATCACCAGCGGGCTGGTCGTCGAAGCCGGCGAGGCGCCGTCGGACGCCTTCACGCTCGACGATGCGAAGGGCGTCGCGGTGGTCCCGGCGCTGGCGAGCGGCACGAAATGCGCCCGCTCGTGGCGCTACACCGACGATGTCGGCTCGGATCCGGCCTGGCCGGACGTGTCGGCGCGCGATGCGGCCGCCCTGCAAGAACTGAAGGCGCTCGGCCGCCTGTAAAGCATTGGTTCCGGCAGCGATTTGCGGTGCCGGTGCCGTTGGGATAAGAGAAGCTTCATGAATCCGGCGCCACTTTGTCGCCGGATTTCCGGCCGAAAGCGGTCGGCATGGCTGGGATCATGTCCGGGCCACTTGATAGATTGGTGGGACGAAATCTGATGGCTGAGAAGATCCGGGCGCGCCTGTTCATCGTTGCGCCGCTGGTCGTGTCGAGCGCCTTGCTCGCCGGCTGCATGTCATCGCCGACCTACGGCACCGGCAAGACTGCCAACGAGCAGCTGTTCGACGACGTCACCGGCATGCTCTCGATGGCGCCCAAGAACGGCGGCGAGCGGATCGACTACAAGCCGCGCGGCGAGCTGGTGCGTCCGGCGAAGGGCGCAAACGCGCTTCCCACGCCGCAGGACAGCGCCATTGCCAGCGCCAGTGGCAGTGCCTGGCCGGAATCGCCGGAACAGCGGCGCAAGCGCCTGCGCGACGAGGCTACCGCCAACCAGAACAATCCGTTCTACGATTCGCCCATCGTGGCCGACAGCGTCGCCGGTGAGGGCGCACCGCGCGACCCGATCGCCGGCGGCAGCGTGAGGGGATCCGCGGCGCCCGGCTTCAAGCCACAGGCGCTGTCGCCCAAACAGCAGCGCGAAGCATTCAAGCGCCGCCTTGCCGAGGAGCAGCAGGGCAGTCCGCAGACGCGCAAGTACCTGAGCGAGCCGCCGCTCGTTTACCGCGAGGCCGCCGCCACCGCTCCGGTCGGCGATCCGGGCGAGGACGAGTGGAAGAAGGAACGCCGTATCAAGCGCCAGGGGCGGACCGGCCTGCTCGACTGGCTGCCCTTCTAGCGTTTCAGCCGCCGCTCTCGCGGCGGGCACGGAAAAACGCCTTCAGCATCTCCGAAGCGCGACCTTCGCCGACGCCGGAATAGACGTCCGGCGCGTGATGGCACGTCGGAGCAGCGAAAAAGCGCGTTCCGCTGGTCACCGCCCCGCCCTTCTCATCCGTTGCCGCGAAATAGAGCCGGCGGATGCGTGCGAACGAGATCGCGCCGGCGCACATGGCGCAGGGTTCGAGCGTGACGTAGAGGTCGGCTTCCGGCAGGCGTTCGGAACCGTAGGCCGCCGCGGCCGCCCGGATCGCCAGCATCTCGGCATGCGCGGTCGGATCGTTGTCGGCGCGGGTGCGGTTGCCGGCTCGTGCAAGAACGGCATCGCCGCTGGCGACGACGGCGCCGATCGGCACCTCGCCCCGCGCGGCAGCCGCTTCCGCTTCCTCGAACGCTATCGCCATGAAATCCGGGCGCGGCACGCTATCTCCCTCTCGCTCGGCGTGGGTCTAGCTGTTATCTAGCCGCGCATGAAAGGCATCGCCACATGAACGACGATAACGGCAGGGGACGCAAGGGACCGCCCGGCAGGGGCGGACCCGGCAGGGGCGGTCCAGGCGGGGGCAGACCCGGCAAGCCCGGCGGCTTCAGCAATGGCGGAGCTGGCAAGGGCGGTTTCGCGCCCAAGGGCGAGCGCCCGGCGCGCGGCCCCGGCCCGCGTGCCGCGGGTACGCCCGGCGCGAGCGACAGCCGCCGTTCCGACGCGCGCGACTTCGCAAAATTCAAGAAGCCTCGCGGCCCCGATGATCGGCCGCCGCGCGGAGACCGTCCGCCGCGCGAGGATGGCGAGCGGCCGTTCCGCGCCGCACGTCCCGGCCGCGCCGAGCGCGACGCTTCGGGTGAGCGTCCCCCTCGCAGGGATTTTGGCGACCGTCCCGCCCGCAAGGAGTTTGGTGATCGCCCTCCCCGCAAGGAGTTCGGCGACCGTCCGCCCCGCAAGGAGTTCGGCGATCGTCCGCCCCGCAGGGAGTTCGGCGACCGCAAGCCACGCTTCGACCGGCCTCGCTCGGATGCGCCGCGCCACCGCGAAGAAGCTGCGGCGAGTTCCGAGGAACGCATCGCGAAGCGGCTGGCGCGTGCCGGCATCGCCTCGCGCCGCGACGCCGAGGCGCTGATCGAATCCGGCCGCGTGACGGTCAACGGCAAGGTGCTGGATTCGCCGGCCTTCAACGTGAAGCCGGACGACCGCATCCTGGTCGACGGCACGGAGATCCCGGCGCTCGAACGCACCCGCCTCTTCCTGTTCCACAAGCCGGCGGGCGTGGTCACGACGAATCGCGACCCTGAAGGCCGCCGCACCGTCTTCGACATCCTGCCTAGGGACATGCCGCGCGTCGTCACCGTCGGCCGCCTCGATATCAACACCGAGGGCCTGCTGCTGCTGACCAATGATGGCGGGCTGTCGCGCGTGCTGGAACTGCCGGCCACCGGCTGGCTGCGCCGGTACCGCGTGCGCGTGCATGGCGCGGTCGACGAGAAATCGCTCGCGGGCCTGAAGGACGGCATCGCCGTCGATGGCGTCTTCTATGGCTCCATCGAGGCATCGCTCGACCGCGAGCAAGGCACGAATGCCTGGCTCACCATCGGCCTGCGTGAAGGCAAGAACCGCGAGGTGAAGAACATCCTCGGCGCGCTCGGCCTTGAAGTCACACGGCTCATCCGCGTCTCGTTCGGGCCGTTCCAGCTCGGCGAACTGGCCGAGGGCGCGGTGCAGGAGCTCAAGGGCCGCCTGCTGCGCGACCAGCTCGGCGAACGGCTGATCGAAGAGTCGGGTGCCAATTTCGACGCCCCGATCGCCACGCCGTTCTCCAACAGCCCGGTCCGGCGCGAGCGCCCCGAGGAGGTCGAAGAGCGTCCCCGCCGTGAGCGCGGCCCGGCGCCCATCGGCGAAGGCGGCCTGATCAAGAACCGCAAGCGCGAGCGCGAGGATCGGCGCGAGAGCGCACTGTCGCGTCTCGGCACCTCGCGGCCGGAACGCGGCGGCTTTGGCGGCAAGGGTGCCGGCGGCTTCGGCGGAAGGCCTTCGGATGGCAAGCCATCGGGCAGCAAGCCCTATGGCGGCAAGTCCGACCCGCGCCGCAAGCGCGACGACGACAAGCCGGCGGAGCCGCACGCGCCGCGCCGCGCCAATGTCTGGATGGCGCCGGGCGCGCGGCCGAAAGGAAAGGCGGAGGACGAGGCCCTCGCCAAGCGTCCCCGCACCGACCGGCCGCCTCGCGGCGACCGGCCCGACCGCAGCGACCGGCCGGACCGCAGCGACCGTGGTCCGCGCCCCCCCCCGCCCGGGCGGTCCGCGAGGCCGTCGCTAGATGCGCATTGTCGGCGGCGAGTTTCGCGGGCGTCCGCTCGCAACGCCGCGCGGCGATGGCATCCGTCCCACCACGGACCGCACGCGAGAGGCGCTGTTCAACGTGCTGGCGCATCGTTTCGCCGACCGGCTGGAGGGCGCGCGCGTGCTCGACCTCTTCGCCGGCACCGGTGCGCTCGGCATCGAGGCGCTGTCGCGCGGCGCCTCGGCCTGTGTCTTCATCGAGGAGTCGGCGGAAGGGCGCGGGCTGATCCGCACCAACATCGAAGCGCTCGGCCTTACCGGACGCACCAAGGTGTTCCGTCGCGATGCCACCCGCATCGGGGAAATCGGCACGCTGCAGCCCTTCGGCCTCGTCTTCGCTGACCCGCCCTATGGCAAGGGTCTGGGTGAAAAGGCACTGCAATCGGTGCGCGAGGGCGGCTGGCTGCAACCCAACGCGCTCTGTGTCGTGGAGGAAACTGCCGCCGCTCCGTTCGAGCCCGGCGCAGGCTTCTCGGTCATCGAGGCGCGCGACTATGGCGATACCGTCATCCGGCTGATCGAGGCCGCCTGACTGTCGCCACGCTTCGCGGTGAACTGTTCGTGACTATCGCCAAATCCCGCACCGCCCTATATGGGCGCGCAGTCCCACCGGAAAGGTCTCCATGCTTGATGCGCTGATCAGCCGGGCCCGTTGCGCCGCAGCAGCGGCGACAATCGCCTTCTCGTTCCTCGGTGCTGCGGCCCACGCGCAGGAAGCGCCTGACAAGGCGCCGGAGATCACCAGCTTCTCGCTCGCCAACGGGATGCAGGTCGTGGTCATCCCCGACCACCGCGCGCCGATCGTCACCCACATGGTCTGGTACAAGGTCGGCAGCGCCGACGAGCCGCCCGGCAAATCGGGCATCGCGCATTTCTTCGAGCACCTGATGTTCAAGGGCACGAGCAACCATCCGGCCGGCGAGTTCGGGCGCCGCGTTGCCGAGATCGGCGGCAACGAGAACGCCTTCACCTCCTACGACTACACCGCCTACTTCCAGACGGTGGCGCCGGAAGCGCTGAAGACGATGATGGAGTTCGAGTCCGACCGCATGCGCAACCTCACGCTCACCGACGAGGTGATCGGGCCGGAGCGCGATGTGGTGCTGGAAGAGCGCCGCTCGCGCATCGAGAACAACCCGCAGTCGCTGCTCGGCGAGGAAATCTCGGCGACGCTCTACCAGAACCATCCGTACCGCATCCCCGTCATCGGCTGGATGCACGAGATGGAGCAGCTGAACCGCACCGACGCCACGGACTTCTACGAGCGCTACTACCGTCCGAACAACGCCATCCTCGTCGTTGCCGGCGATGTCGAGGAAGCGCAGGTGCGCAAGCTGGCGGAAGAAACCTATGGCAAGCTCGAGCGTGGTCCGGAACTGCCGCCGCGCACGCGGCCGCGCGAGCCGGAGCAGAACACCGCACGCACGGTGACGCTGCGCGATCCGCGCATCAGCGTCCCGAGCTTCCAGCGCTCCTGGGTTGTGCCGTCCTACCACACCGCCAGGGACGGCGAGGCGGAAGCGCTCGACCTGCTCGGCGAGATCCTCGGCGGCGGTTTCCGCAGCCGCATCTACCAGGCGCTGGTGGTGAAGTCGCCGCTCGCCTCGTCCGCCGGCGCCGGCTACTCCGGCACCGCGCTCGACGACACCAGCTTCAGCATCTACGGGTCGCCACGCGGCGAGGCCAGCCTCGACGAAGTCGAGAAGGCCATCGACGCCGAGATCGCCCGGCTGATCAAGGACGGCATCCCCGACAAGGAACTCGAACAGGCCAAGAAGCGCTACCTGCGCAGCATGATCTTCGCCCGCGACAATGCCGGCGGCATGGCCAATCTCTATGGCTCGGCGCTGGCAACCGGCGGCACCGTCGCCGACGTGCAGTCGTGGACCGACCGCATCCAGCTGACCACCGCCAGGCAGGTGCAGGATGTTGCCCGCAAGTATCTGGACAAGCGACGCTCGGTGACCGGCTACCTGCTGCCGCCCGAGACGGCTGCGAACTGAGGGGCGACGACGATGGCCAGCAGCAATTTCATGCACCGCGCCGCCGCGCTCCTCACCCTCTTCGTGGCGCTTGTCGCCTTCGCGCCGGCGCAGGCCGCGATGAAGATCCAGGAGGTCAGGTCGAAGGGCGGCATCACCGCCTGGCTGGTCGAGGACTATACGATCCCGATGATCTCCATGCGCATGGCGTTCCGCGGCGGCAGCACGCAGGACCCGGACGGCAAGGAAGGCCTCGCCAATCTGATCACCGGTCTGCTCGACGAAGGCGCCGGCGACATCGACAGTGACGCCTTCCAGGAGAAGCTCGACGAGATCGGCATGGACATGCGCTTCTCGGAGGGCAGCGACGCCATCTATGGTTCGGTGCGTACGCTGTCGTCGGCGAAGGACGATGCGTTCGCCCTGCTGGCACTGGCGCTCAAGTCGCCGCGCTTCGACCAGGCGCCGATCGACCGCATTCGCGGACAGATCGTTTCCGGCATCATTGCCGGCGAAAAGAATCCCGAAACGATCGCCGGCATCGCGTGGTCGGAAGCCCTCTACGGCAAACACCCCTACGCGCGGCGCGACCAGGGCACGCAGGCGACGCTTGCCGGCATCACGGCCGAAGACCTGCACACGTTTCACCGGCGCAATTTCGCACGCGACAACCTGACCGTGGGCGTGGTCGGCGCCATCGATGCCGAGACGCTCGCACGCGTGCTCGACCAGGTGTTCGGCGGATTGCCCGAAAAGGCCAATCTCGTGCCGGTCGCGGACGTCGAGGCGAAGCTGGCGCAGGAAATCCGCATCGACTACGACCTGCCGCAGAGTTCCATCCAGCTCGCCTATCCCGGCCTGAAGCGCGACGATCCGGAGTTCTTCGCCGCCTTCCTCATGAACCATATCTTCGGCGGCGGCACCTTCTCGTCGCGGCTCTTCTCCGAGGTGCGCGAGAAGCGCGGGCTCGCCTATTCGGTCGGCTCGTCGCTGGTCAACAACCGCTACTCGTCGTCGCTCATCATCTCCACCGCGACGCGCGCCGACCGCGCAGCCGAGACGCTGAAGATCATCCGCGACGAGGCGAAGAAGATGGCCGACGAAGGCCCGACCGAGGCAGAGCTGGTGGAGGCGAAGAAGTACATCGTCGGCGCCTACGCCATCAACAATCTCGACTCGTCCGGCTCGATCGCCAACACTCTGGTCGACCTGCAGATGGAAGAGCTCGGCATGGACTACATCGACCGTCGCGCTGGGCTGATCAACGCGGTCACGGTCGAGCAGGCCAAGGCTGCCGCGCAGCGCCTCCTCACCACTGAGCCGGCGGTGCTCATCCTTGGTCCAGCCGCCAGCAAGTAGCGATGCCGGAACCGACATTCGCACTGGCACTGGGCGGAGGCGGAGCGCGCGGGCTGGCGCATGTACATGTGATCGAGGCGCTCGACGAACTGGGCATTCGCCCGACCGTCATCGCCGGCTCCTCGATCGGCGCGCTGATGGGCGCCGGCAGGGCTGCCGGCATGAGCGGCAGTGACATCCGCGACTACGCCCGCGCCGTCTTCGCGCGCCGCCTGTCGGTGGCGGGCCGCGTCTGGAAAGCGCGGCCGACGAGCTTCGGCGAAATGTTCGCGGGCGGTTTCCGGCTCGGGCAGTTCAACATCGAGCGCGTGCTGACGGCTTTCATGCCGCCTGCGCTGCCCGCCACGTTCGAGGAACTGAAGATCCCGCTGAAAGTGACCGCGACCGACTTCTTCGGCCACAAGCTGGCGGTGTTCGAATCCGGCCCGCTGAATTCCGCGCTCGCAGCCTCGGCTGCCATCCCGGCGCTCTTCCGCCCGGTGCGGCGCGACGACATGCTGCTCATCGATGGCGGCATCTACAATCCGGTGCCGTTCGATCTCGTCGAGAGCCAGGCCGACATCACCATTGCCATCGACGTGGTCGGCGCGCCGGGCGGCGTCCGCCGCCGCTTGCGGCCCAATGCCGTCGACCTGATGTTTGGCGCCAGCCAGCTGATGATGCAGTCGATCGTGGAGATGAAGCTGGCGCGGCGGCGGCCGGACATCTTCCTGCGTCCGCCGGTCGGCGGCTTCCGCGTGCTCGACTTCCTCAAGGCCGATTCCGTGCTCGCCGAGACCGCCTCGTTCAAGGACGAGGTGAAGCACGCCATCGACGCCGCCATCGCGCGGCGCGGTCTGCCCAAGGCTAGAGCTTGAAATCGAACCGGTAGGTGCTCGACAGGCCGAACATCGTCTGGTCGGCGGAGCCGCGCTGCTTCACCAGGCTCGACGCTGCCGCAGGTCCGGTCAGGCGCGAATACTCGCCAAAGGCGCTGAGTGTCAGATTGTCGGTGACGCGCCAGTCGATCGCGCCGCCGACGCCATAGGAGCGCAGGCCGCCGCCAGGCGTGTAGGCCGCCAGCCCGGACGCCGCCGACTCGGCGGCGTTCACGCCATAATAGGCGTCGAAGTAGCGCGCGTCGGCGACGGAGAGGCGCGGACCGCCCGAGACGCGCACGCGCGGCGTGACATCGGCGAAGGCGTCCACCTGCACATCGCCCACCAGACCCTCATGCGAACGCACGCCGCGCCGCACTTCGGCGCGGAAGCGCATCCAGTCGGTCGGGTAGACTTCGGCGAAACCGCCAACCTCGACGCCGAACTTCACCGAGCTGAGCCCGTTCAGTTCGGCGTAGCGGCCCGAATCGCGCCCGAAGACCAGCTTGCCGGTGGCGCCGGCGCGCACCGTCCCGTTGTCGAAGAGCGGCAGCGAGACATTGTCGTTGCGCGAGGTGAAGGGCGTTTCGTTGCCGCGCCGTCCGAGCGAGATCAGCGGCTGCGCCGACAGCATGGCGCGGCGGGAGCCCTCGAAGGCGGGAGCCGTGAAGCCGGCAGCGCCCACGCTCAAATACCAGTCGCCGGAAAGCCAGCCTTCGCCGGCGTTCGCCTGCGGGATCACGGTGGCGAGCGCGCCCGCGGCCGCGAGGTATTTCCAGCGAAGCACCATGCCCTCTCCCGCTGCTCAAACGCACTTTGCGGATATGGTTAGCGTTGTCTAGCGCGGGAGCGTAAAAGTTGGCTTAAGCAGCGTTGAAGCTCACCGCCGCGTCCAGCCCGGAAAGCGGACGCACGCCGGAGAGCAGCGCCGCGGCCTCCGCCTCGTCGCGCTTCATCTGCACGACCAGCGCCTCCAGCGTGTCGAACTTCGCTTCGCCGCGCAGGAAGCCGAACAGCGAGACCGCCGCCACCTCGCCATACAGATTGCCGGCAAAGTCGAAGACGAACGTCTCCAGCAGCGGTGCGCCGTCGGTATCGACGGTCGGGCGGCGTCCGAAGCTCGCGACGCCATCGAGCAGCATGCCGTCGGGGCGGCGCAGCCGCACCGCGTAGATGCCGTGCGCCAGTGCGGAATCAGGCGGCAGCACCATGTTGGCCGTCGGGAAGCCGAGCGTGCGGCCAAGCTGCTTGCCG
>JBFXFO010000058.1:0-21338 GCA_050178915.1 Rhizobiaceae bacterium | reverse complement strand
AACAGGTCGCCGGCCTGCGCCAGCTGAAGCGGCTCGGCCGCATCGGCCGGGCGGGAATTCTCGATGTCGCGCTGCGGGATCCCGGCGAGCGCGCCAGCAGCGCTCATCACCGAGGTGGCCACCGACAGCAGCAGGATCTTGCCGAGGTTGTTCACCCGAAACTCCCCTTCGGCCGGCCGTCGCAAGTGACGTCACCAGCCCAGTTCAGTACCACCCCGCATCGCCACCACCGTCACAGGTCCAACATGAACGGGGCATGAAAATGGCCGCATTGCCGATGCGAAAAAGAAAGGCGCAGTTCACTTGGCTCGCGCCTTGGCCAGGTCCTTGTCGAAAGCCTGCCGCGCCTTGTCGACAAGCCGCTTCAGCGCACCGGTATCCACGAACGCCTCCGCATCGCCGGCGTCGCCCCGGTCCCGGCGCCCGAAGATGTCCGAAAACTCGGGATGCGCGGTGAGCACGATGTCGGCCTGCATGCCGTCAAGCCGATCGAAGCTGCGCCGATAATCCTCGACGATGCCGGGGTAGGCCTTGTTTCCCACGAGCACGTTTCCCGCCACTGTCAGGCTGCATGGAAACACCACCCGCCGCGTTGTTCCCGCGTCAGGAAGATCGCCCCACCAGGTCGTGCAGCCTTTGCTGTGGCCGGCGGTCAGAACGGCAGTGAGCCGCACATCGCCGACCGAAACGCTGTCGCCGTCGGCGAGGACCTGGTCGACCTTGACCGTCGGCATGCGGCCGACGCCATGTACATTGTCGCCCTCATGCCGGCCCTTCTCCATCGCGCTGACGTCGCCGGACATGATCGCGACTTTGGCGCCCGTCGATTTCTTCAGCGCGGCGGTGCCGGCGGCGTGATCGAAATGCGCATGGCTGTTGATGATGAACTTCACATCCGTCAGCTCGAAGCCGAGCGCCCGGATGTTCGCCTCGATGGCGGGAACGTTGTCGTTCAGCGTCGCGTCGAGAAGGATCGCCTCACGCCCCGAGACGATGAGGTAGGAAGCCAACCCCGTGGTGCCGACATAGAAGACGCCGTCGGTGACGCGGAAGGGCGGCGCCGGCTCGCTCCAGGCGGCTGGCTGCTGTGCCAGACCCGGTGACGGCACCGCCAAGATGGCCGCACCGATCGCCAGCACCAGGCATCGCAAATGTCTCATTCAGGCTTCCTCTCCCATCGTGCAGGCACGTGCCGTTGCTCCGGGACGTCCGCTATGTACCGCCCCTTCGTCACCGCATGAAAACGGCCATCGACCAGATGGGCGAACAGCAGCGGCTCGCAAACCCGCTTCACATCTGTTCCGACATCCCACCGACGCAGCGCGACGATGGTCAGGCGAGCCCGAGACGCTTGCGCGCGGCGCGCGTGAGTTTTTCCGCCGCCAGGCGATGGCTCTCGCGCAGGTAGTCGCGCAAGCCCGCGTCGTCGAGGCTCTCTTCGCCGGTGCGCTGGATCCAGCTCATGCCGCGCGAGGCGAGATAGGGCGCCGGACGGCAGCCAGGCTGGTCCTTGAGCAGCGAGAAGCTCATCTCCGAGCATTTGAACGTCACCGCAACGGTCTTGTCGTCATCGACGACGGCGATGGCAAAGACCTTCTCACCGACCTTCCAGACATGCGAGCCGCCCCATTGCACGACATGCGCGGTTGCCGGCAGCGAGCCGCAGAAGCGATTGTAGGCGGCGAGCTTCATCTCCGGTCACGCTCCTGTCTGTCTCGGTCGGTCCCGAACGGGAACCGCCAGGCGTCTTCGGCACTGTCGGGCGCAGGAGGTAGCACATGACGAGATTCGCAACATCGGATATGGCCGTGAGTCAGCCTCGACAAGCGAAAAGCCCCGCCAGTCGGCGGGGCTTCGTGGTGTTCTATCGCGGCTTGATTAAGCCGCTTCGTCCTTGGCGACTTCGGCGAGGCGCGGCCGGAAATTCAGCCGGTCCGAGCCGGACGTGACCGCGACGGTGGAGCCGTCGAGCACGTCGCCGAGCAGGATCTTCTCGGCCAGCGGGTCCTGCAGTTCCTTCTGCATGACACGCTTCAGCGGGCGTGCGCCATAGGCCGGGTCGTAACCCTTGGCCGCCAGCCAGTCGATTGCGTCCTGGTCGAGCCGCAGGCTGATCTTGCGATCGGCGAGCAGCTTCTCCAGCCGCTCCAGCTGGATCTCGACGATGCGGCCCATGTCCTTGCGGCGCAGCCGGTGGAACAGGATCACCTCGTCGACGCGGTTCAGGAACTCCGGCCGGAAGGACGCGCGCACAACCGCCATCACCTGGTCGCGCACGGCATCGACGTCCTCGTTCTCGCCGAGGTTCACGAGGAACTCGGCGCCAAGGTTGGACGTCATGATGATCAGTGTGTTGCGGAAGTCGACCGTGCGGCCCTGCCCGTCGGTGAGGCGGCCGTCGTCGAGCACCTGCAGCAGCACGTTGAACACATCCGGATGCGCTTTCTCGATCTCGTCGAACAGCACCACCTGATAGGGCCGGCGGCGCACGGCCTCGGTCAGCGCACCGCCTTCCTCGTAGCCGACATAGCCGGGAGGCGCACCGATGAGACGCGCGACGGAGTGTTTCTCCATGAACTCGCTCATGTCGATACGCACCATGGCGCTGTCGTCGTCGAAGAGGAAGCCTGCGAGCGCCTTGGTCAGCTCGGTCTTGCCGACGCCGGTGGGGCCGAGGAACATGAACGAGCCGATTGGCCGGTTCGGGTCCTGCAGCCCGGCGCGGGCGCGGCGCACGGCTTTCGAGACGGCCTGTACCGCCTCGCCCTGGCCGACGACGCGCTTGCCGATCTCGTCTTCCATGCGCAGCAGCTTGTCGCGCTCTCCTTCGAGCATCTTGTCGACCGGGATGCCCGTCCAGCGCGAAACGATGCCGGCGACATGGTCCGGCGTCACGGTCTCTTCGACCATGCTGCCGACGCCGTCCTGCGCCTCCGCCTCGATGAGCCTCTTCTCGACTTCCGGTATGCGCCCGTAGGCGAGTTCGCCGGCGCGGCCGAAATCGCCCTTGCGCTGTGCGACGGCGAGTTCGTTGCGCAGCTCGTCGAGCTGGCCCTTCAGTTCGGCGGCGAGGCCGAGCTTCTGCTTCTCCGCCTGCCACTTGGCAGTCAGCGCAGCCGACTCTTCCTCGAGCGTCGCCAGCTCCTTCTCGAGCCGCAGCAGGCGGTCGCGCGAAGCGTCGTCCTTCTCCAGCTTGAGCGCCTCGCGCTCGATCTTCAGCTGCATCGCCCGACGGTCGATCTCGTCCAGCGCCTCTGGCTTGGAATCGACCTGCATGCGCAGCCGCGACGCGGCCTCGTCGACCAGGTCGATCGCCTTGTCGGGCAGGAAGCGGTCGGTGATGTAGCGGTTCGACAGCGTCGCGGCGGCGACCAGCGAGGAGTCGGCGATGCGCACCTTGTGGTGCTGCTCGTACTTCTCCTTCAGGCCGCGCAGGATCGAGATCGTATCCTCGACCGTCGGCTCGGCGATGAACACCGGCTGGAAGCGACGGGCAAGCGCCGCATCCTTCTCCACATGCTTGCGGTATTCGTCGAGCGTGGTGGCGCCGACGCAGTGCAGTTCGCCACGCGCCAGCGCAGGCTTGAGCAGGTTGGACGCATCCATCGCGCCGTCCGCCTTGCCCGCACCGACCAGCGTGTGCATCTCGTCGATGAACAGGATGATGTTGCCGCTCGCAGCGGTGACTTCCGAGAGCACGGCCTTCAGCCGCTCCTCGAACTCGCCGCGATACTTCGCGCCCGCGATCAGGGCGCCCATGTCGAGCGCCATCAACTGCTTGTCCTTGAGGCTTTCCGGCACGTCGCCATTGACGATGCGCAACGCCAGCCCCTCTGCGATAGCCGTCTTGCCGACGCCGGGTTCGCCGATCAGCACGGGGTTGTTCTTCGTGCGCCGGCTCAGAACCTGGATGGTGCGGCGAATTTCATCATCGCGGCCGATGACCGGATCGAGCTTGCCCTCGCGGGCATCCTTGGTCAGGTCGCGCGCATACTTCTTCAGGGCGTCGTAGCCCTGTTCGGCCGAAGCGGAGTCGGCCGTGCGGCCCTTGCGCAGATCCTCGATCGCCTTGTTCAGGGCCTGCGCGGTGACGCCGCCCTTGGCCAGGATGTCGGCGGACTTGGCCGACTTCTCGACCGCCAGAGCGGTGAGCAGGCGTTCGACCGTCACGAACGAGTCACCGGCCTTCTTGGCCAGCTCCTCGGCGGAGGTGAAGACCTTGGCGAGCGGCTGCGCCATGTAGAGCTGGCCGTTGCCGCCCTCGACGCGCGGCAGCGCCGCGATCGCATTCTCAACGCCGAGGCGCACATCGCGGATCTTGCCGCCGGCGCGCTCGATCAGCGACGCGGCCAACCCCTCCTCGTCATCGACGAGGACCTTGAGCATGTGCTCGGGGGTGAACTGCTGGTGGTTCTTCGAGAGCGCCATCGTCTGCGCGGACTGGATGAAGCCGCGCACGCGCTCGGTGTATTTTTCAGGGTTCATGTCGTGTCTCCATTCCCTTCACTGGCCCGCTTCGCGGCACCGGATCGGCTCGAGGTGACGAGGCCCTCGGGAAGAGCGACCTCCGTTCGCCGAGGATATGGGTATAGACCCGAAAGCCCTCAAGCACCCCCGCAAACGAAAAACGGCGGGGAAATCCCCGCCGTTCGAAAGTCCCTCGCAAAGCCCTGCGTGTCAGTTCTGTACGGCGACCGGCTCGTCGTTTGCCGCTGGGGCCGGAGCCTCGGGGACCCGCGAAGCGGCAACCGTCTCCACCACGGCTTCGGAAGCGCCGGCATCATCGCCATTGGCATGCGCCTCGCCTTCGCCGTTCGCTCCCTCGCCATTGGCGCCGAACTCACCGCGACCGCGACCACGGCGCGGACGGCGGCGGCGGAACTCGCCACCCTCGCCGCCCTCGGGGTGATTGCCGCCATTGACGTTCTGGACACCGTGGCGGCGGCCGTTCTGTTCGGCGGCCTGGCCCTGCGCCAGCGCCACTTCGGCCGGCGTGCCCTCGATCACGGGCTGCGGCCCGGACCCATGCGTCTGCATCGGCGCCGCGGTCTGCACCTCGATCGGCGCAGCCACCTCGTCGCCCTCGTCATCCATGTCGTCGTCGAGGTCGTCGCGGCTGAACTGCTGCGGCTGGTTCAGGGCCAGCTGCGCCTGCGCGGCGGCGATGATGCGATTGTAGTGTTCGGCGTGCTGCAGATAGTTCTCCGCCATGACGCGGTCGCCGGCGCTCTGCGCGTCGCGGGCCAGCGTGGCGTACTTCTCGGCGATCTGCTGGGCCGAGCCACGGATTTTGACGTCAGGCCCGTTGCTTTCGTAGTTGCGCGTCAGCGGGTTCGGGCCTTTGCGGTTGCCGCCATTGTTGTTGTTGCTGTTGTTATTGTTGTTGCGCCCCCGCATGCGGCGGTTCTGCTGTTGTGGCCTCATCCCGATCTCACATTTCGAAAGTTGACGTGTCGGCGGACAGCATCATGCGTCCGCCTTCCGGTGTTGCCTGTCGGTGCTCGCCCGCATCGATTGCGTCGGCGTCACTATTCACCTTGGTCCGGTTTCACCGCCGGATTTTCCCACCCGTAGCCCTCTTCCGCACACGCGGGAGGACGTCGCTAACGTCAGGCAGTTTCTTGGTGTTCAGGAAACCGAATCAGCAAGAACACTGCCTGCTTCGTTCTATCCGGCTGACAAAAGCCTAGCCTCATTCGCCCTGAATTCCAAGCGTTATTTCGCACTGCGTCAAGACAGCGTTACCGGCCAAACATCAGGGCCCTGTCGTGGCCGCCGAGATCCTTTCCGACGTTCCGTAACGTAAAGCCGGATTGCCGGAAAATGCCTGCCACGTCCGCTAGCTGGTCGTATCCAATCTCGACGGCGACCACCCCGGCCGGCTCCAGATGGCTTGCGGCGCCTGAAGCCAGGATACGGTAGGGGTCCAGCCCGTCGGCGCCGCCTTTCAAAGCGCGGTGGGGATCGAAATCCCTGACCTCGCGCGGCAGCGCGGCGAAATCCTTGTCGGATATATAGGGCGGATTCGAGACGATTCCATGAAAGCGTCCGTCGACAGCCGAAAACCAGTCCGATCGCAGTGCAGCAAACCGCGCTGACAGACCGAGCGTTTCGGCATTGCGCCGCGCCTGTTCGACCGCGCCGGAGGCGATGTCGGTGGCGAGGGCGATCGCCTGCGGGAGTTGCGACAGGAGCGCCAGCGCGATGGCGCCGGTTCCGGTGCCAAGATCGAGCACGCGGCATTCGCCTTCGACCTCACGCAGCACGGGCAGCACCAGATCGACCAGCGCTTCGGTGTCGGGACGCGGCTCCAGCGTGTCGGGCGAGAGTGCGAGCCGCAGGCCGTAGAACTCGCGCCAGCCGATGATGCGATGCGTCGGCTCACCTGCCGCACGGCGCGCAAGCGCGGCACGCACCGCTGCGACAGCACCGGGGACGACGGCCTGTTCGGGGCGCGATACGGCGTCGGCGCGGGTGGTGCCGGTGAAGTGCTCGACGAGCAGACGGGCGTCGAGCGTCGCCGTGTCGATGCCTTCCAGGGCAGCGCTGGCTTCGCGCAGGAGTTCGGAAAGGGTCGTCATGTGGAGAGAGATGACAACAGGCTGTCAGACGCCGGCATCGCGTATGGCTCAGTTCTCACCCTCGGCCGCCAGCAGCTTCGACTGGTGGTCGGCGATGAGCGGGTCGATCACGTCGTCCAGATCGCCTTCCATGATGCGGTCGAGCTTGTAGAGCGTCAGGTTGATGCGGTGGTCGGTGAGCCGCCCCTGCGGGAAATTGTACGTGCGGATGCGTTCGGAACGATCGCCGGAGCCGACCTGCAGGCGCCGCGATTCCGAACGCTCGTCGGCCAGCCGCGTGCGCTCCAGATCATAGAGCCGTGCGCGCAGGATCTGCATGGCGCGGGCGCGGTTCTGATGTTGCGACTTCTCCGCCTGCACGACGATGATGCCGGTCGGAATGTGCAGGATGCGCACCGCCGTCTCGGTGGTGTTGGCATGCTGGCCGCCGGAGCTCGACGCGCGGGTCGTGTCGACGCGGATGTCATCGGGCTTGATCTCGATGTCGACCTCCTCGGCTTCCGGCATGACGGCAACGGTGGCCGCCGAAGTGTGGATGCGCCCCGAGCCTTCGGTCGCAGGCACGCGCTGCACGCGATGCACCCCCGACTCGAACTTCAATTTTGCGAACACGCCCTTGCCCGACACGGTGGCGATGATTTCCTTGAACCCCCCGACCTCGCCATCGCTGGCCGAGGCGAGCTCGACCTTCCAGCCCTGCGTCGCGGCATAACGCTCGTACATGCGGTAGAGGTCGCCGGCGAACAGCGCCGCCTCGTCGCCGCCGGTGCCGGCGCGGATTTCGAGGATGGCGCTGCGCTCGTCGGCGGCGTCCTTCGGCAGGAGCAGGATCTGGATGTCCTTCTGCAGCGCCTCGATGCGCTCCTCGACGTCCGGCAGATCCATCTCGGCCAATGCCCGCATGTCGGCGTCGGTCGACTTGTCGTCGAGCATGGCCTGCAGGTCGACCTGCTCCTTCTCGGCGGTGCGCAGCGCCGTAATCTTGCCGGCGATCTCCTGCAGTTCGGCATATTCCGACGCCATCTTCACATAGACGTCCGGCTCCACGCCGGCCGCCATCTGCGCTTCGAGCATGTCGAAACGCTTGACCAGCTGGTCCATTCGGTCGCGGGGGAGGGAGATCATGGGCTCAGGCTTTATGCTTGAAATGGTGCTGGGTGTTCGCGTTTCCGCCTCGATGAGGCATCGGTCGGAGAAATCGGGCTAATCCGGCGTCTCCCGCATGATCCGTTCGATTGCCTTCCCAAGCAGGCCGATGTTGTCCTGGACGACGGCCCAGATCACCTCATCAGCGATCTTGTGATATTCGTGCCGCAAGATGTTGCCGATCCCTCATATCTTTTTCCATGGTATTTCGGGAGCGGTTTCCAGCACCTCATCGGGAATGTGCCGTGAGGCCTCGGAGATGATTTCGAGGGCGCGCTGGACAGCAAGACGCAGCAACCAGTCCTGCTCGAAATCCGCCAGGGATTTGCCCGCCGAATGCGTCTGGATGCCTTGAACGGCTTCCCGGATTTCGGCCAGGACCGGCTTCACTTTCCGCGTGGCCATCAAAAGACACGGATGGCGGATCGCTCGATGTCGCCGCGCAGCCTCGGGTTCAGACTGTTCCTGGTGGTGATGTCGACCTCCATCGCAAGTTCCTCCTCCAGAAACTGCTTCAGGGCGACCAGATCGAGCAGCGAAAACCGGGTTCCCGGTTCGCAGTCTATGAACAGATCCAGATCGCTGGCCGCCTTCGCTTCGTCGCGGGCGGTGGAGCCATACAGATAAAGAGCCGTCGCGCCCATGCCCCTCATGGCATCGGCCGACTGTCGCAGTCTGGAAATGGCGTCGATCCTGTTCACGGGCGAAATTCTATCACAAGCCTGCGCCGACCGGCAAAGGATTGCCCTGACCGCACGACCGCTGGAAGGTTCGTCACCTAGAGCGGCACGCCGTGCTTGTCGGCGAAGCCGGTGAGTTCGGCGCGCATGTCGCGGCCGAGGCCGGGCCGCGCCAGCAGGTCGGCGAGGAACACCTCCAGCTCCGCCAGCGGCAGTTCGCGCAGCATCGCCTTCACCGGGCCGATCGAGGCGGCGGACATGGAGATGGAGCGGTAGCCGAGGCCGATCAGGGCCATCGCCGAGATGGTGCGCCCGGCGAGTTCGCCGCACAGCGTCACCGGCGTGTCGGCCGCCCTGCCCGCATCGACGATCTGCTTCAGCACGCGCAGGAACGGCACCGACAGCGGGTCGAAGCGGTTGGCGAGCGCCGAGTTGCCGCGGTCCGTCGCCATCACGAACTGGAACAGATCGTTGGAGCCGACCGAGACGAAGTCGACGGTCTTCATCAGTTCGTCGAGCTGCCAGAGCAGCGACGGCACCTCCAGCATGGCGCCGATCTTCAGCATGGTGGGCAGGTCGTGCGCGAAGCGCGACAGGTGCCGCACTTCCTTGTCGATGATCTCGCGCGCCTGGAAAATCTCCGAAAGCTCCGTGACCATCGGCAGCATCAGCCGCAGTTCGCGCCCGCCGGCAGCCTTGAGCATGGCGCGCACCTGCGTGCGCAGCAGGCCGGGGCGATCGAGCGTCAACCGGATGGCGCGCCAGCCGAGCGCCGGATTTTCCTCGGTGGCGGCATTCTTGAAATAGGGCAGCACCTTGTCGCCGCCGATGTCGATGGTGCGGAAGGTGACGGGCCTGCCCTTCGCCGCGTCGAGCACGTCGCGGTAGAGACGTTCCTGCGCTTCGGCGCGCGGGAAGGTTGCCGCGACCATGAACTGCAGCTCGGTGCGGAACAGGCCGATGCCGGCGGCGCCGGAATCGGCAAGCTGCGGCAGGTCGACCGACAGGCCGGCATTCATCATCAGGTCGATGGCGACGCCGTCGCGCGTGACCGACGGCTTGGTCCGCAGTTCGCGGTAGAGCTCCTGCCTGCGGGCACGGAAGCGCACCTTCTCGGCATACGCTGCCTCGACGTCCGGCTGCGGCCGCAGGTGCAGATTGCCGTCCTCGCCGTCGATGATGATCGCGTCACCGTTCTCCGACATGGAGACGGCGCCCTTCACCTGCCCGACGACGGGAATGCCCATGGCGCGCGCCACGATCACGACGTGGCTGGTGATGGCGCCTTCCTCCAGCACCAGTCCGCGCAGCTTGTCGCGCGGATAGTCGAGCAGCTCGGCTGCGCCCATCGAGCGGGCGACAATGATGGCGTCCTTCGGCAGCGCCTGCGCAATCTCGCCCGGCCCCTGCCCCATCAGCTGGCGCAGCAGCCGGTTGGCGAGATCGTCGAAATCGCTCATGCGTTCGCGCAGATACGGGTCGGTGGCGTGCAGCATGCGCGCGCGCATGTCGCTCTGCACTTTTTCGACAGCCGCTTCGGCCGTGAGGCCGTTGCGCACCGCCTCCTCGAGGCGGCGTACCCAGCCGCGGTCGTTGGCGAACATGCGGTAGGCTTCGAGCACGGCGCGGTGCTCGCCCTCGAAGGCGACCTCGCGGCGCGACAGCATGTCGTCGATGGAAAGGCGGATGGAGGCGAGCGCGACCTCGAGGCGTCGCACCTCCGCCTCGCTGTCCTCGTTGAACAGGTCGGTGACGACGATGCGCGGCTCGTGCAGCACGACGTGGCCGAGCCCGACGCCCTCGTTGAAGGAGAGGCCGGTGAACGAGGCGGGCCGGCGCAGGTCGAGTTCGAGGCCGGGCCGCGCCAATCGCGCCAGATCGCCGGTTGCGATCATCTCGGCGATGACCATGGCCGTGGTCTCGAGCGCCTCGACTTCGTCCTCGCGATAGATGCGCTTGGTGCGGTTCTGCACCACCAGCACGCCGAGCGTACGGCCGGCGCGCAGCACGGGCACGCCCAAGAAGGAATTGTACTGCTCTTCGCCGACTTCCGGCAGGTAGGCAAAGGCCGGATGCTTCTGCGCTTCCGACAGGTTCAGCGCGCGCGCCGACGCCGCGATGGTGCCGACCAGGCCCTGGCCCAGTTTCAGCTGGGCCAGATGCACAGAACCGGGATTGAGGCCGACCGTGGCGTAGAGTTCGAGCACCCCGTCGGCGCGCAGCACGTAGAGCGAGCAGACCTCGGCCACCATGTTGGCCGCGATCTCCCGCGCGATTCGGTCGAGGCGCTCCTGCGGCTCCAGCGCCTCCGCCATCATCTCGCGGAGGCGTCTGAGCAGCACGCGCGGGCCGGCGGCCATGTCACGCATCGTCTCGAGCCTTGTTGGAACGGCGAAGCCGGCCGCCCGGGCGGGCAGCCGGCGACTCCGTCGGTGTTCGTCTGCTATTGCTTATCGAGCCCGTAGACGGAATGCAAAGTCCGCACGGCAAGTTCGGTGTAGGCGGCGTCGATCAGGATCGAGATCTTGATCTCCGACGTGGTGATCGCCCGGATGTTGATCGACTTCTCCGACAGCGACTTGAACGCCGTCGCCGCCACGCCTGCGTGGCTGCGCATGCCGATGCCGATGACCGACACCTTGGCCATGCCGGCCTCCGACTGGATGACGTCGAAGCCGATCGTCTGCTTCACCTTGTCGAGCACCGTGCGCGCCTTGTCGAGGTCGCCTGTCGGCACGGTGAAGGTCATGTCGGTGAACTTGCCGTCCTCGGAGATGTTCTGGACGATCATGTCGACATTGATGTTCGACTCGGCCAGCGGCCCGAAGATGCCGGCGGCGACGCCGGGACGGTCGGCGACGCGGCGGAGCGATATCTGCGCCTCGTCCTTGGCGTAGGCGATGCCTGTGACGACTTGCTGTTCCACGATTTCATCCTCGTCGCAAATGAGCGTTCCGGGCGGGTTCAGGAGATCGCCCATGCCGGGCGCGTCGGGATCGTCGAAGGACGACCGCACGAAGGTTCTGACCTTGTGCACCATGGCGAGCTCGACCGAGCGGACCTGCAGCACTTTCGAGCCGAGCGATGCCATCTCCAGCATTTCCTCGAAGGAAATGCGATCAAGGCGGCGCGCCCTCGGCTCGATGCGCGGGTCGGTCGTGTAGACGCCATCGACGTCGGTGTAGATGTCGCAGCGGTCGGCCTTCACCGCGGCGGCGATGGCCACCGCGCTGGTATCGGAGCCGCCACGGCCGAGCGTGGCGAGCCGGTTGTCCGGGGCGATGCCCTGGAAGCCGGCGATCACCGCCACCTGGCCTTCCTTGAACCGGCTGATCAGGAACGAACCGTCGATGTCCTTGATGCGCGCCGCGCCATGCGCGCCGTCGGTCCTGATCGGGATCTGCCAGCCCTGCCAGGAGCGGGCGTTGATGCCCATCGACTGCAGCGCGATCGCCAGCAGTCCGGACGTCACCTGCTCGCCGGAAGCGACGACCG
Source organism: Rhizobiaceae bacterium (assembly GCA_050178915.1). Taxonomy (GTDB): domain Bacteria; phylum Pseudomonadota; class Alphaproteobacteria; order Rhizobiales; family Rhizobiaceae; genus JBFXAF01. The sequence continues at coordinate 9,436 of JBFXFO010000058.1, read as the reverse complement.
CGTCGTACTCGCGTGCGTCGTAGAACGGCGTGGTCGAGCCGGTGGCCTTTGGCATGCCCTGCACCCAGCCGACGAGTTCGTTGGTCTTGCCCGACATGGCGGACACGACGACGGCGACCTCGTGGCCGGCATCAACCTCGCGTTTGACGTGCCGCGCGACGTTGTGGATACGGGCAAGGTCGGCGACGGACGTGCCGCCGAATTTCATCACGATGCGCGCCATGCGAATGCCTGCGGAACGCCCCTCCGGCCGGACGCTGGAGCCCGGCTGATCAAACGAAAGCGCCCCGGGAACCCGAGGCGCGACAATGCGCGGCCTCCTTAGCCAACTGCGCCTGCCAGCGCAAGGATTGGGCGGCAATCCGGCAGCGCAAGCATTGGGCAGCCGGCCGGAAGTTCGCGAAACTGCCCCTTTCCTCGGCAGGTCAGGTGGAAGCAACAGCTAATATGTTGCAGTCACGCCACCAATCGAAAGTTGATCAACCATTCGGGCCGGAAGCACTTTGACAAGGATCAACTCGTGTTACGATTCAAAATAAAAACACGGGCAAGGGTGGGAAACGGGTGATTCGGGCATTGACCGCCCTGCTCCCGCGTCCGCGCGGGAAAGACGAGAAGGCCGAAGGGCCAGTGACGCCAGCCGCTCCGCTGACGCCGGTCTCGTCGATGCGTGGTTTCTGGGGCCTGCTGCGCGCCTACTGGACCTCCGAACGCTGGAAGGAAGCCTGGGGCCTGACGTCTGCCATCGTCGTGCTCACCGCGCTGAACGCCAAGGCAAGCGTCTGGCTCGCCGAGGCCTCTGGCGAACTGGTCAATTCCATCGCCTTCTTCCACATTTCGGCCGAGCCCAACCCGCTCGGCGCGCTGCTCGCAACGGCCGGGACGCTGGTGCTGCTGGTTATCGTCAAGGACGCCGGCTTCACCGGCATCCGCCACCTGTTCTCGACCACGCTGCACCGCAAATGGCGCGCCTGGCTCAACGGCCGCTTCAACGCGGCGCTGCTCGACGCCAACCACACGCATTTCCATGTCCAGAACGGCGGCGCCGACTCCAATGGCCAACCCGTCCCTGCGCCCGACAACATCGAGCAGCGCGTGCAGGAATCCATCAAGGGCATGACCGGCGGCGCACTCGGCCTCGCCATGGGCGTGGTCGGCGTCTTCATGTCGCTGTTCTTCGTCGGCCAGAAGCTCATGGAGACGTCTGCGTCGGTCGATGGTCTGGAGTTCCTCGGCGACTACGGCAGCCTGACGCTCGCCATGCTGGCAGTGGCGGTCTACGTCCCGCTCAACACCTTCCTGGCAGTGAAGCTTGGCGGCATCCTGCAGCGCCTCAACGTGCGCATGCAGCAGGCCGAAGGCAGCTATCGCGGCGAACTGACCACGCTGCTCCGCCGCTCGTTCCACGTCGCCTCGGCGCGCGGCGAAGCGGTGCAGCGCGCCATGCACCGCCGCCTCTATGTCGACATCGACCGCACCTGGGCGAAGCAGAACTGGCTCAGCGCCGGCTATCTGTCATTCGAGCTGATCTACAATTTCGTCGCCGCGCGGATCATCGCCTATGCGCCGGGACTGGTGCCCTACATGTCGAACCGCATCGACCTGAAGGGCTACGTCACCGGCGCCGAACTGGTTAACTCGCTGATCAGCCAGTGCTCCTGGTTCATCCACGTGATGCCGGAGATCGCGACGCTGCGCGCCAACACGCGGCGCGTGACCGACCTCGCTCAGGCGATCGAGAATGTGCAGCAGCCGCGCGAGTTCTACGCCCGCACCGGCCGCTCGGACTTCCGTTATGCCAGCCATGACCCGGCCTTCGGCCTCATCGTGCGCGGGCTCGAGCTCATGCATGACGGCGCCGACGCCCCGCCATTCCTCAGCGCGCCGCATCTGCGCTTCCGCCGCGGCGAATGGACCTTCGTGAAGGGCGGCTCGGGCAGCGGCAAGACCAGCCTGGTGCGCGCCATCAACGGGCTGTGGCCCTACGGGCGCGGCAACATCGCCTTCCCCGCCGGCGTGAAGAGTTTCTACGCCGCGCAGGACATCCGCCTGCCCGGCGTGACGCTGAAGCAGCTCGTCTGCCTGCCCGACGATGCCGACGACCACTCGGACGCGCGCGCGGCCGCCGCACTCCACAAGGCAGGTCTTGGCGAACTGATCGAGCATCTCGGCGACGAAAACCGCAATGGCCGGGCGTGGGAGCAGGTGCTCTCAGGCGGGCAGAAGCAGAGGCTGGTGGCGGCGCGCATCATCCTGCAGCAGCCCGGGCTGCTCTTCCTCGACGAGGCGACAGGTGCGCTCGACCCGCAGGCCCGCACCGCCTTCCACGAGGCGATCCGCGACAATTGCCCGGGCGTGACGGTGATCAGCATCATGCACGAGGCGAGCCCGCCGCGCGCGGCGAATGGCGAGCATTTCTACCACGCGATGCTGAGCATTGCCGACGGCGTCGCTTTGAAGCGGCCGCTCGCCGGCCTGCCGCCGGAACTCACCCGTTTCCTCGGGCGCGAGGCAGGCGGCAGCGTCAATCGCGTCGCCGCGCTGCGGCAGGGACTGCGGCTGGGCGAAGCCGTCGGCGAACGCGCCCGCCACACGCCACCCGGCGAAAAACGGCACCGCCGGTTCGAGTAGATTTCCGTCGCCGCCTTAGTGCTGCGCCACCGGATGCGCCACGGCGTTCGGATCGGGCTTCTCCGCCTTCTCGGGCAGTTCCCTGCGCGAGATGTAGGTATAGAACATCGGCACGACGAAGAGCGTGAAGAGCGTTCCGACCAGGATGCCGGCGAAGATCACCAGGCCCATCGAGTAGCGCGCGGCCGCGCCAGCGCCCGACGACAGGATCAGCGGCACCACGCCGAGCGCCATCGCCGCCGTGGTCATCAGGATCGGCCGCAGGCGCGTCTTGGCCGAGGCGACGATCGCCTCGCGCCGCGACAGTCCGTGCTCCTCGCGCTGCTGGTTGGCGAACTCGACCAGCAGGATGCCGTGCTTCGTGATCAGTCCTATGAGCGTGATCAGCCCCACCTGCGTGTAGATGTTCAGCGAGCCCAGCCCGATGTTGAGCGGCAGCAGCGCGCCGAAGATCGACAGCGGCACCGACATCATGATGATGAGCGGGTCGCGGAAGCTTTCGAACTGCGCCGCCAGCACCAGATAGATGACGACGACGGCGAGGGCGAACGCGATCAGGATGGTGCTGCCCTGCTCCTTCTCCAGGCGCGACTGCCCGGAATAGTCGATGAAGAAGCCGGCCGGCAGCGACTGCCGCGCGATGCTCTCGACCGTGGCGAGGCCATCGCCGGTCGTAACGCCGGGCAGCGGCAACGCCGAGATCGTCGCCGAGTTGAGCTGGTTGAACTGCTCGATCGAAGCCGGCGACGCGTTGGTCGAGATCGACACGACTGCTGACAGCGGCACCATCTCGCCGGAGACGCTGCGGACGAAGAATTCGCCCAGCCGTTCGGGATTCTCGCGATACTCCTGCGGCACCTGCATGATGATGTCGTAGCTGTTGGAATCGCGGTCGAACTGCGCAACGGCGCCGCCGCCAACCAGCAGGCCGAGCGTGGTTCCGATATCGCGGATCGGCAGGTTGAGTGCCGCCGCGCGGTCACGGTCGATGCTGACCGTCACCTGCGGGGCGTCGAAGGCAAGCGAGTTCTGCACGATGATGAAGCGGCCGCTCGCCTGCGCCTTCTGCTTGATCTGCTCGGCGACCTCGAACACGTCGGCGGAGCCGGCGGTCGACTGGATCACCAGCGAGATGGGGAGGCCGCCGCCGGCGCCGGGCAGCGACGGCGGTGCGAACACAAGCGCCTGAACGCCGGCCACCCTGGACAGGCGTCCCTGGATGTCGGCCTGCAACTCCTTCTGCGAGCGCGTGCGCTCGGCCCAGTCCTTGAACGACCAGACCGCGATCGCCGTATTGGTGGCGCCGCCGAAGCCCACGATGGAGAAGTTGGCGCGCAGTTCGGGAATGTCCTGCGTCAGTTCGCGGATCTGGTTGGCGTAGGTTGCCGTGTACTCGGTCGTCGCATAGCGCGGTGCGTTGACGAGCGAGAACAGCGCGCCGGCATCCTCTTCCGGCGCCAGTTCGCTCGACGTCTTCATGAACATGTAACCGGTGACGCTCACCAGCGCGATGACGATCAGCAGCGTCACCGGGCGGTACTTGAGCGAGCCGGAGACCAGCCGCTCGTAGCGACCGGCGATGCGGTCGAAGGTGCGGTCCACGAAGCTGGAAAAGCGGCTGTGCCCGCCCGCCTTGAGCAGGCGTGCGCTCATCATCGGCGTGATCGTGAGCGCCACGAAGCCGGAGATGACGACGGCACCGGCGAGCGTCAGCGCGAATTCGCGGAAGAGGGAGCCGGTGAGGCCGCCGGTGAAGGCGAGCGGCGCGAACACGGCCGCCAGCGTGATGGTCATCGCGACGACGGCCGAGGAGATTTCCGACATCCCCGTGAAGGCCGCCTGCATGGGTTTCATGCCCTCCTCGATGTGTCGGTGGATGTTCTCCACCACCACGATCGCGTCGTCGACGACAAGGCCGATGGCAAGCACCATCGCCAGCAGGGACAGGAGGTTGATGGAGAAGCCCATCAGGTACAGCATGAAGCAGACGCCGATCAGCGACAGCGGAATGGTCACCACCGGCATCAGCACCGAACGGAAAGAGCCGAGGAAGAGCAGGATCACCACCACGACGATGGCGACGGCTTCGGCGATGGTCTTGAACACCTCGTCGATGGACGCGCCGATCGTCTGGGTGGCGTTGTAGACCAGCGTGATGGTCATGCCCTCGGGCAGGCTCGCCTGCACGGCGGGCAGTTCCTCGATCACCGCATTGGCGGTGTCGAGCGGATTGGCCGACGGCGTCGGGAAGATGCCGATGAAGGTGCCCGGCTTGCCGTTGAAATTGACGATCGTGTCGTCGCTCTCGGCGGCGAGTTCGACGTCGGCCACGTCGCGCAGGCGCACGACGTTGCCGTCCTTGGAAATAAGCGGCAGCTGCGCGAACGCTTCCGGTGTCTGCAGCGTCGATTGCAGCGTGATCGAATAGGCGACGTACTCGTTCTTGGTCTTGCCAGGCGCCGACAGGAAGTTGGAGCTGTTGATGGCCCCGAGCACCTCGGCCGCCGTCAGCCCGCGCGACGCGAGCCGTATCGGGTCGATCCAGACGCGCATGGAGTAGTTGGCTGCGCCGAGCACCTGCACCTCGGCGACGCCCTGAATGGTCGAGACGCGCGGGCGGATGACCCGCTCGATGTATTCGGTGAGCTGCTCCGACGTCATGTTCGGGTTCTGCAGCGTCAGATACATGATGGCGAACTGCTGGCCCGTACCCTTGACGATGGTCGGGTCCTTGGCGTCCTGCGGCAGCTGCCCGCGCACCTGCTGCACCTTCGACATCACCTCGGTCAGTGCCGTATCGGGGTTGGAACCGAGACGCATGGTGACGGTGACGATGCTCGCCGACGGGCGGCTCTGCGAGCTGACGTAGTCGACATTCTCGGTCGTCGCGACTGCCGCGGCGATGGGCGATGTGATGAAGCCCTGGATCAGTTCCGGGCTGGCTCCGGGGTAGACGGTGGTGATGGTGATGACCGTCTCGTCGACCTTCGGATACTGCCGCACCGCCAGGTTGAACATGCCCTGGAAGCCAAGCAGCAGGATCAGCAGCGCCGTCACAGTGGACAGCACCGGCCGGCTGATGAAGCGATCGGAGAAGCTCATTGGGCGTCCGCCTTGCCTTCGGCGCTCGGCTGCGCATCCGCCTTGCCTGCCGTGGCCGGATCGACGCTGTTGTCGACGGCGACCGGCATGCCGTTGGAGAGGCGGTTCTGGCCGGCGGTGACGATTTCGTCACCGGCCTTGATCGCGGAAAGGATCTCGACGCGGCCATCGGCGCGGCGGCCGGTCTTCACGAACACCTGGTTGGCGACCAGCGCAGGCGGATCGTTCGGGCCGGGCGGCGGCGCGCCCTCCTTCGGCGGCGCGGGCCGCACCGCGAAGACGAAGTCACCATACAGGCTGGAGACGAGCGCGGTCTGCGGGATGGCGAGGACGCCCTCTTCCTGTGGCAGCGCGACGCGCACGCGCAGGAACTGGCCGGGGCTCAGCTTGCCGTCCGGATTGGAGACTTCCGAACGCACGGCGACGAGGCGGCTCACCGGGTCGACCTTCGGCTCGATGCCGGTGATCGTGCCGGTGAAGGGCATGGCTGCGGTGGTGATGCCGAACGAGACCGGCTGGCCGATCTTCAGGGACGCCAGCTGCTGCTCCGGCACCGAGAAGTCGGTGCGCATCGTTTCCATGTCCTGCAGCGTCGCGACAATGCTGCCGGGCGCGATGTACTGGCCGGCCTCGACGCGCGGAATGCCCATCGTGCCGGAGAACGGCGCCTTCAGCAGCTTCTGGTCGAGCACCGCCTGCAGCTTGGTCACCTGCGAGGCGGAGGTGGAGGCGGCGGCGCGCGCATTGTCCACCGCCACGTCGGAGCCCACGCCGCGCTTCTGCAGTTCGAGCGCGCGGTCGAGCGCCTGCTGGTCGAGCGAGGCCTGCGTCTGGGCGGCGGCAAGGTCGGCGCGCTGCACGGCGTCGTCGAGCTGCACCAGCACCTTGCCCTGTTCGACCTTCTCGTTGGCGGTGAACATCACCTCTTTGACGATGCCGGTGGTCTCGACCGTCAGGTCGACGCCACGCGCCGCGCCGACCGTGCCGATGGCGTCGATGCCGGGCATCCAGGTGACCGGCTCGACCTTCACGGTGGAAACGGTCGTGGTCGGGATCGGCATGTTGGCGAAGAACTGCTCGATCGCCTGGTCGCGGAACATGTTGAAGCCGACAATGCCGCCACAGACGATCACCAGCAGGATGATCGCAATGATGAAACGTTTGATCACAAAAGCGCCCTCAGCGAACCGGCAATGCCATGCACCCCTCCGGCGGAGGCCGACGGCACGTCACATTGAAGTGTACCGTCTGGACGGTATTGTCAATTGGATTTATGCTGCCCCCATGACGACAAAACGTGCGAACTCCCGCGACAGGATTCTCGAGGCGGCCGGCGAACTGGCGGGCGAAATCGGTCCCGGCCACGTGTCGCTCGACGCCGTGGCGAAGCGCGCCGGAGTTTCCAAGGGAGGGCTGCTCTACAACTTCCCCACCAAGGCCAGCCTCATGGAAGGGCTTGTCGAGCGATATGTCAGCGAGGTCGAAAACGCGCTCGAAACCGCCAGCAAGGCGAAGCTGATGGCGGCCTATGTCGATCTGTGCATGCGTGAATGCGCGGAAACGCGGCCGCAGGCGTCCGGCATGCTCGCGGCGCTGGCTGAAAACCCCGACTTCCTGAAGCCGATCCGTGCGTTCAAGCGGCGTGTGCTCGACCGGCTGAAAACGGAGACGGATGATCTGCCCGGCCTGCTCCTTGCCTTCCTCGCGCTGGAAGGGTTGCGCAGCCTCACCGTCTTCGACCTCGACGTGCTGACGCCGGCCGAGCGCGAGACAGTGCACGCCGTGCTGGCGGGCGTGGCGCGCCAGACGGCCTGACCGCCGGGTCGCGGCCTCACGGCCGGACGGCGATCAGCTCTTCAGCCTGTAGCCGGTCCTGAACATCCACGCGACGATTGCCAGGCAGATGGCCAGGAAGCCCAGCGTCATGCCCAGGCTGACCCAGATGCCGACATCGGAGGTGCCGAAGAAGGCCCAGCGGAAACCGCTGACCAGATAGACCACCGGATTGAACAGCGAGACCGTGTGCCACAACGGCGGCAGCATCTCGATCGAATAGAACGAGCCGCCCAGGAAAGTCAGCGGCGTGATGATGAGCAGCGGAACCAGCTGCAGCTTCTCGAACCCGTCGGCCCAGATGCCGATGATGAAGCCGAGCAGCGAGAACGCCACGCAGGTGAGCACCAGGAACAGCACCATCCACACCGGGTGCTCCACGTGCAGCGGAACGAACAGCCCGGCCGTCGCGAAGATGATGATGCCGAGCATCAGCGACTTCGTCGCCGCGGCCCCGACATAGGCGATGACGACCTCCATCGGCGACACCGGCGCGGAGAGGAGCTCATAGATGGTGCCGACGAATTTCGGAAAATAGATGCCGAAGGAGGCATTGGAGATGCTCTGCGTCAGCACCGTGAGCATGATCAGCCCGGGCACGATGAAGGTGCCGTAGCTGACGCCGTCGATCGCCGTTATCTGCGAGCCGATCGCCGCGCCGAACACGACGAAGTAGAGCGAGGTCGAGATGACTGGCGACACGATGCTCTGCGTCAGCGTGCGAAAGGTGCGCGCCATCTCGAAACGGTATATGGCCCAGACGGCATGCAAATTCATGGCCGTGCTCCGTGCACCAGATCGACGAAGATCTCTTCCAGCGAGCTTTCGCGCGTCGCGACGTCCTTGAGCCGCAGGCCCCCGGCATTCAGGTCGGCGAGCAGCGCCGCGATATGGCCGCTGCCTTGCTCGCCGCCATAGTTGAAGACCAGTTCGCGGCCGCCGGCGGCAAGCTCCAGCTGGTAGCGCGACAGCGCTGCCGGGATCGCCTCGATCGGGGTCTCGAGTTCCAGTTTGAGCTGCTTGCGGCCGAGGTTCTTCATCAGTGAAGCCTTCTCGTCCACCAGCACGATCTCGCCCTTGTTGATGACGCCGATACGGTCCGCCATCTCCTGCGCTTCCTGGATGTAGTGGGTGGTGAGGATGATGGTGACGCCGTTCTCGCGCATCTTGCGCACCAGCGCCCACATGTCGCGGCGCAGTTCCACGTCGACGCCGGCGGTCGGCTCGTCGAGGAACAGGATATCGGGTTCGTGGCTCAGCGCCTTGGCGATCATGACGCGCCGCTTCATGCCGCCGGACAGCGTCATGATCTTGCTGTCCTTCTTGTCCCAGAGCGACAGATCCCTGAGCACCCGCTCGATCACCGCCGGGTTCTTCGATTTCCCGAAAAGGCCGCGGCTGAAAGACACCGTCGCCCAGACCGTCTCGAAAGCATCGGTAGTCAGTTCCTGCGGCACCAGCCCGATCATCGAACGCGTCTTGCGGTAGTCGCGTACGATATCGTGGCCGCCGACGCTGATCTGCCCGGCACTGGCGTTTACCGTGCCGCAGATGATGCCGATCATCGTCGTCTTGCCGGCGCCGTTGGGACCGAGTAGCGCGAAGATTTCGCCCTTGCGCACCTCGAGGCTGACGTTCTTCAGCGCCTGGAAGCCGGAGGCATATGTCTTCGACAGGTTGGAAACCGTGATGATGGGCTGCATGTCGGCTCGCTCTAGATCCCGCGCCAGCACCACCGACGGCTCCCCGGCCGGCGATGGCGCGCGCCCGCATATAGGCGTTCAACTTGCCGTGACCAATCCGCCGGACCAACGAACCTGACATCACTCGCCATCCGGGCAGGTCGCGAACACGGTTGCTTGACTTTTCC
>JBFXFO010000057.1:0-21778 GCA_050178915.1 Rhizobiaceae bacterium | reverse complement strand
TCCTCGATCTGGTGCAAGACACCGGCTTCGATGCCCAGACGTGGTTCATTGCCCTCCCGGGGCGCGAGCCGCCTGTCTGGGGCGAGGAACTTCGGCCCTATCTGCTGGTCTCGCTGGAAGACCTCGGCGCGCGCAACGCAAGTCTCTGGGCGCTCCATCTGCCGGACGGCCGCACGCTGCCGTTTCGCAGCCCACCCTTCTTCGACCGCCTCGCGCCCTATCTCACCTCGCACGCCTGCTTCGAGAGCGGTTCCGACGGCTGGCACCTTACCACGGTCGCGGTGCGGCTTGATTGAACGCTGCGGCTGGTGCACACCCGCCCGCATGGATCACGACAACTATCCCAACGCCTACATTTCCGGCATCCTCAACGAGGTGCGGACCATCGCGGTCGTCGGCGCCTCGGCCAATGAGGTGCGGCCAAGCTTCTTTGTCGTGAAGTACCTGATCGACAAGGGTTATGACGTCTACCCCATCAATCCGGGCCATGCCGGCAAGGAAATCCTCGGGCGCATGACCTACGGCAAACTCGCCGATGTGCCGGTGCCGATCGATATGGTCGACATCTTCCGCGCCTCAAGCGCCGTGCCGCCGATCATCGACGAGACGCTGGCGCTCTCCCCGCTGCCGAAGGTGATCTGGATGCAGCTCACCATCCGCAACGACGAGGCGGCCGCGAAGGCCGAGGCCGCCGGCATCAAGGTCGTCATGAACCGCTGCCCCAAGATCGAGTATGGTCGCCTGTCCGGCGAGATCGGCTGGAATGGCGTCAACAGCCGCGTCCTCTCGTCCAAACGCCCGATCATGCGGCAGGGGTTCCAGAGCTTCGGCGTCCGCCAGCGCTGATACGCAAGAATTTTCTGCGCTTTCGCGATTTCCGTTCTCGGATGGCGCCAGGAACGACCTGTCGGGGAATTTTCTTCTTTGCATTCTGCCTGCACGACGGCCAAGAATGCGCCCCGACATCAATCGACATCCCAATCTGACAGGAGGACTTTATGGCCAGAGGCGAGCCAGGTTTCGATACGCTTTCGGTGCATGCGGGTGCCAAGCCCGACCCGGCGACCGGCGCGCGTGCCACGCCGATCTACCAGACAACGTCCTTCGTCTTCGACGACGTCGACCACGCCGCCTCGCTTTTCGGCCTGAAGGCGTTCGGCAACATCTACACGCGCATCATGAACCCGACGCAGGCGGTGCTCGAGGAGCGCGTCGCGGCGCTGGAAGGCGGCACTGCCGCGCTGGCCACTGCGTCCGGCCATGCCGCGCAGCTGCTGGTGTTCCACACTCTGCTCAAGCCGGGCGAGAACTTTGTCGCGGCGCGCAAGCTTTACGGCGGCTCGATCAACCAGTTCGGCCACGCGTTCAAGAACTTCGGCTGGGAAGTGCGCTGGGCAGAGCCTGACGACGTTGCCTCCTTCGAGAAGCAGATCGACACCAACACGCGCGCGGTCTTCATCGAAAGCCTTGCCAATCCGGGCGGTGTCTTCGTCGACATCGAGGCGATCGCTGCCATCGCGCACAAGCACGGCCTGCCGCTCATCGTCGACAACACGCTGGCCAGCCCCTACCTCGTGCGGCCGTTCGAGTTCGGCGCCGACATCGTGATCCACTCTCTCACCAAGTTCATCGGTGGCCACGGCAATTCGATGGGCGGCATCATTGTCGATGGCGGCACCTTCGACTGGTCGAAGTCGGGTAACTACCCGATGCTGTCGTCGCCGCGGCCGGAGTATGGCGGCATCGTCCTGCACGAGACCTTCGGCAACTTCGCCTTCGCGATCGCCTGCCGCGTGCTCGGGCTGCGCGATTTCGGCCCCGCGATCTCGCCGTTCAACGCCTTCATGATCCTGCAGGGCATCGAGACGCTTGGCCTGCGCATGCAGCGTCACTGCGACAACGCGGCGAAGGTCGCGGCTTGGCTGCAGAACCACTCCAAGGTCGCGTGGGTCGCCTATCCGGGCCTGCCCGGCGACAAGAACAACGCACTGCAGAAGCGCTATTCGCCGAAGGGCGCCGGCGCGGTGTTCACCTTCGGTCTCAAGGGCGGCTACGAGGCCGGCGTCAAGCTGGTCGAGGGGCTTGAGCTGTTCTCGCATCTCGCCAACATCGGCGACACGCGCTCGCTGGTCATCCACCCGGCTTCGACCACCCATCGCCAGCTTTCCGACGAGCAGAAGATTGCGGCCGGCGCCGGGCCGGACGTGGTGCGTCTGTCCATCGGCATCGAGGATGTCGAGGACATCATCGCCGACCTCGACCAGGCCCTCGGCAAGGGCTAGGAATTGAGGGCATGAGCCCTCTCTTCCTTCGCAGCGCTCTGGCGCTGTTCCTGCTCGCGATGGCGGCGGCACCTGCCGCCGCCATCACCATTTCGGCAGATGCCGCAGCCAGTCCGAAGACGCTGTGGAAGGCGGTCATGACCGAGGCCTACGGACCGTATGATTCCGGCCGCAAGTGCTGGATCGGCAAGTCCGACGGCAACGAATACTGCATGCGCCCGCACAAGCTCGATGCCGTCGATGATGGCGCACGCCTGTTCATGGCGGTCGCAAGCGCACAGGGCAGCGCGGACAGTTGCCACGGCTGCGGCGGCTATCTCGGCCTGCTGGTTTTCGACCGGCAGGCGGACGGCTCCTACGTCCTTGCCGCCCGCAATTCCCTGTTCGACGGTGCCGGGTCATGGGGAGAAGTGCCGGCGGAGGAAGCCTTCAGGCTCACCCGGATCGGCGAGCAGGCGTTTGCCTGGGTGGTCGAGTTCGGATTCACCGCGCAGGGGCACACCGGCATCTCCCAGATCATCTATGCGCCGGTCGGCAGCGAGGTCGTGGATCTCGGCTTCATCCCGACTCATCACGACGATTGCGGAGCAAATGAAGTCTGCGGTTCCTACACCTACGGACTCCGCTTCGAGCCGGGCACCGGCAAGGAATATTTCGACGCCATTGCAGAACTCGCGGCCGGCAGCGACGTGCCGAAGATCGAGCGGCGCTACGTCATTCCATTCGACGCTGCGACGCGGAAGTACGTGGCGCCCGAGGCATACACCAGCGTCATGGCGATGTGACACCAATGGCAGCACCGCTTTTCCTCACCATCGACACCACCGGCGAGCCGGAAGCAGGCGCTCCGGCGGCTGACCGCCTTATCTCCGGCAGTCCGGTCTTTCGCACCTGGAATGCGGAGGAGCAGCCGGGGGGCCTCTACGCCGGCATCTGGGAGGCAACGCCCGGCAAGTGGCGCATCGAGTATGACGAGTGGGAGTTCTGTCACGTTCTCGCAGGTGTCTCGGTGATAGCGCAGGACGGCGGCGAGACGCGCACCGTCCGGGCTGGCGACAGTTTCGTCCTGCGCCCCGGTTTCCGCGGCACCTGGGAGGTCCTGTAAACCACCCGCAAGGAATACGTGATCCGGCTGTGACCGGTCCGGCCTGTCCTTGCGGCAGATTCTTCCCGCAATCCCCGTTGTCCACAGCTTGGCCGGGCTTGCCCCAGCGGCATCTCCGGGCATAGGCTTTGACCAACTCAGGCGCCAACGGCTCCCGCCCGGACAGCGGGGACAAGCCGGAAAGCATCACCTGGGGCCCGCGCGAGACCGGGCGGATGGCGGCGAAAGCCGCAATTCGAAACCGGGTCGGAAAGTCCAGCGGGGTCTGTCGGGAGCGATCCTGGAACGCGAGCGGCGGACCGATGCTGCCATGAAGGCCGGAAGCCTTCGATGGCGCGCTGCGAGAAACCCTTCGGGGAATCCGGAGCAGATCGCAGGGAAGAACGTGGCAGTTCGGTGGAAACGCACGAGCGGTTACGGAGCACTGCCGGCGATCGGTCAGCATCCAACCACGGGGCGGCGCGCGCAAGCGCTGCAGACCTCGCGGAGGATCTGAACAGGGAGGCACTGGGAGCGATCCCGGTGCTTTCTTGTTTTTGGGCTTCAGTGCACGCCCTTTGACCCGACTGCTTCAGGCGCGGAAACCGCGAGACGCGCAACCAAGCGACGCCTTGGCTGGAACCTGTGGCCATTCCCGGAATTGTCGGGGAATGTCGAGAGGTTATCATGCCCGCCTACCGCTTCGAACTGGCCAGGGATACCGCGCACGACACGGTACAGGGCATCGAACTCGCCAGCATCGATGAGGCGCTGCAGGAAGCGCGGCAGGCCGCTCGCGACGCCATGATGGACGCGCTCATCGAAGGGATCGACACCAGCGACTGGGGCGTCCGCGTCTACGATGAAGCCGGGTTTCTCGTCGTCAACCTGCGTTTCGCCGAGCTTCTTCACAAGGAAGGGCAGCCGCCGAATGCAGGGCAGGGGTAGACAGGCGCCGCTTCGCTCTTGGCAATTGCCCCCGCGTGAGGCAACGCTGCCGTCATGGCGGCGTTCAGAAAACTTCGGACGGTTTTGGGGCTGCGCAAGCCGCGCCTCAGTCGGCACATAGCCGTCGGACGACACACTTACGGCATCAGCGACCAGACGGTCTTCGGCGTCAGCGCTCGAAACACCGTGAGATTTGGCAGCTTCTGTTCGATCGCCAGCGATGCGCGCATCTTTTGCGAAGCTGCGCACGCCACCGACACGGCCACCACCTATCCGATGCGTGCGCGTCTGATGGGGGGTGAGGAGACTTTTCCACCCAGCAGCGTCACCGTTGGCAACGACGTGTGGATTGGGGGCCGTGCACTCGTCATGCCGGGCGTTTCGATCGGTGATGGTGCGGTTGTCGGTGCCGGAGCGGTCGTGACCCGGGACGTGCCGCCCTATGCCATCGTCGCTGGCAACGCTGCCCGGGTGATCCGCTACCGCTACGACGACCAGACGATCGCGGCGATGCGCCGGATTGCCTGGTGGGACTGGCCGGACGAGAAGATCAAGGCCGAGGTCGAGTGGTTCTATCGACCGGTGGCGGAATTCATCGCCCGGCACGGCTGACATCAGCAATCGCGCAATGCAGAAACCTCAGTTCCGTTGGCCGAAGGCTGGCACCGCGTCCGCCGCTTGCGTGGCGCTGCAACGCTCGCTATCGCCTGCCGCATGACAAAGCCCATCATCGTCTTCGATCTCGACGGCACCCTCGTCGACACTGCTCCCGATCTGCTGGCGAGCCTCAATCACAGTCTCGAGGCCGGCGGCGCCGCCCGGGCCGAGGCGAGCCGCCTCCGCGACTTCGTCGGGTTTGGTGGCAAGGTGATGATCGAGCGCGCCTTCATGGCGCAGCAGCGCGCGCTCGCGCCCGAAGAGCACAGCCGGCTGTTTTCGATCTTCCTGGAGCATTACTCCGCGGGTATTCCGGGTGAATCGCGCCCGTATCCGGGCGTCCTTGCCGCGCTCGACCGTTTCGAGGCCGCAGGCTTCCTGCTCGCCATCTGCACCAACAAGTTCGAGGACAGCGCCGTGCGCCTGATGCGGGCGCTCGGCCTGTCGCAACGCTTCGCCGCCATCTGCGGCCAGGACACGTTTGCCTTCCGCAAGCCGGACCCGCGGCATCTCTTCGAGACGATCAGGCTTGCCGGCGGCGATCCGGGCCAGGCGCTGATGGTCGGCGATTCCCGCACGGATATCGACACCGCCAAGGCCGCGGGCATTCCGGTCGCGGCTGTCGATTTTGGCTACACCGACCGGCATGTGCGCGAGTTCGAGCCGTCGGTCATCGTCTCCCACTATGACGAGCTGACGCTGCCGCTGGTGAGAAAATTGACGGGCGTCGCAGCCTGAGAAGCCGCTCCTTGACTTGCCCGTGACGGCTCATCTATATCGCGGCCTCGCTTTGGCCTTCGCGGCCATCGGCGGGCGATTAGCTCAGCGGGAGAGCACACCCTTCACACGGGTGGGGTCGCAGGTTCAATCCCTGCATCGCCCACCATTCTCCCGTTCTCGCAAATCACATCGACCCTGCCTCACGGACACTTGCCGTAGATCTCGGCGGCTGCGCGCTGCGGCTTCACCACCAGCAGGCGATCGTTCGGCCGGAACACCTCGACCGGCGTGTCTCCATACTGGCCGAACAGGTAGAGCTTCATGCTCGCTTCCGTCTCCGGCTTGTCCGCCTTCTGCACTTTCAGGAAGATCGCCGGATCGACGCTGCGCACATAGCTGTCATTGTCGACGAAATTGTACTGGTACGGCATGTCCTCTTCGGGCTTGCCCTTGAACTTCTTGGTCAGCGAAAACTAGAAGTCGGTCGTCTTCACCGCCTCGAAGTAGGAGTAGTCGCAGACGCGCTTCATGTCGGCGTCGTCACCTTTTGCGGTCCACGACAGTTCCAGCCACTTGCCTTCGATGCCTGTCATTATCCGCGTGGCGGCCTTCATCTCATAGTCGGAGTCGGTGCGCTGCTCGCCCACGCGGAAGGTATCGATCGCTGCCTGGTAGTCTGACCAGAAGTCGCCCGCATGGGCGTAGGAACCCGCGCCGGCGCAGAGCGCCAGCGTGGTGATGTATAAGAGCTTTCTCATCTGATACTCTCCCAAACCGGCCGGACGCTGACACTGTTTCCCAATTCCCGCAACGGGTCGGGGAAGGTCGGATGAAACCGGCGACGCGGCCCGCGAGCGGCGGCGAAGGTTGACCGCAGGGCCAAAGCTGCTACGAGCCCGGCGAACGGCAAAGCGGGATCACGGATGGACGCCAGACAGTTGAAGATCGAGGCAGCGCGCGTCGCGCTTGGCCATGTCGAGCACGGCATGCGGCTGGGTATCGGCACCGGCTCGACCGCCGAGGAATTCGTCCGGCTGCTGGCCGAGCGCGTTGCAGGCGGGCTCGATGTCATCGGCGTTCCGACCTCGGAGCGCACCGCACGTCTCTGCCTCGAACTCGGCGTCAAGCTGGCGACGCTGGACGAGTCGCCCGAACTCGACCTCACCATCGATGGCGCCGACGAGATCGACCCGGCGCTCGACCTGATCAAGGGCGGCGGCGGCGCGCTCTTGCGCGAGAAGATCGTCGCCGCAGCCTCCCGCCGGATGCTGGTCATTGCCGACCGCACCAAGCTTGTGCCCGCGCTCGGGCAGTTTCCGCTGCCGATCGAGGTCAACCGCTTCGGCCTCGCGGCGACCCGCCTCGCCATCGCCCGTGCTGCCTCCGACGTAGGCCTTGAGGGACCGCTCACATTGCGGATGACGGGTGGCGAGCCATTTGTTACTGACGGCGGGCATTTGATACTCGATGCATCTTTTGGCCGCATTCGGGATACAAGAGCGCTTTCGAATGCTTTGCATGCCATTCCTGGCGTCGTGGAGCACGGTTTGTTCATCGGGATGGCAAACGCAGCGATCGTCGCCGGCACCGAAGGTGTCGACACGGTCAAGCCCATCCGCCAATAGGGGAGCCCTGTTCATGATGGTCGCAAGAAGCGCCCGCTACCTGGCCTTCGTGGCCGCTTTGGTGTTCGCGGCGCCCGCTGTCGCGCAGGAGGTTGCGGCCTCGCATCTGAAGGCAGCGCACGCCGCGGTGAGCGCAATCCGCGCCACCGACCAGTTCGATGCCATCCTTCCGCAGGCCGCTGCGGCCCTGAAGGATCAGCTGATCCAGAAGAACCCGGATATGCAGCAGGCCATCATGTCGACCGTCGATGAAGCGACGCTCGCCATGGTGTCGCGGCGCGCCGACCTCGAGAAGGAGGCCGCGCTCGCCTACGCCAACGCCTTCACCGAAGAGGAACTGAACGCCATCGCATCCTTCTACACCTCGGACGCCGGCAAGAAGCTGCTGGAAAACGGCCCGATCGCCACGCGCAAGGTGCTCGAAGCTGCCGACATCTGGCAGCGCGGCGTGGCGCGTGATCTCGCGCAGGCCGTGGGCGAAAAGCTCAACGCCATGATAGCGGCCAACGCTCCGGCGCCGCAGGACGGCGCGCCGGCCACCGATGGCGCGGCCACGGACGGAACCGCAACCGACGGCCAGGCCAACTGACCGGTCGACATGCAGGATTGCGAAAGCCCGGCCACCGCGCCGGGCTTTTCTTTTGGGGTCCGAGCGCCTAGGTGAGCCTTTCAAGCTGAAGGTGACGCCGATGGCCAAGTACGACTACGACCTTTTCGTCATTGGCGGCGGATCGGGCGGTGTTCGGGCCGCGCGCGTTACCGCGGGTCTCGGCAAACGCGTCGCGATCGCCGAGGAAAGCCGCTTCGGCGGCACCTGCGTCATCCGCGGCTGCGTGCCGAAGAAGCTCTACGTCTACGCTTCGCAGTTCCCGGAACATTTCGCCGACGCCGCCGGCTATGGCTGGACGGTGCCGCAGGCGAGCTTCGACTGGCACAGGCTTGTCGCCGCCAAGGACAGGGAAATCACCCGTCTCGAGGGGCTGTACCGCAACGGCGTTGAGAAGGCCGGCGGTACCGCCTTCGCGTCACGCGCCACGCTGGTCGACGCGCACACGATCCGTATTGAGGCGGAGAATCGGACTGTCACGGCGGACCAGATTCTGATCGCCACGGGCGGCCGCCCGAACCCGCATGCGGCACTGCCCGGCCACGAGCACTGCATCTTCTCCACCGAGGCGTTCGACCTGCCTGAATTGCCCAAGGCAATCGTGATTGCGGGCGGCGGGTACATCGCCGTCGAGTTCGCCAACATCTTCCACGGTCTCGGCGTCGAGACGACGCTTGTCTATCGCGGCAGGGAGATCCTGCAGCGCTTCGACCTCGACATGCGCCGCACGCTGCATGAAACCATGGAGAAAAAGGGCATCCGCATCCTCTGCCAGACTATCTTCGAGAAGATCGAACGCCGTCAGGACGGACGCCTCGACGCCCACGTCACGGGGGGCGAGGTGCTGGTGGCCGATCAGGTGATGCTGGCGATCGGGCGCATCCCCAACACTGAGGGGCTCGGCCTGGAAAAGGCCGGCGTCGAACTCGGGCTGAAGGGTGAGATCGTCGTGGACAGTTTCTCGCGCACCAATGTCGAGAACATCTGGTCGGTCGGCGATGTGACCGACCGCGTGCAGCTCACCCCGGTCGCCATCCACGAGGCCATGTGCTTCGTGGAGACCGCCTTCAAGGACAATCCTGTCGCACCGGACCACGACGTCGTTGCGACGGCCGTGTTCTCGCAACCGGAGATCGGCACCGTTGGCCTTTCCGAAGAAGCGGCGGCCAGCAGGTATGCTGCCATCGACATCTACCGCGCCGCCTTCCGGCCCATGCGCAACATCCTCGCCGGCCGCGACGAGAAGATGATCATGAAGATCGTCGTCGATCGCGAGACGGGGAGGGTGCTTGGCGCCCATGTGCTCGGGCCGGACGCCGGCGAGATGGCGCAGTTGCTGGGCATCGCGCTCAAGGGCGGACTGACCAAGGCGGACTTCGATCGCACGATGGCGGTACACCCGACGGCTGCCGAGGAACTCGTCACCATGTACAGCCCGACCTACTCCATCCGGAACGGCGAGCGGGCCTGAGCTTGGTCGCGGCGACCGAGAGTCATCGGCGTGCCGTCGAGCAGCCAGTCGATCAGGGGCGGCCAGAGCGTCGTGGCAAACCGGCTGCGGAAGAATCCGAGATGGCCGATCTGCTGCCCGCCGGCATCATCGGGCGACACCCAGCGCTGTTCCAGCGGCGCGTGCACGTAGTGCCGCATCAGTGAGGTCACCGCGCGCGGCGTGCCCCAGACATCGTCGGTGATCCCGAGCGACAGGATCGGCGTTCGCACGTCGCGGTAGCGGGCCGTCTCCGGGAAATTCCTGTCGTCGAAGAAATAGTTCGGCATCGCGCACCACCGCGCCCAGTCACGGAAGACACTGCTCGGGACCGGATCGCCGACGCCTGACCAGCGCGGCATGTCGCGGAAGAAGAGGGAGAGCGGCACGCCGATTCCGAACATCTTCAGCCCCGCATTGTCGTCCAGTCCGCGCCAGTAACCCGACAGGGTCGCCACCATGGCGTAGCGCTGGAAGCGATCGGATGTGCCGGAGAGACCCAGCGCCTGTCCGCCAAACGATTGCCCGAGGCCGACGACCGTCGCGCCCGCTGCCGCGCTCTCCAGAGCGGTTTGTGCGGCAGGAAAATCAGTCAGCGCCCAGTCCTTCATGCCGATGCGTCGCGTCCAGCCGGCAGGGCGCCTTGAGCCCCCGGTGCCGCGGTAGTCGTAGATCAGGGCGGCCCGCGCGCCGGCCTTCACCGCCGCCGCCGCGAATCCGGCATAGAGTCCGCGTGGCACGGCAGATGCGGATGAGATCAGGACAGCCGGCTTATTGCCCGCGCCTTCGAAAAGCGTCCCCGCGAGCGGAAATCCATCCGGCGCAGTGAACACCACTTCGCGCGCTTCGGCCGGCAATTCAGGGATGACGTTGCCAATCTCGACTGCGGCTGCGTCTGGCATGGTGATGCCTCGTTGGCGATCTGAAAGAGGCCACGCTACCATTGACGTTGACGTCAAAGTCAAGAAGATTGTTGTCGTTTGAACAATTGCCGCGACGACGCTCGTCAGTGCGTCGTGTGGCTCTCATGCGCCGGCAGGACGACCTGCGGGGCAGGGGTGCCGGAATTGTCGTATTCGGGGACGATGGTGCGGATGATGGCGATCGCCTGCGCCCGATCCTCCCGTTCGACCGCCGCCTGCAGGGATTCGAGCGCCTTGTTGACCACCTTCGCCTCGACCACGCGCGGCGCCGCCGTGAAATACCCTTCCTCCGACGAGGCATCCTGCATCTCGGACGGGTCGAACAGCTCCTCATAGAGCTTCTCGCCCGGCCGCAGGCCGGTGAACTCGATCTTGATATCCTGGCGTGGCTTGAAGCCGGCAAGCTGGATCATGCGCTCGGCGAGATCGACGATCTTCACCGGCCTTCCCATGTCGAGCACCATGATGCGCCCGCGCTCATCCGGGTTGCGCAGCGCCCGCGCCGAGGCATGCAGAACCAGCCGCACGGCCTCTGGGATCGTCATGAAGAAGCGTTCGATGTCCGGGTGGGTGACAGTGACGGGCCCGCCTGCGGCGATCTGCTCCTGGAAGCGCGGCACCACCGAACCGTTCGAGCCGAGCACGTTGCCGAACCGGACGGTCTTGAAGCATGTCGTCTTGGACGTGAGGTCCAGCGTCTGGCAGTAGACCTCGGCCGCCCGCTTCGACGCGCCCATCAGATTGGTCGGGTTCACCGCCTTGTCGGTCGAGATCATGACAAAGGTGGAAACCTTGTTCTCCAGCGCGGCGTTGGCGACGTTGCGGGTGCCGAAGACATTGGTCTTGATGCCTTCCAGCGGGTTCTCCTCCACCAGCGGCACATGCTTCAGCGCGGCGGCGTGGAACACGATGTCTGGCAGGAATTCGCGCGTCACGCTGGACACGCGCGCAGCGTCGCGCACATCGACGATGCGTGTCGCGATCGACAGCGTCGGGACGGACTGCCGCAGCCGCTTGTCCAGTTCGTAGAGCTGGAACTCGGAGTTGTCGGCGATGACCATCATCTTCGGACGGAAGGTAGCGATCTGCCGGCAGAGTTCCGAGCCGATCGAGCCGGCCGCACCGGTGACCAGCACCACCTGGTCCTGCACCAGCCGCGCCACGCCCTCGACGTCGGTGCGAATCTCCGGCCTGCCCAGCAGGTCCCCGATCTCGATCGGTTTCGATTCCAGCAGCGACGCGGTGGTGATCGACGCCGTGCGCGTCAGACTGGGCACGCGCGAGACGCGCAGCCCCACATTCGAGCCGGCTTCCATGATCGTGTTGAGCCTCTGCGGGCTGGCGTTCGGTTCCGCCACGATCAACTCGCTGACCTTCAGGCCTGCCGATGCCGACGACCGGATGATCCGCGGCAGGCGCCCGAGGCCGCGATGGACCTTGACGCCATGCACGGTCTGCGCCGTGTTCGACTGTGTATCGTCGATGATCCCCAGCACCTCGACGGGTGTGTCCGGCAGGCGTTTGGTCGAGCGCACGAAGCTTTCCGCCTCGGGCGTCATGCCGACGAGCAGCACGTATCGCGGCTCCGGCGCGCTCGCGCCCCGCCGGAACGGGCTCACCAGCCGCCGCTCCACCAGCAGGCGGTAGCCGAGGCGCGCCGCTGACAGGCCGAAGATCAGATAGACGACCAGCAGGATCGGCACGCTGCGCGGCACGTCGGCGCCACGCGAGATCAGGAAGTAGATGACCGTGTAGGTGGCGACGGCGAAGAACGATGCCTTGATCACCGCCAGCAGTTCGGGGATCGAGACGTACCGCCAGGAGCCGCGATGCACGGAGAACAGATAATAGGAGACGCCCGCAATCAGCGTGAAGAGTGCGGTGCGTTCGGCATAGTTGCTGAACCACTGCAGGAAAGGATAGCCGTAGACGGTCGCATACGCCCCGATGAATGCGCCGGCGGCGATCAACAGATCCAGTGCTATGCTCGCCAGGCGGATTAGGCCTGACCTATGCCGCCCGAAGATCCCGTCCATCACGTCGTCCGCCACTTTGCCGAGTCGGCTTATACCTTCTGGACCCCTCTATGCAATCGAGCGATCCTCGTCGTTCATCTGTGGGTTGCGCTAATATTGGCTCGCGCGCGGGCCGCCTTTCCACACAAGTTTTGACGCCATTTCAAGGCACTTGCTCCGCGGCATACGCGCCATTTCAGGTTCGCCCGCCAGCCGCGTAGTCGACGCTCTGTCGGCTGACGTCGCTCGGCTCGGCCTCGCTGGTTTCGTACTGGAAGCGGTGCCCGTAGTCGATCGAGCGGCGTTCCACCATCCTGTAAAGCCAGACGCAGAACACGATCGTGACAGCCAGCGACCCAAGGGTAAGCGCCGCGTCACCCCAGCTTTCGATCCGTTCAGGTCTGTCTGCCAGGACGAAGAAAAGGCTCAGGAACAGGGGGTGGAACAGGTACAGCGAGTAGGAGTAGCGCCCGGACAGGGCTGGCAGTCGCTTCGTCAGGAGCGGATAGCGCGCCGGGCTTGTTGCGATGGAGGCGATCAGCATCGCGAAGGCACAGGACAGGTACAGGTGGCCCCACAGATACATCTGCGATGCCAGATCATGCCTGATCAGCGCGATCAGAATTGGTACGGTCAGCACCGGTATCAGAGCCAACCGACGGAGCCACTGCGAGTGTCGCTCCAGAGACGCGGAAATTCGTTGATCGCGCACGGCAATGGCGACGAGGCCGCCGGCGCACAGGCCGTCGAGCCTGAGCGGCGTCAGGATGTAGGGCGCCAGCCCCATATCGGGGTGCAGCAGGTGAACCGCTGCGCGGCCCGCCGCCGACAGGACCCCGACGCCAGCCAGCAGTTTCCACAGATGACGGCGCGGCGTGACGAAGATCAGTGCGGGGAAGACCAGGTAGAACCATTCCTCGATCGCGACCGACCAGGTAATCGAGAAGCCGCGCGCGATGGCGTTGTCGTAGTCCGCCATGAGCCAGTTGTAGGTGAAGCTCAACTGGGCGCCGAGATTTGTCCACCAGTTCGGAAAGGCGTTGAACGCGGACGAAGTTCCGAGCACGGCAAACAGGACCCAGTAGAGCACGATCAAAGTCACATAGGGCGGAAGGATGCGGCACGCGCGGCGAACGTAGAACACCGAAAACAGGTTCCGCGCCTCGCGCTCGTCGACAAGGATGCCGATGATCAGAAAGCCGGACAGGACGAAGAACAGGTCGACACCGGTCCGGCCGAAAATCGTCGCGGCGAAAATCGCGTTCTGGACCGCGTCCTCCGTCTGGTCGACCATGCTGCCGGTCAGGTGCCACACGACCACCATGACGGCCGCGACGCCGCGCAGGCCATCGAGAGGGAGCAGTCGCTGTCGCACTTCGAAATTCCTGACGGTCTGGTGATGGCGCGACCATAGGTTGCCGAATTGCGCAAGTCTACCGACATGAACAACCGAAGATTGCGTCTGTCGTGCAGGTCCGGCTCGGCGGTCATGCATGGCCGACAGGACGCGTCGCCGTGTCGTCCGGCCGATCTCGCATTCTTCTAGCCCATTGTTTTCGCTGCAATCCAGCCCATACGGGCGCAGCTGGGCCGGGTCTGCGAGACCTGCCTGTCGTCAGCCGCGATCCGCGATGCTGGAGGCCACGTGACCCGTCGACCGGTGCAACCCTTGACGGTTGGTTGCAACGCCACTAGCGATGCGCTCGCCCTTCATGGCGTCCAAGGGCCTGACCGCAATCGACAGCCAGCGCGCTGGGCATGATCCTGCCGCGCCTATGGGGTAAGCCGCCTTTGCCAGCAATAGTAACCCGGCCATGACGACCATCAGCCTCGTCATTCCCGCTTACAACGAGGCCGGCGTGATCGTCGGCACGGTCAATGAACTCACCGAGTTCATGCGCGCCGGCATGCCATCCTACAGCTACGAGATCGTGGTGGTCGATGACGGCTCCACCGACGGCATGGCGGACAAGCTCGAGCAGTTGACGCATCCCTCGCTGAAGGTCGTCCGCCACAAGCGCAACCGCGGCCGCGGCGCGGGCATCCGTTCCGGCTTTGCCGCGGCGACCGGTGACTATGTCATCACCCTCGACTCCGACCTGTCATATGCTCCGGATCACATTCCGAGGCTGATCGCGCCGCTCGAAAGCGGGAGGGCCGACATTGTTCTCGCTTCCGCCTATCACCCCGAAGGCGTCGTGCGGAACGTGCCCTTCGTGCGCGCCAAGCTCTCCTACTACGGCAACAAGGTGCTCTCCGCCGGCGTGAACGGTCAGCTCCATACATTGACCTACATGGTTCGCGCCTACCGGCGGGAAGTCGTCCAGCGGCTGGAACTGGTCAGCGAGGGCAAGGATCTCCACATCGAGATCATCCAGAAGGCCAACATGCTCGGCTATCGCATTGCCGAGATACCGGCCACGCTTGACTGGCGCGACAAGCAGCGCGCCAAGCGCATCGGCAAGGGCTGGCGCTTTCCGCTGCTGGCGATGTCGGGCACCATTGCCTCGCACCTTGTCTACAACTACGTGCTGCGCCCCGGCTCGCTGCTGTTCCTGCCGGTCGTGCTGCTCAGCCTCGTCGTGCTGATGGGCGTGTTCTTCCTCGTCTACAACTGGATCTCGCTCATCATCCAGCACTGGGATCTGGGGGTCGCCACCGCGCTTTATACGGCGCTGCGCGAGACGCTCATCAACGGCGGGCTGACGCTCACCGTCACCGGGGGCTCGGCCTTCATCCTGTTCATCTTCGTGGCCTTCTACTTCCAGTCGCACCAAAGCAAGAAGCAGTTCGAGGAACTCTACATCCTGCTTGCCCGGATGAACGACCGCATCAAGGATCTGGAGCGGGACCGGAAGCCCTGATGTGCGGCATCTGCGGCATCCATGGCGGTGGGCCGGCCGAAAGCGCCGTCGAGGCCATGCTTGACGCGATGCTGCGGCGGGGTCCCGACGGGGCCGGGCAGTGGCATGATGCCGACGTGACGCTCGGCCATCGGCGGTTGGCAATCATCGATCTGTCGGAACGGGGGCGCCAGCCCATGCACGCCGCCGATGGCGCCATCGTCGTCACCGTCAATGGCGAGATCTACAACTATCCCGAGCTGCGCGCCGAGCTCGAAGCCGCCGGCGCGGTGTTCCAGTCCGACTGCGACAGCGAGACGGTTATCCACGCCTACCGGCAGTGGGGCGTCGAATCCTTTTCGCGCTACAACGGCATGTTCGCCTTTGCCCTTTGGGACAGGGCGCAGCGCCGCCTGTTCCTTGTCCGCGACCGCGTCGGGATCAAGCCGCTCTACTACTGGCAGGACAGTGGCCGGACGTTGTTCGCTTCCGACATCCAGGCGATCGTTGCTGCGAGCGGCCGCAAGAATTGGGCGATCTCGGCGACCGGCCTGGCGCAGTATCTCACCTACGAAAACCGCTTTGGCGACGTCACCATGTTCGAGGGCATCCGGCTGTTGCCGCCCGCGAGCTACCTCAAGATCGACGCCGATGGCACGAGCGAGCATGCCTATGTCGAGATCGCCCCGTCGCCGGCAGCCTCGGCCGGTTTCAATGCCACGCTCGACCGCTTCCGCACCGAGCTTGAGGCGGCAGTACGCCGCCACCTGATGAGCGACGTTCCCGTCGCATCCTACCTCAGCGCCGGCTTCGACAGTTCGATGGTGGCCTCCATCGCCGCCGACCAGCTCGGCAATGGCAGCCCGGCGACCTTCACCGGGACCTTTCGCGAGGGTGGATGGTATGACGAGGCGTCGGGCGCCGCTCTCGTGGCGCAGCGGCGCAACCTCTCCAACCGGCGCGTGGAGATCAGCGCCGCGAGCTTCCGCGACGCCTTCGACGACATGGTGTTCGCGCTGGAGGAGCCGCGCATGGGCACTGGTGCGCTGCCGCAGTATTTGGTCGCCAGGGAAGCCGCCGCGACGCACAAGATGATCCTCACCGGCCATGGCGGCGACGAGCTGTTCTCGGGCTACCCGGTGTTCAAGGTGGCTCTGCTGGCGCGCTATCTCCGCCAGCGGCCGCTTGCCTTCCTGCGCATGCTCGCCTCGCTGCGCCTCTCCGAATTGCCGCACATCGCCTATTTCTCGCTCTCCGGCCTGCGTCCGGGTCGCCGTGGCAAGGCATTTCTGCCGCGGCTGTTCTCGGAGAAGGAGCAGGCGTCGGGGCTGCGACCCGCATTCCGCACTGGCGCAGCGACCGAGGTCGCGCAGCGCTCCATCGAGGCGAGTGGCGGCGACCGCTACCGAGCGATCGTCGCGCAATATCTGCGCGACTACCTGCCCGGGCTGCTGGTGGTCGAGGACAAGATCTCGATGGCGCACGGGCTGGAGTCTCGGACGCCTTTCCTCGACAACGAGATGATCGCCTTCGCGTTGTCGATCGACGAGGCGACCAAGCTGCAGGGTGGCCGTCTCAAGTCGATCACCAGGGAAGCAGCGCGGGGCGTGCTGCCGGAAGAGCTCTTTGCGCTACCCAAGCGCGGCTTTCCGAACCCGCTGTCGAAATGGCTGCGTGGCGAACTCTCCGGCTGGATGCGCGCCCGTCTGACCGGCCCGGACACGCCGCTGGCACAGCTCTTCGAGCGCCGGTTCCTCGAACGCACCGTCGCCGCCTATGCCCGTTCGTGGCGCCGGCATGTGCGCCCGCTCGACGAAATTGCCACGCACCGCATCTGGATGTTGCTCTGCCTCGAAAGCTGGCTGCGCCAGTATCGGGACCGCATGGGCGTCAGCCTCGTCGCACCCGCCTCGAATGCCGGGGCAGGCTGATGGAGATGCGGCTGCTGCGCCCCGAACTCGCCGCCAATGCGTACGCGCGAGAGATCGACGCCACGCTGCCGCGCATTCTCGCGCTCATCGACCGCGATCCGCTGAGCCAGACGCGCGGCTTCGGCGACCGGCAGTTCTGGGGCTGGAAGCTGATCGATTTCCCGAACGGGACACTGCAGGGCGCGGTCAACGGGCTGACCGCGCTGCTTGCCGCTGACGCCTTGGCACCGCACGTTTCCCGCGATACGATCCGCGCCAGGGTGGACGACCAGCTTGCCGCGACGATCCGCATGATGCGCCGCGACGGCAGCTTCGAGGAGGCCCTGCCTTACGAGCAGTCCTATTGCGTGACGGCGCTCTGCGCCTACGACTATCTCCGCGCCGCCGACCGCCTCGGTCTCTCGGCCGAGGCGGTAAGGCCGCTCGCGCCGGCGATCGATTTCCTCGTCCGGCGCGACGAAACACACGCATTCATCGCGAATCATCTCGCCACGGCGGTCGCGGCCTTGGCGCGCTGGGCGAAGCTCACCGGCGACGGCCGTGCCCGTGACAAGGCCAGGAAACTGCTCGACCGCATCCTCGACGCGCAGTCGCCGGAGGGGTGGTTCCCGGAATATGGCGGCGCCGATCCCGGCTACCAGACGCTCTGTATGGGGCACCTGGCCGACGCGGCCGAAGTCACAGGCGATGACCGGCTGCGCGCGGCGCTGGTGCGGTCGGCGGAGTTTGCCAGCCTGTTCGTGCATCCGGACGGTTCCTTCGGCGGCATCTACGGCAGCCGCGCAACCCGCATCTACTATCCTGCGGGTGTGGAGCTGGTTGCCCGCAGCTCGGACGCGGCGGCATGGGTGGCGACGACGATGCGCGCTGCGATCAGGGCCGCGTCGACCGTGCCGCTGACCGCCATCGACCAGCCCAACCTGCTGCCGCTGTTCAACAGCTATTGCGAGGCTCTTGCGGCCTCTGCGCCCGAGTCTGCAGGGCAGGGGCCATCCGGCCGACACTGGATGCCGCAGGCGGGGCTTCTCGTCGACATCGGCGCAAGCCATCACACCGTCGTTTCCACCCGCAAGGGCGGCGTCGTCTATCATTGGCGTGATGGCGCGCTGGTCACCTGCGACACCGGCATCGCGTTGCGGACCTCCCACGGCAAGATACTGACGAGCCAGTCCGATCTGCCTGTTCAGACTGAGGTCACCGACGGCAGCCTGCGCGTGAGCGGCCAACTCGTTCGGCGTTCGATGCCGCTGCCGAATGCCTTCAACTTCCTCGTTTTGCGTATGCTGGCGCTGAGCGTCATGCGTGTTCCGGCCATCAGCGCGTGGATCAAGAAAAACATCGCTCGCATGCTGACCCGTTCCGGCGGCACCGCGCAGGGCGGTTTCGACAGGACGATCACGCTCGGCCGTGACCTCGCCATTTCGGACGCCTGGCAGCCGTCCGGCCTGACCCGTGTCGCCGTCGCCGAGCCGTTCTCGACCATCCACATGGCGAGCAGCGGCTACTGGCAGGCCGGCGATACGACGGTGCAACAGGAGCGGCAGCCCTGATCCCGCGGCTGCGCCCTGCGACAGGTCTGCGCGAGGTCGCCGCGGCGCTTGGCGCGCGGTCCAGCGTGGCTGACTTCGAGGCGGCGTTCGGGCAGGCACTCGGCCAGTCGCACGCAATCGCCTTTCCTTATGGCCGCACCGGCCTGCTGCTGCTGATCGAGGCGCTCGGCATTCGCGGGCGCGAGATCATCCTGCCGGCCTACACCTGCGTCGTCGTCGCGCATGCCATCGTCATCTCGGGCAATCGTCCGGTGTTCGTCGACAGCGAACCCGGCGGTTTCAACATGGACCTCGACCAGGCGGAGGCGGCGATCACGCCGGACACGGCCGCAATCCTCGCGACCTCCATCCATGGCTACCCGGTCGATCTCGACCGTCTCGCGGCGCTGCGCAGCCGGCATCCGGACGTGCGGATCATCCAGGACTGCGCCCACAGCTTCGGCGCACGCTGGAACGGCGAGCTGGTCAACCGGGCCGGCATCGCCGCCGTGTTCGGGCTCAACATCAGCAAGATCATGACCTCGATCTTCGGCGGCATGGTCACCACCGACGACGCGGACCTGGCGCAGGCGCTGCGGGACGTACGCGATCGCCGGTTGACGCCCGGCGGTCGAGGGCTCGGTCGCGCCGCGTATCTCGTCGCCTCGACGACAGCATTGTCGCCGCCGGTTTTCGGCGTCGTTCAATGGCTGTCGAGCTTGGGGCTGCTCGACCGGTTCGTCAGCTACTACGACGAGACCCTCGTCGACATGCCGTCCGGCTATCTGGCGCAGATCGGGCGTGCGGAGGCGAGCGTCGGCGTCGTCCAGTCGAAGGCCTATGAGGACATCGTGCGCCGCCGGCAGGCAATCGCCCAGCTCTACGATTCGCTTCTGCGCCCCCGCTTCGCCGAGGCCCTGCCGCCGATTGTCGAGGGCGCCACCTATTCGCATTACGTCATGCGTGTCGCTGACCCTGATGGACTGCGGAAGCAGGCGCTGAAGCGCGGGATCGAGCTGGGACGCGTGATCGACTACTCCATCCCGGACATGCCGGCCTATCGCGAGATGTCCGCCGCGCAGGGGCCGTTCGAGGAGACCCGCAGGCTCAACCGCAGCGTCATCAACGTGCCGATCTGGGTCGACGAGGCGCGGGCGCGCCGCATTGCAGGGATCCTGCACGGCATCGCCTAGAGAGGCGATCAGCCTGCGGCGATCGTCAGCACGACGCCGCCCGCAATCAGCGCCATGCCGAGGAGCTTGAGGAAGCTCAGCCCCTCGCCGAGATAGAGGTACGACGCGATCGTGATGATCGGATAGATCAGCGCGGCGAAATAGACGGCAGTCGTCAGCGGCACCCGCGACAGGCCGAAATACCAGAGCCCTGCGGCGGCCAGCAGCAGGAAGCCCGCAAGCCACAGCAGGGGGTCCATGATGACCTTGCCGAGATAGTCGAGGATCTCGCTCGAGGCCGGCATCGGACCGTAATTGGCCAGCCTTGCCTTGATCACCAGCTGCGCGCTCGCGACCAGCAGGATCGAGATCGCAAGGGAGAACAGCGGGGCCAGCAGCCTTTCAGTGCTCACGATTCGCTCTCCCTGCTCGCATCGGCCCCATGTCCCATATCACGGGCCTGCCACGGGCGGCAGCAGGTCGGGCCGCCGCGAGATGAAGCAGGTGACCTCGGTCGGCTGCCGCCGCAGCACGTGCTTTTCGGTCGGCTTGATGATCGCCTCGATCATCCTCATCGAGTTCCGGTTGGTGCTTTGCGCCGAAGCCCACAAAGCGCCATTGCCGGCTTGCCGCAAGCGCTCGACGCTGTCGGAGAACATGCGGAAGAACGTCGTCACCTTGCGCACGTCGGTCCGCGCGGACTGGTCGAGGATGGTCATTTCCATGCAGAACGGGGCGACGTCGGCAGGTATCCTGTACGTCTCGCCCGCAAGGCTGTAGGCGACGATCCTGCGCACCAGCGGCCATTGCAGCGTCAGCACCTTGCCGACGAGATACCAGCCGAGAGGCAGCAGGATCTGCCGCCGGTAGTCCCGCGAAATGCCGTAGTGGTCGCGCCAGTGCATGGCCACGCCGATGATGCGCTCGCCCATGCACAGGACGGTCACGTCCGACTGCTGGTGGCTCAGGCACAGCCGGTAGAACGAAGTGATGAAGCGGCGCCCGAGAAGCATGGAGAACTCGTCGCTTCCGACGTTGGCGATATGCAGGTCGACGAGCGCCGGCAGGTCCGCGCCATCTGCCTTCCGCACCACCAGCTCGGGCAGGCCGTCGCCCATGCTCACCAGCCCTCGATGTCGGACACCGTGCCATGTGCCGTGGTCGATCTCTGCCTCAGCGACTCCGGCCCTGGCGTCGCGCGCTTCCTGCCGAGTGTCCGCGCCAGCGCGGCGGTGGTGACCAGCATGACGAAGGCGAAATTGTCGCGCGGGCTCGCAGCGCCGGCATCGAGGCACTTGCGGAGGAAGCCCTTCGCCTTGCCAACGTCCGCCACACCCCCGAGCCTGGACAGATCGCCTGCCAGCTCGTTGACAAGCTCGCGGCCCCGTTCGGTGGAAAGCAGTGAGACGGAGTCCGGAGCCCGGAACGGATATTTCTTCCGCTCCAGAATCTGCTCGGGCAACCGGTTGCGGTAGATGTCCTTCAGAACCGCCTTCTCGGACGCGCGGTCGAAGAATGTCGTCGGCGCATCCTGCGCAGTGCTGAAGGCAGCGAGCGCGGGGTCGAGGAAGGGCATGCGAGTCTCGACCGAATGCGCCATCGAAATCCGGTCTCCCTGCGTTGAGAGCAGGTGTCCCGACAGCAGCGTCTCGGTCTCGATGATCTGCGCCCGGCGAAACACGTCGAGTTCGCTGAAGCCGGCGTACTTGCCGCGCAGATGGGAAAGCCAGGAAGCGTCGACGCCTGCGGCGTCCGCCGGCAGCAGCAGCTGCACGAACTTCGCTGCAAGGCTGCTGCGCTGTGAGTGCGAGGCGTTCCAGGACTGGTTCCTGCTCAGCGCTTCGTAAGTGGCGAATTTGAGCTGCACCATCTGATGTTAGCGCGGGTCGTTCGCCAGGAAGAGGTTGATCGACCCGATACGGCCTGCCAGTTCCTCAAAGGTCTTTCCCTTGC
>JBFXFO010000056.1:8817-21895 GCA_050178915.1 Rhizobiaceae bacterium | reverse complement strand
GTCGCCCTGGCCCTTGCCGGTGATGAACGAATCCGGCCCGCGCCGGCGATACTCGATCACCTTCGTGTCGACATGCGTGTCCTCGACCATCATGGCGTAGTCGAGTACGGTCATGTCCGACATGCCCCCCGTGCGGTGGCGGGCGTCGAGATAGGTCCGGAACAGCGCATACTGCTCGGAAGAGGGCTCGGCGTCGTGCATCGCCCCGACAAGGTCGGAGTTCAGCTGCAGCACCCGGCGCATGTTGCGCGAAGGTTTGAACTCGTCGGCGACGATGCGCACCGAGATGCACGACCGGCAGGTCTCGCAGGCCGGCCGGTAGGCGATGTTCTGTGAGCGGCGGAAGCCGCCCTGGGTGAGCAGGTCGTTCAGCTCAGGCGCGCGGTCTCCGACGAGGTGCGTGAACACCTTCCGCTCGAACTGACCCTCGACATAGGGGCAGGGCGACGGCGCGGTCAGGAAGAATTGCGGCGACTGGGTCGGGTGGTGCGTCATTCGAATGCGGCTACCGAATCGTCATACATTCGCTCGCCACGCGAAAAATTCAACAGGAGAATGCGGCTTTGGCGGCCGAAACCGATGCGCGCGACGTTCAGACGTTGTCGCGCGTCACCACGGTGCCCAGCAGCAGGTCGTGCACGGTGCGCTTGTGGTCGAGCACCAGGCTCGCCAGCAACACGAAAGGCGTGAGCACGACGTTCAGGCCCCAGAACAGCAGGAAATGAAGCACTGCGAAGAGGCCGTCGATGCGCTGGCCGTCGTAGCGGTCGAGGCGGATGCCCATCATCCGCATGCCGGGCGTCGCCTGACGCGGGCCGCCGACGCTTCTTGCCACGTAAAGCAGCGCGATCGCCGGGTAGAGGATGCCGTACAGCATCCAGCCAAGCCCGAGCGTCAGCACGCCCAGGATGCCGACCAGGATCGCCGCCGGCACCCACAGCAGGGCGACCAGCGCGTAGTCGATCAGAAAGGCGAAGAGGCGCCTCCGGCGCACGCCATCGAAGGCGCGCTCGTCGGTCAGGCGATATTCGAGATAATCGGCGTCGTAGGCGCCCGTGCTCATCGCTTTTCCCTCAGGTCACGGTCCAATCGCCGCTTCCGTCACATTCAGATGGGGAATGCCGGGGCAATATCAAGCCAATCGGGCGGGATCGCGGTTGAGGCCGGGGCGGCAATGGCGTTAGCTGCGATTCGGGAGACTTCTTCGACCGGCTCGGGAGGAAGAAGGTTTGGGGCAAGAGATGCAGCGCTATGACATGCTGGTCATCGGCAGCGGGCCGTCCGGCCGGCGCGCGGCGATCCAGTCGGCCAAGCTCGGAAAGTCCGTGCTGGTGGTGGAGAAGGGCCGGCGGCTCGGCGGAGTCTCGGTCCACACCGGCACCATCCCGTCGAAGACAATCCGCGAGACGGTGCTGAACCTCGCCGGCTGGCGCGAGCGCGGCTTCTACGGCCGCGGCTACCGGGTCAAGCAGGACATCTCGGTCGGCGACATCGTGCAGCGCCTGCATAAGACGCTCGACCACGAGGTCGAGGTGCTGCAGCACCAGTTCATGCGCAACAACGTCAAGAACGCCTGGGGCGAGGCGCAGTTCGTCGATGCGCATACGGTCAGGATTGTTGCCGACAGCGGCGAGCGCTTCGAGGTCGGCTTCGACAAGGCTCTGATCGCGGTCGGAACGCGGCCGCACCGTCCCGAGGACATCCCCTTCGACAAGCAGCGCATCTTCGACAGCGACGACTTCCTCGATCTCGGCCGCCTGCCGCGCAGCCTCACCGTGGTCGGCGGCGGCGTCATCGGCGTCGAATACGCCACCATCTTCTCTGCGCTCGACGTGCCGGTGACGCTGATCGAGCCGCGCCCGACCATCCTCGACTTCGTCGATCGCGAGATCGTCGACGATTTCGTCCACCAGATGCGCGACCGCGGCATGACGATCCGCCTGGGCGGCGCCATCAAGGAGGTGGCGTCGAAGCCCGACTGCGCCGAGGTGACGCTCGCCGACGGCCGCACCATCCGCACCGAGATCCTGCTGTACGCCGCCGGGCGCACCGGCAATGTCGGCTCGCTTGGGCTGGACATCGTCGGCATCGAGGCCGATGCGCGCGGACGGCTGAAGGTCGACGGACGCACCTTCCAGACGAGCGTTCCGCATATCTACGCAGCCGGCGACGTGATCGGCTTCCCGAGCCTCGCGTCGACCTCGATGGAACAGGGGCGGGTCGCCGCCTGCCACGCCTTCGGCCTGCCGCTGCCGCCGCCGCCGGAAACGTTCCCCTATGGGATCTATGCGGTGCCGGAGATCTCGACGGTCGGCCAGTCGGAAGAGCAGGTCCGCGCCAGCGGCATCGCCTACGAGTGCGGGGTGGCGCGCTTCCGCGAGACCTCGCGCGGCCACATCATGGGCGTCGACTCAGGCTTCCTGAAGCTGATTTTCGCGCTCGACAGCCGCCGCCTGCTCGGCGCCCACATCGTGGGAGAGGGGGCGACGGAACTGATTCACATCGGGCAGGCGGTGATCAACCTGCAGGGCACGGTCGATTTCTTCGTCGAGAACACGTTCAACTACCCGACGCTCGCCGAAGCCTACAAGATCGCCGGTCTCGACGCGTGGAACCGCATGGGCGGCGCGAGGGCTAGCGCCGAAGCCTGAAGCCTCTATTTTCGCGGCGGATGAAGCATCGCGAGGAAGCCATGGCAAAACGCATCGTGTTCACTGGAGGCTCCGGCAAGGCCGGCCGCCATGTCGTGCCGTGGCTCAAGGCCCGGGGCTACGAGATACTCAACCTCGACCTGAAGCCGCTCGACTGCCCCGGCGTGAATACGCTGGTCTGCGACGTGACCGACAGCGGGCAGGTGTTCAACGCGCTGTCTATGCATTTCGGTTTCGAGGGGTTCGCCACCGGCGATGGCCCGGCGAAGATCGACGCGGTGGTGCACTTCGCGGCGATCCCGCGCGTCCTGATCGCGCCCGACAACATCACCTTCAGCGCCAACACGGTCAGCACCTACAATGTGATCGAGGCGGCGATGAAGCGCGGCATCGCCAAGGTGATCATTGCTTCGAGCGAGACCACTTACGGCGTCTGCTTCGCCGAGGGCGACAAGGACTACCACTGCTTCCCGCTTGAAGAGGACTATGACGTCGACCCGATGGACAGCTATGGCCTGTCGAAGGTCGTCAACGAGAAGACCGCGCGCGCCTTCGCCATGCGCTTCGGCGCCGACATCTACGCGCTGCGCATCGGCAACGTGATCGAGCCGCACGAATACGCGATGTTCGAGGGCTTCCTGGCCGACCCGCCCTCGCGCAAGCGCAACGCCTGGAGCTACATCGACGCGCGTGATCTCGGCCAGATCGTGCACCTGTGCCTCGAGAAGGACGGGCTCGGCTTCGAAGTCTTCAACGCCGTCAACGACACCATCACCGCCAACGAGCCGACTGAGGCATTCCTCAGGAAATGGGCGCCCAACACGCCCATGACGCGGCCGATGGGCGAGCGTGAGGCGCCGCTGTCCAACCGCAAGGCGCGCGAAATCCTTGGCTTCCGTGAGGAGCACGATTGGCGCAGATATGTGCGCCCCTAGCGGTCAGAGCTTGCGGCTGTCGTAGGCCCAGTGCAGCAGCGCCTGCCGCTGGCGCGGGCGGCAGAAGATGTCGCCGCGCTCGCAATTGGCCCGGATCTGGCCGATGTGGCGGCGGATCGCCTTCCATCGCTTGATCTGGCGCTCGTCCTCGCCTTCGATGCGGCGTCCCATGTAGTAGCGGCAGTACCACTGAAACCAGCCGCGCGGGTCGTCCTCGAAGATCCAGCCCTTTTCCTTCCAGACGGAGAGCGGCTGGCTGGCGTCGACCTTGAAGAAGTTGAGCTTCGGGTCCCGGTGCCTGGTTGCCAGCCTGGCGTTGACAAACCAGCTCTTCGGAAACTCCGCGCGGCAGTCGGTCATGTATTTGCCGCCGAACACGCCGAGTTCCAGCATGTCCTTCGGGGTCAGATCGGGCTCGAACTCTGGCGCGAAATTGCGGCCGGACGGCTCGGTGAGCTCGTATCTGTAGCCCTTCTGCATCGTGTCGTTCACGGTGATCGTCTGCATGTCCGCCCTGCCTGCCACGCAGCATCAAGTGGCGAGCCGGCGCGATTGTCCAGTGGGACCGGCTCAGTCGAGCCGACCGTGCCGGTGGTCTTCGGCGGCCAGCGTCTCGATCACGTTGCACTGGGCAATGCGGCCATGCGCGCATTGCTCGACCATGTGCAGCAACTCGGCCCGCAGCGCCTGCAGGCTGGCGATGCGACGCTCCACCTCGGCGAGCCGGGCGCTGGCGATCGCATCGGCGGCCTCGCAGGACTGGCCGGGATCGTCCTGCAGCGAAAGCAGCGTGCGGATCGCATCGACTTCGAAACCGAGCTCGCGCGCGTGCCGGATGAAGGCCAGGCGGCGCATGTCGCGGCCGTCGTAGAGCCTGCGGTTGCCTCCGCTGCGCGGTGGAGCGGGCAGCAGGCCGATCTGCTCGTAATAGCGGATGGTCGGCACCTTGACGCCGCTTTGCCGCGCCGCTTCGCCGATCGGGACTTCTCGCATGTGAAGCTCCTCTAGTCGCTGGAGGATATAGGGTGCCTGGCCTTTGGTGTCGAACTCAGCGGCGCAGGAAGCCGGTGATGCCGACCGCGATCCAGCCGGCGATGAGCAGCAATCCGCCGACGGGCGCTGCTCCGGGGAAGAGTCTTCCGCCGAGATAGTCGCGCGCCAGCAGGTCGCCGGCGAAAAGCAGCAGCCCGAGCAGGAGCGCCGCGGCGGCCCAGGCCAGCCAGCGACGGGTGCCAAGCAGTCCGAGCGCGAGAAACGCGGAAGCATGCAGCAACAGGAAGTTGGCCGCGACGCCGACATTGCCGCCGCCGGCATGCGCGGCAACGGCGGAGAGCGCCACACCCGCGGCGCCCAGCAACCCGGCAATCAACAGAAAGGGAGAACCGAATGACATGCCGTGACTGTCGTACGGCAGGGAAGGGCGGTCAACGACCGCCCTGTGCGGTTCAGCTGCCGGTGGTCGGACGCGGCGCGCGTGCCGGCATCACCTTCTTCTTCGGCGCCGGCAGCAGGCCTTCGCGCTGCGCCTGCTTGCGTGCGGCCTTGCGCGTACGCCGGACGGCCTCGGCCTTCTCGCGGACACGCTTCTCGGACGGCTTCTCGTACGAGCGCCGTGCCTTCATCTCGCGAAACACGCCTTCGCGCTGGAGCTTCTTCTTCAGGACGCGGAGCGCCTGTTCGACGTTGTTGTCCCTGACGAGAACCTGCATGGGATCCTTTCTGCGAGCACCGGACTCGCGCGGTTCAACTGTTGTTTGCCGACAACCGTGGGGAAATCGGCTACGGATACCGCACGAAACCAGCGGCACCGCTCTCATCGCGATTTGGAAAAGGTCGCGGCACCTGGGTGCCGCCGAGCCGATATCGGCCAAACATACGATTCCGGCGTATATGGACCTACAGCGCAGAACTGGCAAGCCGTTGTGTGCTGGTTGAAACGCCAATTGAGCGTGTCAGGTGTCCCCGATTGGCGAGAGGTGACCGACAATCGATCGTGCATCCACCAAACGGCGGATGCCATCGGCGGCGAATGCGAGGCTAGCGCGCCAGCAGTTCCGCAACCTCCGGCGCGAAATAGGTCAGCACGCCGTCACAGCCGGCCCGCTTGAAGGCC
Source organism: Rhizobiaceae bacterium (assembly GCA_050178915.1). Lineage (GTDB taxonomy): Bacteria > Pseudomonadota > Alphaproteobacteria > Rhizobiales > Rhizobiaceae > JBFXAF01. The sequence continues at coordinate 16,196 of JBFXFO010000056.1, read as the reverse complement.
AGCAGCGATTCCAGCATGGCCCTCTCGCCGTCGAGCCAGCCATTTGCGGCAGCAGCCTTGATCATCGCGTACTCACCGGACACCTGGTAGGCGAAGGTCGGCATGGCAAACTCGTCGCGCGCGCGGCGGATGATGTCGAGATACGGCATCCCGGGCTTGACCATGATCATGTCGGCACCTTCGTCGAGATCCTGCTCGATCTCGCGCATCGCCTCGTCCGAATTGGCGTGATCGAGATAGTAGGTCTTCTTGTCACCTTTCAGCAGGCCGGCGGTGCCGATCGCCTCGCGATACGGGCCGTAGAAGGCAGACGCGAACTTCGTCGCGTATGACATGATGGCGACATCCTGAAAGCCGTTGGCGTCGAGCGCGTCGCGGATGGCGCCGATGCGCCCGTCCATCATGTCGGACGGCGCAATGATGTCGGCGCCGGCGGCTGCCTGCAGCACGGCCGCGGCGGCTACCTGCTCGACGCTCTCGTCGTTGACGATCACGCCGTCGCGCAGGATGCCGTCATGGCCATGGCTGGTGAACGGGTCGAGCGCCGCGTCGGTGATGATGCCGATCTCCGGCACCGCCGCCTTGATCGCCCTGCTGGCGCGATTGATCAGGTTCTCGGGGTCGAGGATGGCTGAGCCTTCGATGTCCTTCAGGCCGCCCTCCACGTTCGGGAACGTGGCAAGCGCCGGGATGCCGAGCCTTGCCGCGCGCTCGGCCTCTTTCACTGCAACGTCGATCGACAGGCGGAAGACGCCCGGCATGGCGGGGATCGGGTCGCGGCGGTTCTGCCCGTCGATCAGGAAGATCGGCCAGATCAGGTCGTCGACCGTCAGCCGGTTCTCCTGCACCATCCTGCGCGACCATGGCGCCTTGCGCATCCGGCGCAGCCGGCGCGAATTGGTGATCTCGTCGACGCTGCGCGCGCCGGCGGGCCTGGTGCGGGAGAAACGGTTCATGCGATGCGGCTCCGAAAGTCGTGCAGTTTTTAGCATGCCGGTATGCGCTTGACCAAGGTGCGGAAGCCGCCATTGACGCGACCGGATGGCGCGCCTAGCACTCGGATGTGGGCGGAAGTGGAGGATTCCTTGCAGGATTTTGGCGGTGGCGACGAGATCCGTTTCGAGCGCATGGGGAAGGCTGGCGTGGTCACGCTGACGCGCCCGAAAGCGCTCAATGCGGTCACACACGGCATGGTTCTCGCGCTGTCGAAAGCGCTTGATGCATGGGGCGCCGATGACGCGGTCGAACTGGTCGTGCTCAAGGCGGAAGGCAGGGCGTTCTGCGCCGGTGGCGACATCATGCGCGTTTACGAGGCGGGAAAGGCAGGCAGGCCGATCGCCGTGTTCTTCCACGACGAGTATCTGCTCAACGCGCAGATCGCCCGCTTCGCCAAGCCGTACGTCTCGCTGATCGACGGCATCGTGATGGGCGGCGGTGCCGGCATCTCCGTCCACGGCTCGCATCGGGTGATGACGGAGAACGCCATTTTCGCCATGCCCGAGGTCGGCATCGGCTTCTTCCCCGACATCGGCGGCTCATACTTCCTTCCGCGCCTGAAGGGCGAGTTCGGGCTGTACCTCGGCCTTACCGGTGAGCGCATCCGCAATGGCGACGCCTTGTGGTCGGGCCTGGCGACGCATGCCGTTGCGGCCGCCGATCTTGGCACGGTATTCGACGAGCTTTGCGCGACTGGCAGGCCGGATGCGGTGCTCAAGGCACACGCGTCATCTCCGTCGCGCGAGACGCATGACGCCGCGGTGCATGCCATCAACGATGCGTTCGCACCGTCCGACCTCGCCGGCATCATCGCCGGTCTGGAAAGCGCCCCGGAAGATGAGTTCCGGCAGCGCACGCTGGCGACCCTGCTGAAGCGCTCGCCGACCAGCCTCAACGTCGTGTGCCGGCAGGTCCGGGCCGGCGCCATGCTCTCCATGAACGAATGCATGGTCATGGAATTCCGCATCGTGAACCGCATGCTGGAGGGGCATGACTTCTACGAGGGCATCCGCGCCGCCATCGTCGAGAAGGGCTCGACGCCGATCTGGCGGCCGTCCACTCTGGCGGAGGTGGACCCGACCGAGATCGAACGCTACTTCTCGCCATTGCCGCAGGGGGATCTGGCGCTGTGAGCGATGTCGACGAGCCGTTTCGACTGCCAGCCCTGTCGCTGGCCGAGAACGGCTTCGTCTGGTTTCAGCGCGTCATCGCGGGCTACTGCCTGCTGTTCGGCGTTCTCTACTGGATCAGGCTGATCGGTCTGCACGAAGGCACGCTGTGGCGCTTCGACCTGATGCCGCCCTACTGGCAGGTCGCCTGCGTCGTGCTCGCAGCCTTCTTCCCGTTCGCGGCGATCGGGCTGTGGATGCTGTCGTCGTGGGGGCCGGTGATCTGGTTTATCTGCGCGGCGACCGAGGTGGTGATGTATCTCGGCTTCCCGGAACTGTTCGGGCACCGCCTGATTATTCTCGCATCGCATCTGCTGGTCGCGGTGCTCTACATCGCCTTTCGCGTGGTGATCCACGTGCAGCGCGCGCGCGCCGAACGCTAGAACATTATTTTTGTTTTCGGTCCGGGTTAACGAATTCATTAACCCAAACTTCATTCCTGGATTTTCCCCGCGTTCGTAATGCCCCATTAAGCCTGTGGTTTAAGTCGAATTTTATGGGTGCCGCGTAAGGTCGGTCCCAAGGTGAGAGCAAAAACAAAATCACCAAGGCGACAAACGAGAGGCTGACAACAATGATCAATTCGCGCCAGGCGGCGAAGACCGCAACCGTGAGTGACGATCGCCGCGAAGCGATCCGCACGCTCTATCTGGAATCCCTGCAGCTTGTGGAGCGTCTCCACCGCCGCCTGCTCGACGTGATCAAGGACGAGTTCGAGCGTCAGGGCCGTTCCGACATCAACGCCATCCAGGCACTGCTGCTCTTCAACATCGGCAATGCCGAGCTGACGGCGGGTGAGCTGCGGTCGCGCGGTTACTACCTCGGTTCGAACGTCTCCTATAACCTGAAGAAGCTGGTTGACCTCGGCTTCATCAACCACCAGCGTTCGCGCATCGACCGTCGTTCGGTCCGCGTCAGCCTCACCCAGAAGGGCCAGGAGATCGCGGAAGTCGTCGGCGGCCTCTATGAGCGTCACATCGGCTCGATCGAGCAGGTCGGCGGCATCAACCAGGACGAGTTTCGCCAGATGAACCGCGCCCTGCAGCGCCTCGACCGCTTCTGGAACGATACCATCGCGTATCGGATGTAGGTCCGAACCTTCTCTGGCAACGCGAAGGCGTCCGGGTGTCCCGGGCGCCTTTCTGCTATCGGCGGCCCGGCTGCGTGCCGGCCCGACACGGTCATCTCCTGTGCATTCGCTGGCGTGATCGTAGACTTGGGGCGGAGACATCGAGGATGGCCGCGGCACTGCGCACGCGATCCAGAATCAGCTTAACTGCGGCAATGACGCCACACCATGAGGCCGGCGCCGTCGTTTGCGGATGTCGGGCCGCCTCAATTCCGCCGCCGGCCACGCTGCCGCCATATTCGGATGGAAACCGGTCTGCCATGGGTGCCCGCGAGAGGGGTGCCGTCGAGCGGCCGATGGATGCCATGCGCTTCACGGTCAATTGATGTGGCTGCCGGACCTGCATGGTTGGCGAAATGTTAAGCGTGACCGAGATAGGTTGGGCGAGCAGCTAGCAACGGGACGTAAATGCTTAAGAAGACCAGTCGCCGTACCTTCCTCACCGGTGCCGGAGCCCTCGCGCTGACCGGCATCGCCGGCAACGCTTTCGCACAGGACGTGATCGCCGACATCATCAAGGCCCCGCGCCGCGGCAACTGGGACGACCAGTTCGACGCGCGCGCAGCCGAAGGCGGCAAGGTCGCTTCGCGTCTGCCCATCTTCAGCTCGGAGACGGTCACCTACATCGAGCAGGCTGTCGCGCAGTATCGTGGCATCGTCGCACAGGGCGGCTGGCCGACCGTGCCGCCGAACAAGAAGTTGCGGCTTGGCGTGGTCGATCCGGACGTCGAAGCGTTGCGCAGGCGCCTGATGGTCTCCGGCGACCTCTCGCAGTCCGCCGGCATCAGCCCGGCCTTCGACACTTATGTCGATGCTGCAGTGAAGCGCTTCCAGGCCCGCCACGGCCTCCCGCCGGATGGCGTCATGGGTCAGTACAGCTTCGCCGCGATGAATGTCAGCGCCCAGGTTCGCCTCGGCCAGCTGGAAACCAACCTCGTGCGGCTGCGCTCGATGTCCGGTTTCCTCGGCGACCGCTACGTCATGGTCAATATTCCGGCCGCGCAGATCGAAGCGGTGGAAGGCAATCGCGTCGTTTCGCGTCACACCGCGATCGTTGGCAAGATCGACCGGCAGACGCCGATCCTGAACTCGAAGATCAACGAGATCATCATCAACCCGTACTGGAACGCGCCGGTGTCGATCGTCCGCAAGGACATCATCCCGCTGATGCGCAAGAATCCGAAGTACCTGACCGAGAACCACATCCGCATCCTCGGGCCGAACGGGGAAGAGATCGATCCGGCGACCATCGACTGGAACACCGAAGACGCCGCGAAATTCCGCTTCCGTCAGGATCCGGGCTCGATCAACGCCATGGCGTCGGTGAAGATCAACTTCCCGAGCCCGGAAAACGTGTACATGCACGACACGCCGTCGCAGAGCCTGTTCAACAAGCTCATGCGGTTCGACTCGTCGGGCTGTGTGCGCGTTCAGAACGTGCGCGACCTCGTCACTTGGCTGCTGCGTGACAATGCCGACTGGAATCGCCAGCGTTTCGAAGCGACCATCAAGAGCGGCGAGAACACCCCGATCGCACTGAACAACCCGGTGCCGGTGTACTTCACCTACATCTCGGCATGGTCGACGAACAATGGCGTCGTGCATTTCCGCGACGATATCTATGCACGTGACGGTGTCGACGAACTGCAGATCACCTCATCTCTGTAAGAGTCTGCGATCGCTGAAGAAAAGGCCGCGCATGTTGCGCGGCCTTTGCTTTTGCTGACGTCTCGTCAGTTGGGTGGCCGGCTGTTCACGCCCCCGTTGCTTGCTCCTCCCGTGATATTGCCGCATAGATGATGCGGTATTTCGCGGTCTAGAGTCGAATTGACGCGGCGCGGAGGAGCGGCGAGACGGGCGGAAGCGGTGCCCGCCACGCGGGCGGCGCCGCATTCGGGAGGAGCGAATGGCAAGCAGATCGCCGATTGCCCATGCCGATCGCGTGCAGTCGGCTCTCCGGCGGAATGCGTCGGCGAAGTCGGCCGTGGTCGCATCGTGGGAGCGCTCGGCGGGGCTTCACCGCCTCGATCCTGAAGCGCACCGGCCGACATTGCGGATCACCGAGCAGGAACTGCGCGAGGCGCGCCAGCGCATCGAGCCGCTGGTGCGCGCGTCGCAGGCGAGCCTCGACAGGCTGTATCTGGCAATTGGAAATGCCGGCTACTGCGTTCTGCTCTGCGACAGGAACGGCGTGCCGCTGGAGCGACGTGGAGCCGCCCGCGACGACGGCACCTTCAACAAAAGGGGTTTGTGGACGGGAGCGGTCTGGAGCGAAGAGGCGGAAGGCACCAACGGCATCGGAACCTGCCTTGTCGAGCAGCGCGCGTTGACCATCCACCGCGACCAGCACTTCTTCTCGCGCAACACGCAGTTCTCCTGCACCACGGCGCCGATCTATGATCATGAGGGCAAACTGGCCGCCGCGCTGGATGTCTCGTGCTGCCGCGCTGACGTGACCGAGAGCTTCGTCAGCCTCATACAGGTGGCTGTCGGCGATGCCGTTCGTCGCATCGAAGCCGAGAATTTCCGCCTCGCGTTCCCCGGGGCGCGCGTCATGCTCGCCCCTACCGCGGATAACTCGCCGGCGGCGCTGATCGCCGTGGATCGCGATGATCTCGTGATCGGAGCAACGCGCGCCGCGCGCCTTTCTCTCGGGCTGACGCCGGACGCGATGACCAAGCCCCTGCCGGCGTGGGACGTGCTCGGCGTGCAGGGCAGGGTAGGCGATGACCTCGACCACGCCGAGCGTGGCGCACTGCAGCGCGCGCTCGCCCGAGCCGGCGGAAACGTGTCGGCGGCGGCGAAGCTGCTCGGCATCAGCCGGGCGACGCTCCACCGCAAGCTGAACCGTTTCGACCTGGGCAAGACCAACTGAGCGCATGGTTCATGCGAGCGTTTGTCGCACATCTGCGACACCTGTGGTTCCAAAGCGTCACCGCGCAGGCTGACAGCGGTCACTGCTGACGCGATCCTTCTCTCGGAAGCGCCGCATGGCGCGGCGTTGTCTTCTGGGAGGAAGGCATGAACAAGGTCGAGTTCTCGCGCACCGCGAAAGTTCCGTTCGCCAAGCGCTACGACAACTACATCGGCGGCAGGTGGGTCGCTCCCAAATCAGGCAAGTATTTCGAGAACGTCTCGCCGGTGACCGGGCGCCCGCTCGGCGAAGTCGCCCGCAGCCAGGCCGAGGATATCGAGGCCGCGCTGGATGCGGCGCACAAGGCCAAGGTCGCCTGGGGCAAGACGGCGCCGGCGCAGCGCGCACTCATCCTGAACCGCATCGCCGACCGCATGGAGGAAAACCTCGACCTGCTGGCGCTGGCCGAAACCTGGGACAACGGCAAGCCGATCCGTGAGACGACGGCCGCGGACGTGCCGCTTGCCATCGACCACTTCCGCTACTTTGCCGGCGTGCTGCGCGGCCAGGAAGGCACCATTTCCGAGATCGACGACGATACCGTCGCCTACCATTTCCACGAACCGCTGGGCGTGGTGGGCCAGATCATCCCGTGGAACTTCCCGCTGCTGATGGCGTGCTGGAAACTCGCTCCTGCGCTCGCCGCCGGCAATTGCGTCGTGCTGAAGCCGGCCGAGCAGACGCCGGCGACGATCATGCTGTGGGCCGACCTGATCGGCGACCTGCTGCCGGAAGGTGTGCTCAACATCGTCAACGGCTTCGGCCTGGAGGCCGGCAAGCCGCTCGCCTCGTCGAACCGCATCGCCAAGATCGCCTTCACCGGCGAGACGACGACGGGCCGGCTGATCATGCAGTACGCCTCGCAGAATCTGATCCCGGTGACGCTCGAACTCGGCGGCAAGTCGCCGAACATCTTCTTCCAGGATGTGACTGCCGAGGACGACGACTTCTTCGACAAGGCGATCGAGGGCTTCGTCATGTTCGCGCTCAATCAGGGCGAGGTCTGCACCTGCCCGAGCCGCGCGCTCGTGCATGAGAAGATCTACGACAGGTTCATCGAGCGGGCGATCAAACGCACCGAGGCGATCGTGCAGGGCGACCCGCTCGACCCGGCCACGATGATCGGTGCGCAGGCCTCGTCCGAACAGCTCGAGAAGATCCTGTCCTACCT
>JBFXFO010000056.1:0-8717 GCA_050178915.1 Rhizobiaceae bacterium | reverse complement strand
TACGAGGCCTGGAAGAACACCGACCTCATCATCGATGTGGTGCGCGGCCGAGGCGGCATGTTCTCGCTCGACAATGGCCGCGAAAAACGCTTCCTGACCCGCTCGACCGTCTGCGCCGTGCCAGAGTAGCGCTGATGAGAGGCCGTTGAGCCCGACGCGACCCGCCGGCGTGATTCCCGTCTTTGCCTGCGCGCCATCGGTCCGGCCTGCGGCAAACCGGCCGGCGGATTTCGCGGCTGCGAGCGTGGCAGGTGCCGGCGGACTGTGTTAATGCGCGCCGACTTCCCATCGAGGATCGACTGCCATGGCACTCGCGACCGCCCGCAACGACGGATTCTTCACGTCCACGCTCGCCGACACCGACCCGGAGATTTTCTCCGCCATCGGCAAGGAACTCGGTCGCCAGCGTGACGAGATCGAGCTGATCGCCTCCGAGAACATCGTCAGCCGCGCCGTGCTCGAAGCGCAGGGCTCGATCATGACCAACAAGTACGCCGAGGGTTATCCGGGCAAGCGTTACTATGGCGGCTGCCAGTTCGTCGACATCGCCGAGGAGCTGGCGATCGAACGCGCCAAGAAGCTGTTCGACTGCAGGTTCGCCAACGTGCAGCCGAACTCCGGCTCGCAGATGAACCAGGCGGTGTTCCTGGCGCTGCTGCAGCCGGGCGACACCTTCATGGGCCTCGACCTCAACTCGGGTGGCCACCTGACGCACGGCTCGCCGGTCAACATGTCCGGCAAGTGGTTCAAGGTCGTGTCCTACGGCGTGCGCAAGGACGACCACCTGCTGGATATGGACGAGGTACGCCGGCTGGCGCTGGAGACCCGACCGAAGCTGATTCTGGCCGGTGGCACTGCCTATTCGCGCATCTGGGACTGGGCCGCCTTCCGCAAGATCGCGGACGAGGTCGGCGCCTGGCTGATGGTGGACATGGCGCACATCGCCGGCCTCGTGGCGGGCGGAGCGCACCCGTCCCCGCTCCCGCATGCCCACGTCGTCACCACGACGACGCACAAGAGCCTGCGCGGCCCACGCGGCGGCATGATCCTCACCAATGACGAGGACATTGCCAAGAAGATGAACTCGGCGGTGTTCCCTGGGCTGCAGGGCGGCCCGCTGATGCATGTCATCGCGGCCAAGGCGGTTGCCTTCGGCGAGGCGCTGCGTCCCGACTTCAAGACCTATGCGAACAACGTTGTCGCCAACGCCAAGGCGCTGGCCGAGAGCCTCAAGGAGACCGGCCTCGACATCGTGTCGGGTGGCACCGACAACCATCTGATGCTGGTCGACCTGCGGCCGAAGAACGCCACCGGCAAGCGCGCCGAGGCAGCGCTGGGCCGCGCCCACATCACCTGCAACAAGAACGGCATTCCCTTCGATCCCGAAAAGCCGTTCGTGACCTCGGGCGTTCGCCTCGGCACACCGGCAGGCACCACGCGCGGCTTCGGCGAGGCAGAGTTCCGCGAGATCGGCCGCCTGATCGCGGAAGTGCTCGACGGGCTGAAGGTCGCCAATTCTGACGAGGGCAACGCGGCGGTCGAGGAAGCGGTGAAGGCAAAGGTCCACAAGCTGACCGAGCGCTTCCCGATGTATTCCTACCTCGGCTAGGCCAGGCGGCTATCGCAAAAGGCAACGCGCCGTCGGCTTGGGCTGGCGGCGCGTTCCCTTTTCTACTGCGGCTGCGACCATGCGAAATCCAGCTCTTCGCGGAAGGCGAAGCGCTGGATGTGGTCTTCCACCACCTGCGTGAACCGCTCCAGCCGCTCCGGCGCGCACGCCACGTCGATGTGCAGCGCCTCGGCTCCGGCCTGCATCGTCACCACCGTCTCGTCGCCGAAATCGATGCGCGAACTGGCGGTGTCGAAGACGGCCTCAGCCTTGTGGCCCCAGTGTTTGGACAGCTGCTGCATGTAGCGGCTAGCATTCCTGGTGGATACGGAAACGGTGGCGTGCGGCATGGCGGTAGTCCTTCGAAGAGCGCGTCTGATATGGGAACTTGCCGACCCGCCCGCCAACCGCCGATGGGCTGCTTTCGCTGAACGCTCCGTCACGCTCACGCAAATTCGCAGCAACCGCACTATATCTACTGCGCCGCTTGTACGCTTGCAGTTGGCTGGAAAGCTTCTAAGCGTGTCGTCAAAGGAATCGAGATCGCCGAATGCGCTGCCCCTATTGCCAGTCCGAAGACACGCAGGTGAAGGATTCGCGTCCCGCCGAAGATGGCAATGCGATCCGCCGCCGCCGCGTCTGCCCTGATTGCGCCGGCCGCTTCACCACGTTCGAGCGCGTGCAGTTGCGCGATCTCGTGGTCGCCAAGAAATCCGGCCGCAAGGTGCCGTTCGATCGTGACAAGCTGGCGCGTTCGATCGAGATCGCCTGCCGCAAGCGCAACGTCGAGCCGGCCCGCATCGAGCGGGCAGTGTCCGGCATCGTCCGCCAGCTGGAAAGTTCCGGCGAGTCCGAGGTGACCACCGGCGAGATCGGCAAGCTGGTGATGGAAGCGCTGAAAGCCATCGACGACGTCGCCTATGTGCGTTTTGCCTCGGTCTATCGCAATTTCCGCGAGGCCAAGGATTTCCACGACGTGCTGGGCGAACTGAAGGGCGACGAGGACGCTGCCTGACTATGGCCGGCGATCCACAGGCGACTGACCGGCGCTTCATGGCGGCCGCCATCCGCCTGTCGCTGCACCACCTCGGCCTGACCGCGGAAAACCCTTCGGTCGGCGCGCTGGTGGTGGCGCCGGACGGCGCCATCGTGGGGCGCGGTATTACCGCCGTGGCCGGCCGGCCGCATGCCGAGTTGCTGGCGCTGCAGGAGGCTGGCGCGGCAGCGCGCGGCGCCACCGTCTACGCCACGCTTGAACCGTGCTCCCATATCGGCAAGACCCCGCCCTGCGCCGACGCCCTTGTCGCCGCTGGCGTGGCTCGCGTGGTCATCGCCACGCTCGACGCCGATACCCGTGTCGCAGGCCGCGGCGTCTCCATCCTGGAGCGGGCCGGCATCGAGGTTGCGGTGGGCTGCATGGGACGAGAGGCCCGCCGCGCCATGGCCGGCTTCCTGTCCCTGAAGGGCCGTGGCCGCCCGTACCTGACGCTCAAACTGGCCGTCTCCGCCGATGGCGCCATCGGCCGCAAGGGCGCCGGGCAGGTGGCGATCACCGGCGAAATCGCGCGGCGCGCCGTTCAGATGATGCGGGTCGAACATGAGGGCGTGATGGTCGGCGTCTCGACGGTGCTGGAAGACGACCCGCAACTGACCGTGCGGCTGGAGGGCATGTCCGGGCGGTGCCCGACGCGCATCGTCATCGATCCGCTCGCGCGCACGCCGCCGCACGCGCGACTGTTGCAGAAGCCCGGCACTGCGCGGGTACTGCTTCTCGCCAGCGAGAAGGCCCCGAAAAGGTCGATCGAGGCTCTGCGCGACACCGGCGCGAGCGTCCACATGCTGGCGTCCGACCATCGTGGCCGCTTCGAGCCGAAGGAGATCCTGCGCTCGCTCGGCGTCATGGGCATCAAGAGCGTGTTGCTCGAAGGCGGCGCCGAAACCGCGTCGCGCTTCCTCGACGCCGGCATGGTGGATCGCATCGCCCTGTTTGCCGGTGCGGCGATGGTGGGTGAGGGCGGCATCGCGTCGCCTCTGACGCCGGGACGGATACCGGCGGGCTTCGTGGCGACCGGCGAAGCGACCTATGGGCCGGACAGGCTGTTTGAGTTCGAAAGGGCTGAGTGATGTTCACCGGCATCGTCACCGACATCGGCAGGGTCGCGACCGCTGAGCAGTTGCCGCAGGGCGTCCGGCTGCGCATCGAGACAGCGTATGACACCGCCACGATCGACATCGGCGCGTCGATAGCCTGCGCCGGCGTCTGCCTGACCGTCGTGGCGCTGCCCGAAGTCGGCTCGAACCGCCGCTGGTTCGAGGTCGAGGCGTGGGAAGAGGCGCTGCGCCTGACGACGGCTGCCGGCTGGGGCGAGGGCACCCGCATCAACCTCGAACGCGCACTGAAGATCGGCGACGAACTCGGCGGCCACATCGTTTCGGGCCACGCCGATGGCATGGCCGAGATCGTCGAGCGCAAGGACGAGGGTGACGCGGTGCGCTTCACGCTTGATGCACCGCGCGAACTTGCAAAGTTCATCGCGCCGAAGGGCTCCGTGGCGCTCGACGGCACGTCGCTTACGGTCAACCGCGTTGCGGCCACCCGCTTCGACGTCCTGCTCATCCGCCATTCGCTGTCGGTCACCACCTGGGGCGAGCGCAAGCCGGGCGACCGCGTCAACCTCGAGGTTGACACCATGGCGCGCTATGCGGCGCGGCTGGCACAGGCGGCGGGCGAGGGACTGGCTTGAGCCTTGCCCTGCTGGCACGGCAGCCATCCGCCACGAACCGCTTGCGGTGATGTCGCGTTAGGCCTAAGTGACCCGCTCCGCCGGAGACAATCATGGCCGCCCCGCATCAGTCGACGCAGCTTGCGATGCCCGAGAAGGCGCATCTTCTCATCATCGAGGCACGTTTCTACGACGCGCTTTCCGATGCGCTGCTCGACGGCGCCAAGGCCGCGCTCGATGCCGCCGGCGCGACCTACGATGTGGTCACCGTGCCCGGTGCGCTGGAAATCCCGGCCGTGATTTCGTTTGCGCTCGATGGTGCCGAGGAAGACGGTGTCGAGTATGACGGCTTCGTCGCGCTCGGGACCATCATCCGCGGCGAAACCTATCATTTCGAGATCGTCGCCAATGAGAGCGCGCGCGGCCTGATGCAGCTGGCAGTGGACGAGTCACTCGCCATCGGCAACGGCATCCTCACCACCGAGAACGAGGCGCAGGCCTGGGCGCGGGCTCGCCGCTCGGAAGGTGACAAGGGCGGTTTTGCAGCACGCGCCGCACTTGCGATGATCGCGCTGCGCGAAAAACTCGGGGCCTGATTTTGAGCCAGTCCGCACCATCGGGCGAACCGCGCCAGGCCAACAAACGCGGCGCCGCGCGGCTGGCTGCCGTGCAGGCGCTTTACCAGATGGACGTGGCGGGCTCAGGCCTGCTGGAGATTGCCGCCGAGTACGAGACCTTCAGGCTGGGCAAGGAAGTCGACGGGCAACAGTACCGCGAGGCCGACGCGCAGTGGTTCCGCGCCATCCTCGCCGGCGTGGTCGAGCATCAGAAGACGGTTGATCCCGTCATCCGGCAGTCGCTGACCGAGGACTGGCCGCTGTCGAGGCTCGATTCCACGCTCCGCGCCATCCTGCGTGCCGGTGTGTACGAGCTGATGGAGCGCAAGGACGTGCCGGTCGCCGTCATCGTTTCCGAGTATGTCGACATCGCCAAGGCGTTCTACGTCGAAGACGAGCCCAAGCTCGTCAACGCGGTGCTCGACCGCGTCTCCCGCCGCGTGCGCGGCGAAGGGCGCGGCAAGGACGCCCTGTGAACGCGGGCGAGGCCCGGCGCACCGCGCTCATCTTCGCCGGCGCGCAGGCTATCGTCGGATCGGCCGCGCCGATCGCCATCTCGGTCGGCGGGCTCGCCGGCTACTACCTGCTCGACGCCGACAAATCGCTGGCGACTGCACCGGTGACTGGCTTCAACGTCGGCGTCGCGCTGGGCGCCCTGCCGGCCGCCGCGATCATCCGTGCGCTCGGCCAGCGCATGGGCTTCATGGCGGGTACGATCGTCACCGCTGCTGGCGGCGTCGTCGCCACGCTGGCACTGATCGGCGGCATGTTCTGGCCGTTTGCGCTAGGCCTGCTGGTCGTCGGGATCGGCGGCGCCTTCGTGCAGCAGTTCCGCTTTGCCGCCGCCGACAACGCACCGCCCGAGTTCAAGGCGCGCGCCATCTCCTTCGTCCTGGCCGGCGGCATCGTGACCGCCATCGTCGGACCGCAGATCGTCATCTTCACCAGCGATCTGATCACCGGCGCGCCCTTCGCGGGCTCGTTCGCCTCCATCCTGGTGCTGGCGGCTGTCGGCGCCGCGCTCCTGTCGCTGCTGCGTGTGAAGGACAAGTCTGCGAATGCCGGCGCCACCGCGGGCGAACCCGCGCGGCCGCTCGCCGACATCGTCACGCGCCCGCGCTTCGCCATCGCTCTTCTCTGTGCCGTCGGTTCCTATGCGCTGATGAGTTTCGTGATGACCGGAGCGCCGCTCGCCATGGTCGGCTGCGGCATCTCGAAGGAAGACGCGATGCTCGGCATCTCCTGGCACATCATGGCAATGTTCGCGCCCAGCTTCTTCACCGGCGGCCTGATCCATCGCTTCGGTGCCGAGACAATCGTCGCCATCGGCCTCGCGATGCTGGTCGCCTGCGCCATCGTGGGGCTGTCCGGCATCGAACTTTGGCAGTTCTGGACCGCGCTCATCCTGCTTGGCCTCGGCTGGAATTTCGGCTTCATCGGCGCCACCGCCATCGTTGCCGAAACCTATCGGCCATCCGAGAAGGGCAAGGTGCAGGGCTTCCACGACGCGGTGCTCTTCTCGAGCGTCGCCTGCGGCTCGCTGATGTCAGGCACGGTCTACAACCACTGGGGTTGGGACATGCTGAACTGGATCGTGTTCCCGGTTTGCGCAATCTGCCTTGTCGGCCTCGCCTGTCTGATACTGCTGCGCCGTCCAGCCTCTGCCTGAGACCTGACGACATCGCTTGTCAAAGCTCTCCTTTTCGGCTTCAATACATACCAACTGAACGGTATGTATTAGCGATGCCCAGGCCCACGAAACGCGAGCCCGAGAGAGGCAATGCGAGGCTGAGACTGCTGGAGGCCGCGCGCGACATCATCCGCGCCAAGGGCTTCGCGGCCTCGTCGGTCGATGATCTTTGCCAGAAGGCCGCCGTTACGAAAGGCTCGTTCTTCCACCACTTCGCCAGCAAGGAAGAACTCGGGCTCGCCGCCGCCGACTTTTGGGCGGATACGACGACGGCGTTCTTCGCCGAAGCCCCGTACCACGAGCCTGCGGATCCGCTCGACCGCGTGCTTGCCTACGTCGCGTTTCGAAAAGCAATCATCGTCGGCGATCCAGCCGAGTTCAGCTGCCTCGTCGGTACCATGGCGGGAGAGGTCTATGGCGCGTTCCCGACGATCCGCGATGCCTGCGCCGCCAGCATCTTCGGCCACGCGGCGACGCTGGAGGACGACATCCGAGCTGCGATGGTTGCGCATGACGTGACGGGGTCGCCGGCGAGTCTCGCGCGTCACACGCAAGCCGTGCTGCAGGGCGCCTTCGTGCTGGCCAAGGCGGCCAATGACGCTGCGCCCGCGCGCGAAAGCCTCGACCATCTCGACCGATACATCCGCCTGCTGTTCGGCCTGGCGACGAAGGAGGCCGCATAGCCATGGCATCGACGACGCATCTCGCCTGCAACTGCGGCAAGGTCGGACTGCATCTGCGCGGCGCGCCGATCGTCACTGCCGAGTGCCATTGCAACAGCTGTCGCGAAGCCGGTGCGCGCCTTGAGGCATCTCGGCCGGGCGTGCATGTGCTGGAGCCGAATGGTGGCACCGGCTTCGTGCTCTACCGCAGGGATCGCGTGCAGATCGACGGCGCAGGCCTGCTGCGCGAATTCCGCCTGTCGGATGCGTCGACGACGCGGCGCATTGTCAGTGCTTGCTGCAACACGCCGCTGTTCCTGGAGTTCAAGGGCGGCCATTGGCTCAGCCTTTATGCCGGCTTGTGGCCAGCCGCTGAACGCCCGCGCCCGGAGATGCGCACCATGACGCGCGATCTGGCTGATCCTTCGGTGCTGTCGTCGGACATTCCGAACCATCGAAGCCAGTCGTTTCGCTTCTTTCGCAAGCTGCTCGGTGCGTGGATCGCAATGGGTTTCCGCAGTCCGAAGATCGAGGTGGCAGGCCGCATCGACGCTTGAGTGACTCCGGCGCGGTCGCGATTTGCCAGCTAAATCGATTAAGGCGAAAGCCGGGCAAAATCCTAACAATATCTTGACGTTCGGAACCTCGTTACGCATAAGCCGCACTCGAAAGACCGGCAATTTTTGCCATGCGGCGCCGCCGGTCTGATTCGAACCGGTCCGGGGAGGGGGTCTCGCGGACCAAACTCAGGGAAAATCGGCAATGACCATGCTTTACGTCGTCATCGCCTGCGGTGTGCTGTCAGTCCTTTACGCCATCTGGGCGACACAGTCGGTCCTTTCGGCCGACCAGGGCAACGCGCGCATGCAGGAAATCTCGGCTGCGATCCGCGAAGGCGCGCAGGCCTATCTCACGCGCCAGTACACCACGATCGCCATCGTCGGCGTCGTGGTCTTCGTGCTTGCATGGCTGCTGCTCTCGGGGCTCGCCGCCATCGGCTTCCTGATCGGCGCGGTGCTGTCGGGCGTCGCCGGCTTCATCGGCATGCACGTCTCGGTTCGCGCCAACGTGCGTACCGCCCAGGCGGCATCCAAGAGCATTGCGGCCGGCCTCAACATCGCCTTCAAGTCCGGCGCCATCACCGGCATGCTGGTTGCGGGCCTCGCCCTGCTCGGCGTCGCCGTCTACTACTTGGTGCTGGTCGGTGCTCTCGACTACGCCCCCGGCGACCGCGCCGTCATCGACGCGCTCGTCGCGCTCGGCTTCGGCGCCTCGCTGATCTCGATCTTTGCCCGTCTCGGCGGCGGCATCTTCACCAAGGGTGCGGACGTCGGCGGCGACCTCGTGGGCAAGGTGGAAGCTGGAATCCCGGAAGATGATCCGCGCAACCCGGCCACCATCGCCGACAACGTCGGC
>JBFXFO010000055.1:15216-22075 GCA_050178915.1 Rhizobiaceae bacterium | reverse complement strand
TCAGCGGTAGAGCAACCGGCTGTTAACCGGTTGGTCGATGGTTCGAATCCGTCCCGGGGAGCCAAGCCTTTCTCACATCGTAGAGACTGAGCCCGCCGATCTTTCGGCCGGCACCGTTTGCTCAGATTCCCAGCGCCACCTTGCGTCCGTCATGGATGGCGAAGGCGGCCTGGCGCGACGCCGTGCAGTCGCCGATCGCCGTGTAGGCAATGCCGCGCGCGTCGAGTTCGCGCGACAGGCTGTCCTCCGCCATGCTGGTCGCGGCGAAGACGAGCGAATCGGCCTCGACGCGCTCTTCCCGACCGTCGAGCAGCGACCTGACCGTCGCAGCCTTTCCGTCCCAGTGGGTGATGGCGCTTTCGGTGACGAAGCGGACGCCCAGCGTGGCGAGCGCGCGCCGCAGCGGCAGGTCGACCGCCATGCGCTGCAATTCCTTGCCGACCAGCGCGTCGGGGGTGACGATGGTGACGTCGTGCCCGTCCTCGGCGAGCTTCCACGCCGTGCCCGAGCCCTTCCAGTTGCCGCCATCGTCGAGCACGATCACCCGTTTGCCCGGCCGCGCCTCGCGCGCCATCACCGCTTCGGCGGACATCACCGGTCCGTTGCCGGGGATGCCTTCATGCTGCGGCAGCGCGCGCTGGAAGGCGCCCTCGCCCGGCAGCGATCCGGTGGCGATCACGACATGGTCGGCGGCCTCGCGCTCGATGTCGTCCGCCTCGACATACTGCCCGTAGCGCACCTCGACCTGCAGCTTGCCGAGCTGGCGGCCGTACCATTCGATCAGATCGAGGATCTGGGCCCGGCGCGGCTGCAAACCGGCCAGGCGAAACTGTCCGCCGAGCCGATCGGACGCTTCCGCGAGCGTCACGCGATGGCCGCGCTCGGCGGCGACGCGCGCCGCCTCCAGTCCGGCGACGCCACCGCCGACGACGAACACCCGCTTGGGCTTCTGCGCCGGCGTGAAGCGGTCGCCACCCCATTCGAATTCGCGACCGGCCGACGGATTGATGACGCAGCTGATCCAGTAGTCGCGCGAGCGGCGGCCCCAGCACATCTGGTTGCAGGAGAGGCAGCCGCGAATGTCATCGGCGCGGCCGGAGGCGGCCTTGTTGGCGAGGTGCGGGTCGGCAATCTGGCCGCGCACGATGGAGACCAGATCGGCCCTGCCCTCGCTCAGCACGCTCTCCGCATTTTCCGGCGTGCGGATGTGGCTCTCGGCCTGCACCAGCGCATGCTTCACCGTCGATTTCAGGATCGAGGCGATGTCGGCACCGATCTTCTCCGGGTACACGAACGGCGGAATGATCTTGTAGAAGTCGAAATAGCTGCCCGTGCCGCAGGTGACGTAGTCCATCAGGTGGTCGCGGTCGTGCAGGTCGACGATTTCCGCCAGCGCCTCGCGCTTCAGCGCCACCGCGACGTCCTCGTCGTCGTTGACGGCAAGTCCGACGATGAAATCCTCGCCGCACTCGCGGCGAATGCGGGTCATCACCTCACGGCTCATGCGCGTGCGGTTCTCGAGGCTGCCGCCCCAGCGGTCGTCGCGGCGGTTCGACCACGGCGTCCAGAACTGGTCGAGCATGGAGTGATAGGCGGCCCACACCTCGACGCCGTCGAAGCCGGCATCGCGGCAGCGCTTCGCCGCCTGCACGAAGCCGTCGATCGTCGCTTCGATCTCGGCCTCGTTCATGCGGTGGGAGCCATCCGAGTCGTGGTAGCTCGGCAGGCCGGACGGCGACCAGCCGGCGTGGAAGGAGTTGTCGGCGTCAGCATGCTGGCCGACATGGTAGAGCTGCTGGATGGCGACGGCGCCGTTGCCGCGAATAGCGTCGGTGACCTTGCGAAAATGCGGCACCACGCTGTCGTCGGACGGGCGGAAATTGCCCCGCGTCAGCACCGCCGCCTGGTGCACCGGCATCGGCTCCACCACGATCATGGCCGCGCCGCCGATGGCGCGCTCGGCGTAGTAACCGACATGCCGTGCGGTTGGCAGCCCGCCCTCCGCCATGTTGGCGGTGTGGGCGCCGAAAACGATGCGGTTGCGCAAGGTCTTGCCGCGCAGCGCGACCGGGGTGAACAGCCGCTTGAACGTTTGCCCCGACATCTTCCCTCCCTGAAGCGCGGCTCATCGGTCGCGGCTTGCTCGGTACCTGCAGATCGCCGGAAGGCTCGCACAGGCTGCGGCCGATGGCGAGAGTTGCGCGCGCGGCGGCGATCTGGGCCTAATGTCCGGATGGTCCGCCGCTTCTACAGCCTCCCTTCGCTCAACGCGCTGGCCGCCTTCGAGGCCGCCGCGCGGCATCTCAGCCTGACGAAGGCGGCCGAGGAGCTGAACGTCACCACCGGCGCCGTCTCGCGGCAGGTGCGCATGCTGGAGGAGGAACTCGGCGCTCCCTTGTTCCTGCGGCGGCATCGAGCGGTCGAACTGACGCGCGCCGGCGAGACGCTGGCAGGGTCCCTGCGCGACGGGTTCGAGCGGATCTCGACGACGTTCCGGCAGCTGCAGACGCTCGGCGGACAGGCCAGCGTCACCATCGGCAGCACGCTGGCGATGGCGCATCTGTGGCTGATGCCGCGCATGGGCTCCTTCTGGAACAGCAATACCGACATCGTGGTCGATCACGTCATCTCGGATCACCCGCGCGGTCTCGACCGGCCGGATGTCGATCTGCGCCTGCGCTATGGCGGCGGTGAATGGCCGGACGAAATGGCGGCCAAGCTGTACGACGACCGCATCTTTCCGGTTGCCAGTCCGGCCTTCGCAAAAGCTTACCCGGTGCGGTCGGTCGCCGATCTGGCCAAGCTGCAACTGCTGTCGGTCGAGGGCATCGACTGGACGTGGACGACCTGGTCCGAGTTTCTGCGCGAGGTCGGCCACTCCGACCGCGGCGTCAACGTGCGGCGTTTCAACAGCTATGTCATCGCCCTGCAGGCAGCGCGCAGCGGGCAAGGCGTGGCGCTCGGCTGGGAAAGCCTGGTCGCGCCGCTGATCGAGGCTGGCAACCTCGTGCAGGTCACCGAGGCGGCTATCCCGGCGCCCGGTTCGTACTTCGTCACGTGGAGCGCGCGCCGCACCCTGAGCCCGCAGGCGTCAATGCTGCGCGACTGGCTGATCTCGGTCGGATCGTTGAGTTCAGCTCAAGCGAGCCGGCTTCCTATTTCGCTTGAAGAGCGGCGCCGCAGGCGGTCTCCTAAGGCGTGAGGAGCGCCCCATGAGCCTGACAGATACGATCGACGCAGGAAACACCGCCGCAACCCAGCGGCGTGGGGGCGGACGGCTCGGGCGCAAGACGCTGCGCGGCGCGCCTGTCGCTTCATTCCCGACCCTGGTGCGCAAGATCCCGGTCTACGAGATCGTGCCCGACGAAGCAGTCGAGCTGATCCACAACGAGTCGCTCGCCATCCTTGAAGACGTCGGCTGCGAGTTCCGCGACGACGAGGCGATTGCGATGTGGCAGGCGGCGGGCGCCGATGTCAGCGGCACCCGGGTCAGGATCGATCGCGCGCTGCTGATGGAGCTGGTGGCGAAGATCCCGCCAGAGTTCATGCTCAACGCGCGCAACCCGCAGCGCACCGTGCAGGTCGGCGGCAACAACACGATCTTCATCCCGATGTATGGCGCGCCCTATGTGCGCGATCTCGACAACAACCGGCGATACGGCACGCTCGAGGACCTGCAGAATTTTCACAAGCTCGCCTATATGGCGCCCGCTCTGCACTCGTCGAGTTCGATCGTCTGCGAGCCGATGGAGATCGCCGTCCCGAAGCGGCACCTGCACATCATCCACTCGGCGCTGAAACATTCCGACAAGCCGTTCATGGGAATCGTCACGTCGAAGGACCGGGCAGAAGACACGATGGCGATGGCCGGCATCGTGTTCGGCGAGGACTATGTCCGCGACAACCCGGTGCTGGTCTCGATCACCAACTGCAACTCGCCGCTGGTCTGGGACGCGACCATGCTGGACGCGATGAAGGTCTATGCGCGGCACAACCAGCCGCTGATCCTGGCGCCGTTTGCGCTCTGCGGCGCATCGACTGCCGCTTCCGCCGTCGGCGCGGTCGCGCAGGTGAACGCGGAGGCGCTCGCCGGGCTCGCCTTCACGCAGCTGATCCGGCCGGGCTCGCCGCAGCTCTACGGTCAGTTCATGGTCACCGTCGACATGAAGACCGGCGCGCCGATGGGCGGAACGCCGGAGGCTGCGCAGATGATGTACCTGATGGGCGCGCTGGCGCGGAAATACCGGCTGCCCTGGCGCACGTCGGGCTTCCATGTCGGCTCCAAGCTCAACGATGCGCAGGCCGGATATGAGTCGAACATGCTGATGCATGCCGCGATCCTCTCCGGTGCGAACTACATCTGGCATGCCGCCGGGTGGCTGGAGGCCGGCCTCACCTGCGGCTACTCGAAGTTTGCCACCGACTGCGAGCAGCTCGTCGGCTGGTGCAAATATGCTGGCGGCGTCTCGTTCGACGATTTCAAGGACGCGATGGCGGCGATCCGCGAAGTCGGTCCGCAAGGGCATTTCCTCGGCACGAGGCATACGCTGGAGCATTTCGAAACGGCGTTTTTCATGCCGACGCTGATGGACTTCAACTCCTTCGAACAATGGTCGGCGGAAGGGTCGAAAGACCACGACACGCGCGGGCGCGAGAAGGCACGCAACATGCTTAAGGACTACGAGGAGCCGAGGCTCGACGATGGCGTGGCGGAAGGGTTGCGGGATTTCATTGCGCGGCGCGAGGAGAAGCTGCCAGATACGGTCAGCTGATCGGCCCACCCCAGTGACGAGACATCACCAGGCATGAACGCTCCCCTTCGCAGCGACCCGCTGCTGCAGCCATACCAGCTCCGGCACCTGACGCTGAAGAACCGGCTGATGTCGACCAGCCATGAGCCGGCCTACTCGGACGACGGCATGCCGAAGGAGCGCTATCGCCTGTATCATGCGGAGAAGGCGAAGGGCGGCATTGCGCTGACCATGACCGCCGGCTCGGCGATCGTCAGCCGCGACAGCCCGGCGGCGTTCGGCAATCTGCAGGCCTACCGCGATGAGATCGTGCCGTGGCTGCGCGAACTCACCGATTCCTGTCACGAGCATGACTGCAAGGTCATGATCCAGATCACGCATCTGGGCCGCCGCACCGGCTGGAACAAGGCCGACTGGCTGCCCGTGCTGGCGCCCTCGCCCGTGCGCGAGCCGGCGCACCGCGCCTTTCCGAAGACGATGGAGGAGTGGGACATCGAGCGCATCGTCGCCGACTATGCGAGCGCGGCGCAGCGCTGCCAGGCTGCCGGACTGGATGGCATCGAGTTCGAGGCGTACGGCCATCTGATGGACGGCTTCTGGTCGCCGCTGACCAACCATCGCGACGACGATTTCGGCGGCGCGCTCGACAACCGGCTGCGTTTCACCTGGCGCGTCATCGACGCCGTGCGTGCGGCCGTCGGCCCCGACTTTCTCGTCGGCATCCGCATGGTTGCGGACGAGGACATCGAGAACGGCATCGGCAAGGCCGAAGGTGTCGAGATCGCGCGGCGGCTGGCAGGGTCGGGCAAGTTCGATTTCCTCAACATCATCCGCGGCACGATCGAGACCGACGCGGCGCTGACCAAGGTCATCCCGATCACCGGCATGCGCTCCTCGCCGTCGCTCGATTTCGCCGGCGAAGTGCGCGAGGCGACCAAATTCCCCACCTTCCACGCCGCCCGCATCTCGGATGTCGCGACAGCGCGGCATGCGATCGCCACCGGCAAGCTCGACATGGTCGGCATGACGCGGCCGCACATCGCCGACCCGCACATCGTCAGGAAGGTGATGGCGGGCGAAGAGCATCGCATTCGCCCCTGCGTCGGCGCCACCTACTGCCTCGACCGCATCTACGAGGGTGGCGAGGCGCTGTGCATCCACAATGCGGCGACGGGGCGCGAGGCCACCATCCCGCACACGATCGCGCGGGCTGACGGGCCAGCGAAGAAGGTGGTGGTGGTCGGCGCCGGCCCGGCCGGCCTCGAAGCGGCGCGCGTCGCGGCGGAGCGCGGCCATTCGGTAACGGTGCTGGAAGCCTCCGGGCAGGCCGGCGGTCAGATTCGACTGGCGACGCAGAACCCGCGCCGGCGCGAACTCATCGGCATCGTCGACTGGCGGCTGGCCGAACTGGAACGCCTCGGCGTCGACATCCGCTACGACGTCTGGGCGGAAGCCGGCGATGTCGCCGCGCTTGGTCCCGACGTCGCCATCATCGCCACCGGCGGCCTGCCGCAGAACCCACCGCTGGAAAGCGGCGGCGACCTGGTCGTGTCCAGCTGGGACATTCTCTCCGGCAGCGTGAAGCCGGCCGAGAACGTGCTCGTCTTCGACGACAATGGCGGGCACCCTGGCATGAGCGCCGCCGAGCTGATCGCCAATGCCGGCTCGACCCTGGAGCTGGTCTCGCCGGAGCGGTTCTTCGCGCCGGAGATGGGCGGGCTGAACCACGTTCCCTACATGCAGGCGTTTCACGAAAAGGGCGTGCGCATCACCATCAACACGCGCGTCAGATCGGTGCGCCGCGACGGCAACCAGCTTGTGGCGACGCTTGCCTCAGACTTCGCGCGCGGCTGGAGCGGCGAGCGGCGTGTCGACCAGATCGTGGTCGAGCATGGCACCGCCCCGCTGGACGACATCTACCACGGGCTCAAGCCGGCCTCCCGCAATCTCGGCGAAGTCGATTACGACGCCCTGGTGCAGGGTGGCGAGGTGTTCCCGGTGCGCCAGCCGGACGCGGCCTACACGCTTTTCCGCATCGGCGATGCGGTCGCGTCGCGCAACATCCACGCCGCGATCTACGACGCCATTCGCTACGTCATCCGGCTGTA
>JBFXFO010000055.1:0-15116 GCA_050178915.1 Rhizobiaceae bacterium | reverse complement strand
TTCGGCGGCGATCCTGTCGGCAAACGCTTCCTTCGTGATGGCGCTGTTCTCGACATCCGCATTGCCGCTGGCCAGCGCCTGCTCGGCAAGCGCGACGCCGTCGTAGAGCTTCCGCGTCTCCGTCGCGAGGTCGGCGGCAGAGGCGGAAACGCGGCGAGCATGACAAGCAGCAGGATGGGCAGGCGCATGCGACCTCCAAAGGCGCTGTCTACCGCCCATCATGGACCACATCGAAGCTCGGCGCGAGCGGAAGGACACGGACCGGAATGGTGCAGATGCGCAAGCAAGGGGCAATTAGTATCCAAACAATCACTAATGTGTTGTACGAAAGAGACAGCAACGCGAGATGTCCATCTTGCACGCAACAATCATGCGAAAGGTCATTGACCTTGTCCTGCAACTTTGTCGTTCTTGGAGAAATACAGATCTTCTTCGGGGCGGGTCGTGCAGTTTTCTGGCTTGGCAGGCAGCCTGTTACTGCTGGTAGGCACTCTCAGCGCACACGCGCAGGATGGCGATGCGTGGCTGAAGTTCGGGAAGAACGCGGACAGGCTCGAGGCTCGCATGGGCATCATGTCCTACGATACCGGCTTCTTCACCCAGCACAATCAGGCCGGCGTCGTCGTCAATGGCGAGCTGGTATTCCCCTCGCCTTCCTTCCTCGACTTCATCGGCTCGCCGCGCCCCTACATCGGCTTCGATTTCGCGCCAAACAGCAACCAGACCGACTTCGTCTATGCCGGCCTGAACTGGGAAGCGTACTTCACCGAGCGCGTCTACCTGACCGCGAGCATCGGCGGCAGCCTCAACAACGCGTCGGACCTCATCAATCCCGTCGGCTATCGCGCGCTCGGCTGCCGTGCGCTCTTCCATCTGGGCGCCGGCATCGGCTTCGACATCACGTCTGACGTGACCGTCCAGCTCTATGCCGACCATTTCTCCAACGCGAACATCTGCCGCAAGAATGGCGGACAGGAAGCGGCTGGCGTGCGGTTCGGCTACCGCTTCTGAACATCAGACCCTTCTGGCATCGCGGCCGATAGCGGTTCGGCACCGATCCTTCCGCATACTTGCGGCAAGGCTGAAACTCTCACCCGACCTCCCCGTATCTGCTTGCAGGAACAAGAGCGCCTGTACGAGCGCCGGGACGCGAGGATCGGATGAACGTCGCATACCTGCATGGCCGCCACGCCGGCGGCAAAAGAAGCGTGGCCGTCATCGGCTCGGGCATTTCAGGCGCTTCCGCCGCATGGGCGCTGCGGGATCACGCCGATGTCACGCTGTTCGAAACCGAAGCGCGGCCGGGCGGACACACGGCGACCGTCGACATCGACTACGATGGCCATCGGATAGCGGTCGATACCGGTTTCATCGTCTACAACGGCCACAACTATCCGGACCTCACCGCCCTCCTTGCGCATCTCGGCGTCGAGACGCATGCCAGCAACATGGGCTTCTCGCTGTCGCTCGACGACGGTCGCATGGAATGGAGCGGCTCGACCTGGGCGTCGATCTTCGCGCAGAAGCGAAATCTCTGCTCACCCTCCTTTCTGTGGATGCTGCGCGAGATTCTGCGCTTCAACCGGCAGTGCGTGGAAGACCGCGACTGCGGCGCCATCGGCCACGCCACGATCGGCGAGTATCTGAACGCCCGCCGCTTCTCGACCGGCTTTCGCGACAACTACCTGATCCCGATGGCCGCCGCGATCTGGTCGACGCCGCGCGTCAGGATGCTCGACTTTCCGGCGGTCACCTTCATCGACTTTTTCGAGAACCATCGCCTCATCCACAATGAGCGGCCCGAGTGGCGCACGGTGAAGGGTGGCGCGCGCAACTATCTCGACCGGCTGCTGGCGCCGCTCGCCGGCCGCGTGCGGCTCGGCTGCCCGGTCGATGCACTGGTGCGCGACGCTTTCGGCGTGACCATCTGGGCGAATGGGCATGCCGAGCGTTTCGACGACGTGGTCGTCGCGGCGCACAGCGACCAGGCGCTGCGGCTTCTCTCCGACGCCACTTCAGTGGAGCAGCGTATCCTGTCGGCGATCCCCTACCGCCCCAACCGCGTCGTCCTGCACCGCGACGCGCGGCTGATGCCGAAGCGGCGCGCCGCATGGTCGGCGTGGAACTATCTGCGCCGCGGCGAAGCCGGCGCCGAAGCGGAGGTCTGCGTCACCTACTGGATGAACCGCCTGCAGGGTATCGACGAGCGCTTCCCGCTCTTCGTCTCGCTCAACCCGACCGTCGAACCGCGCGAAGACCTCGTGTTCGGCGAATGGCGTTTCGACCATCCCCAGTTCGATGCGCAGGCGCTTGCGGCGCAGGCGCTGCTGCCCGACATACAAGGCATGCGGAACACCTATTTCGCCGGCGCGTGGACCGGCTACGGCTTCCATGAGGACGGGCTGCGTTCCGGCCTCGACGCAGCCATCGCGCTCGGTGCGAAGGTGCCGTGGCGGGCGCAGCCCGCCTACGTACCGCAGATGCTCCCACTCGCGGCGGAATGACCATGCTGGCGGCGCGCATCAGCACACTCAGCCAGAACGGACCGCCGCCCGACGCGGCGTGTACACTTTACCCCGGCGATGTCATGCATGCGCGGCTGAAGCCGTTCGGCCACCGTTTCGTCTACCGCGTCTTCTCGATCGTTATCGATCTCGACCGGCTTGCCGAGGCCGGACGCATGTCAAAACTGTTCTCCGTGAACCGGGCGAACCTCGCGTCGTTCCACGAGAGCGACCATGTCGAGCGCAAGGGCGAAACTGTGCGGCAGTTTGCCGATCGGCTGCTCGCCGGCGCCGGGCTTGGCGAACGCGCAGAGCGCATCCTGCTGATGTGCTACCCGCGCGTCTTCGGCTACGTCTTCAATCCGATCTCGGTCTATTACTGCTACCGCGCCGACGGCAGCCTGCTGGCGCTGATCTACGCGGTGCGCAACACCTTCGGGCAGCGCCACACCTATGTCGCGCCGGTGATGCCCGGCGAGCTGAGCGAGGCGGGCATCCGACAGGCGCGCACCAAGATCTTCCATGTCTCGCCCTTCATCGACATGGGCACGCGCTACAATTTCCGCGTGCTGCCGCCGGGCAAGGCGATCCGCCTGCGAATCCATGAGACGGAAGCCGGCGAACCACTGCTTTCAGCGACGTTTGTCGGAGCAGCAATGCCGCTGCGTAGTCGATCGTTAGCAGCATGCCTCTTGCAGTTCCCCCTCATGCCGTGGAAAATCATGGCCGGAATACACTGGGAGGCGCTTAAACTCTGGCTCAAGGGCGCCCGTTTCCACCCGAGTCCGGCGCCGCCCAAGCCCGTCAGCTACCATGACGAAGGCGGCGCGCTCGAACCGGGCGAGTGAACGGCGCGTTCTGGGCCTGCGGGCAATCATGACGGTCGACATTTCAAAACCCGATTTCGCTGATGCGGTGAGGCTGACAGCCGAAAATTTCTCCGAGTCGGTGCGTGGCCTGCCAGCCAAGGCAAGGCTTGCGCTGTCCGCCGGCATGCGGCTGAAGAGCGGCTCGCTCGACTTGCGGCTGCCGGACGGCCGCGCCTTCCATCTCGGCGGCAACGCACCCGGCCCGAGCGCAAGCGTCGTGCTGCACAACTGGAAGCTGCCGATGCGCGCGCTCAGTGGCGGCTCCATCGGCGTCGCGGAATCCTACATGGACGGCGACTGGAGCAGCCCGGACGTCACCACCTTCCTCGAACTGTTCGTGGTCAACAACGAGACGTCCGAGCGACTGGCCGGCGGCAACGCGCTGCTCAACCTGTTCCAGCGCTTCCGCCACTGGCTCAACGCCAACACACGCGCCAATTCCAAGCGCAACATCTCGGCCCATTACGATCTGGGCAATGCCTTCTATGGCGAGTGGCTCGACCCGAGCATGACCTACTCGTCGGCGCTCTATCAGACCGGCGCCAATGACCTGGAAAGCGCGCAGGCCGCCAAGTACCGCGCGCTGGCGCAGGATGCCGGCATCGGCCCGGACGATCATGTGCTCGAGATCGGCTGCGGCTGGGGCGGCTTCGCCGAATTCGCGGCAAAGGAGATCGGCTGTCGCGTCACCGGCCTGACGATCAGCCGCGAGCAGCTGAACTTTGCCCAAGAGCGCATCGCCAGGGCGGGCCTCTCCGACAAGGTCGAGTTCAAGTTCCAGGACTATCGCGACGAAACCGGCCGCTACGACCGCATCGCGTCGATCGAGATGTTCGAGGCGGTGGGCGAAAAGTACTGGCCGACCTTCTTCGGCAAGATGCGGGAGTGCCTGAAGCCGGGCGGCACCGCCGGGCTGCAGATCATCACCATCAACGACGCTACATTCCCGGCCTATCGCAAGCGGCAGGACTTCATCCAGCGCTACGTCTTCCCGGGCGGCATGCTGCCGACGCCGACGATCCTGAAATCGCTCGGCGCCGAACACGGCCTGACCTATTTCCGCGAGCGCCTGTTCCCGCAGGACTATGCGCGCACGCTGGCCGAATGGCGCGTGCGTTTCCATGCCTCATGGCAGCGCATCGTGCCGCTCGGCTTCGACGAGCGCTTCAAGAAGCTGTGGGAGTTCTACCTGCACTATTGCGAGGCCGGGTTCCGCGCCGAGCACATCGACGTGCGGCAGGTGTTCTACCGGGCCTGAGAGGGCCCGGTCAGGCGCCGAACTTGATCGCCGACGCGACGGCGAGAACGGCGGCCAGCAAAATCAGGACGCCATAGACGCGCGGGCGGTCGAACAGCATGGCGTGGCCGGCGATCCAGCCGGCCGAGGCTGAGCCGAGCGCAAGGAAGAAGACCGGACGATTGGCCGTGGCAATCCCTGCGGCCATCAGGCCGAGCGTGATCACTGCGCCGAAAACGATAATCACCGCAATGGCATAGCGTTCGTAGTTGTCTTCCATCGGCCTGTCCTCGCGCGCCGCTGCCGCGGCGGTCCGGCCCGGCGCCGGATTCGGCCAAGAAATGAGACATCGGCTGCGAGGTGTCAAACCGAAATCGGCGCCGCGAAAGCGCGTCAGGCCTCGGCGCGGCTGCGCGCCTCGTCGATCAGCATGTTGGCAAGCTTCATGCGCTGCATGGCGCGCTCGCGCAGGTGCGGCTCGACACGATCGGGGTGGTTGCGGAAGGCGAAGGCACGGCGGATGCGGGCAAGCTCGACCGCCTGCCGCTGCACCGACAGACCGAGTTCGCGGGAAATCTCGGCCGGATCGATGGAGAGCATCGCCTCGGTGGGCGCCGCGGCGGCTTCGAACAGCGCTTCGAGGTCGGCATCGAGCGCAGCCGTCTCACGGTACTCGGCGGCAGCGGCGTCGGCCGTGACGGTGATGCCGTCGAGCGCTTCGGCGACCGCAAGATAGTCGACGGTGGGAATCGGCTGACGCCCGCCGGCGACGGCACGGTCGGCGGCGATCAGCTCGTCCAGCAGTGATGCGAAATTCCGACTGTCCTGCGGCATGAGTGCCTCCTCGGCCACCCATAACGTCCGGCATGCCCTTGTGATCCCGAACATGCCAGAACGCCGTTAAGAATGGCTTTGTGAAGCCCTTACAATGCAGTGTTCCGGCGGATTTCAGACAAAAAAGCGGGCCACGCATGGCGTGGCCCGAGTTGGTCGCCTGGACGGCGAGGAAACCGGCTTGCGCCGGCCTGGAAGCTACGGCCGCAGCCCCGCCAGAGTTTCATCGAGAGCGGCCCGCCGCTCACAGTCTTGCCGAACTTGATGTTATCCTGCCCTCGCCGCCACTTCCGGAGACCCGCCATGAAGCCAATCTTCGCCGCCGCTGCCGTGTCGCTTCTGGCAACGGCGGCCCTGCCAGCTTTCGCGCAGGAGCACGAAGCGCCATATGTCGATGACCGCTCGAATGCGGCGCAGCTCACGCGCTCGCTCTACAGCGCCATCAGCCGCAAGGAGTATGCGCGCGCCTGGGACTATTTCGGCGAGGAGAAGCCGGCACCGAACTTCGAGGCCTTCGTCGATGGCTACAAGGACACGCAGCGCGTCAACGTCGTGATCGGCGTGGTAAGCGAGGAAGGTGCCGCCGGCAGCAGCTTCTTCGAGATTCCGGTGGCAATCGAGGCGTTCGATGCCGACGGCGCCGGCAAGGTTTTCGCCGGCTGCTACACCGCGCGGCTGACGCAGCCGCAACTGCAGGAGCCGCCGTTTCGCGGCATGCATATCGAGAAGGGCAGCCTGAAGGCCGTCGAAGGCAACAACCCGTTCGAGTCGCTGCCCAAGACCTGCGGAGATGCGCCGGCCGCCAGCGCCGAGGACCTCGCCCGCGAGATCGCGCTGCGCGAGTTCAAAGCCGGTTATCGCGGCGTCTGCGCGACGCTCGGCTCGAGTCCGATCTCGATCGATCCGAGCCCGGAGGTCTGGCCGCTCAAGTTCCGCTATCCCTATGAGAGCGATGCGGACCCCGAGACCACGATCCATCTCGTCCGCTTCGCCTGCAACATGGCCGCCTACAACACGACGGAGGTGTTTTACGCCGTCGACCAGTACGGGCAGGCGCAGGCGATGAGCTTCGCGCATCCGGACCTCGACGTGCGCTACGAGAACGACGACACGACCGACAAGGTGAAGTCGGTGACGATCATCGGCTACACCAGCAGCGATCAGCAGGTGAACTCGGAGTTCAGCCCGGACGAGAAGGCGATCTATGCCTCCTCGAAATGGCGCGGCATCGGCGACGCCTCGTCGTCCGGCAAGTGGCTGTTCCGCAGCGGTCAGTTCACGCTGGTGCACTACGAGGTGGACGCCTCGTATGATGGCGAAGCGAACCCCGAAACCGTCCTCGACTTCGACAGCGGGCCGTGATCAGTCGGCGAAACTGGCGCCGATCGCGCGCGGCGACAGCCTGATGAGGCGCGAATCCTCGACGGCCGCCTGGCGGTGCCGAACGGCGATCTGATAGGCCGGGTCCTTGACCATCTCGCCGAAAGCGGCGCTCGACGGGTATTCGGCGATGAAGCAGCGATCCCATCGCTCGTCCTCCGGCCCGATCACGGTGAGGCGGAAATCGCCGGACCAGGCGACCCTCCCGCCGACGCGGCGAAAGATCGGCAGGCTCTCGCGGCCATAGGCTGCATAGGCCTCCTCGCCGGTCGCCCTGCGCCCGTCGGGATACGCGGCCTGCACCCGGAACCGCACCAGGTTGAGCATCTGGATCGGCCCATCATCGGCAAGGCGCATGAACTCGCCGAACTTTTGACGCGTCGGGTCGACATGGCCGGTCATCGTGCTCTCCCCAGCATCCAGTTCAGCGTCTCGCGCCAGTCGGTCATGCGGATCGGCGTGCCGTGGCCGCCGGTCTCGAAGCGCACCATGCGGATCGGGTAACCGGGCGCGGCCTTGCGGACGGAGCGGTAGAACGCTTCCTGCTGCTCGACCGGAAAGACCGAGTCGCGGCTGCCCTGCGCGAGCAGCACCGGCACCTTCGCCTTGAAGGCGGGGCTTCCCCGGAAACCATCGTTCCAGAGCGAGCCTAGCAGCACGAGGCCCGACAGGCGCGCCGCGACGGTCTTGTCCTGCGCCAGCCGCCAGCAGATGCCGCCGCCCATCGAGCCGCAGGCGACGACGATCCCGGCATCAGGGGACTGCGCCGCGTAATGCGCGATCAGCGTAGCGATCTCGCGCGTGCCCTGCTCCTCGAAATCGGAGAAGTCGGGCGACAGATAGAGGCCGCCATTCGCGGCCATCAGGTTCTTGATGCGGTTGAAATTGCCGCCGAAGGTGAAGTCGTCGACCCCCTGCTTGCGGCTGCCGCCCTTGCCATGCAGGTAGATGGTGATGACGCTGGCGCCCTGCGTCTGGCCGACCGCGAAATGGCGTATCTCGCCCGCCGGCGTCGACAGCGACAGATCCTTCTGCGCGCGCCGCACCTTCAGCGACACATATTGCCCCTGAACCTTGCGCTCCGGCACCTCGTCGCGACCGTTGATGTCGCGCATTTCGTCATAGCCGACGACGATGTAGTCGCCGTCGTCGGCGACGGACAGGATTGCCGGATAGGCGAACAGCTTGTCCTTGTAGGGCTCCAGCACGATGCCGGCGGACGCGATGCCGAGGCTCGCGAGAAGCGCAGCGGCGAGGATAAGCGGTCGTCGCAAGGGCATGGCTTCCATCGACAGGGTTCGCGGAATGTCGTGGTCGATTGAGGCGATTGCGTGGGCCGCGTCAATCCCGCAGCACGCCGCCCGCCTGCCTCAGCGCCTCCGGCGTGTCGACGTCGACCGTCGCGCCCTGCCCGATCTCGATATCGATGACTGCGGCTCCCTCGGCCTCGATCAGCGTGCGCGCGCCGGCATCGCCTTCCAGCGTCATGAGTGCCGCGAACAGCCGGCGCGGCAGGATCACGGGATTGCCACGCCTGCCAGCGTGCGTCGCCCGGACGATGCCGTTGCCTTCCGACTCCGCGAAGGCCGCGATCAGCCGGTCAATGTGCTCTGCCGTGACTTCCGGCATGTCGCCAAGCAGCACGAGCATGCCGTCCGCCGCTTCCGGCACGGCGGCAACGCCGGCGCGCAGCGAGCCCGCCAGCCCGGAGCCGAAGTCGCTGTTGTGCACAATCCGCACATCCAGTCCGGCCAGCGCTTCCGCCACACGTTCCGCCTGATGGCCGGTGACGACCGTGACGCCGGCGGCCCTGCTGGCAAGCGCACGCGCGGCCGTGCGGCGCACCAGCGGCTCGCCGTCGAACAGCGCCAGCAGCTTGTTTGCGCCGCCCATGCGCGATGAGCGCCCGGCAGCGAGCACCACGGCGTGGACGGAAGGCGCGGCGCTCAACTCCCGTCGCCCTGCGGTGGGCCGAGATTGCGCGTGCGCAGCGCGCCCACCACCTGCGCCAGCACCGCCACGGCAATCTCCGCCGGGGTCGAGGCGCCGATGTCGAGGCCGATCGGCGCCCTGATGCGATCGATCGCGGACTGCTCGACGCCTATGCCGAGCAGCCGCTCGACACGTTTGGCATGCGTCTTCCGGCTGCCGAGCGCGCCGACGTAGAAGCAGCCCGCGGCGAGCGCTTGCTGCAATGGCAGATCATCGATCTTGGGATCGTGGGTGAGCGCGGCGACGGCGGTCCAAGCGTCGAACGGCGTGCGGCTCAGCACATCTTCCGGCCACTGCGCATGCACCGGCACGTGGGGAAAGCGCTCGCGTGTCGCAAAGCCGGTACGCGGATCGATGATCTGCATGTCGAAGCCCGCTAGCAGCGCCATCGGTGCCAGCGCCTGGCTGATGTGCACGGCCCCGATGACCACGAGGCGCGGCGCCGGCAGGTGGGCGTTGAGGAACCAGTTGCGACCGCCAGCGGCGACACTGGCCGACAGGCCGGTCCGGAACGCCCTGGCGATCGCCGCTCCAAGCTCCCCGTCGAGCGCCTCGCCCTCACGCACGACGCGGTCGCTGCCATCCGTCAGGTCGGTGAGCAGGATCGCCGCGCGGCGGGCGCGACGGTCATCGTTGAGAGCCTTGAGCGTGGCCAGTTGCATGGTCAGCCGACGCGCTCGACATAGACCTTGATGCGGCCGCCGCAGGACAGACCGACGCGCCACGCCGTCTCATCGGCGACTCCGAACTCCAGCAAACGCGCCTCGCCGGACGCGATGATGTCGAGCGCCTCGGTGACGATGGCGCTCTCGACGCAGCCGCCGGAGACCGATCCCTGGAAGTTGCCGTCGGAATCGATGACCAGATGGCTGCCGACCGGACGCGGGGCCGAGCCCCATGTCTCGATCACGGTGGCGAGCGCCACGACGCGACCGGCATCCGTCCAGTTCTGCGCCAGCACCAGCGGGTCGCGCGTCTCGTCAAGTCCGGCGTGGTTCATCGCCCGCTCCCGCGTCGCAGCGACCTCTGTCAGCCTGGCTCGGACGAAACCCCGCCGAGCGCCCGGTAGCCGCGATCGTGATAAATCAGTGGCTTGACCCTATCGCCGAGGCGCAGGCCTGTCACCTTGCCGAACAGCACCCTGTGCGTGGCGAGGTCCTTGTGATCGACGATCTCGCAGTCGAAGACGGCAAGCGCATCGACGAGCGTTGGCGCGCCGCTCGCCAGCCTTGCCCACTGGCCGAGCGCAAAGCGCTCCGGCACCGGCAGCCGGTTGACGCCCGAGAAGCCTACCGCCAGCGGTTCGTGATGCGCGGCCAGCGTGTTCAGCGCGAAATTGCCGTTCGCCATGAAGGCGTCGTTCTTGGTGTTCTCACGGTTCAGGCAGGCAAGCACCATCGGCGGATGATCCGACACCGAACAGGCGGCGATGATGGTCGCGCCACGCAACCCGCCCGGCCCGTCGGTGGTGATCACCTGCACCGCGCCGGCATAGCGGCTCATGGCGTCGCGATAGGACTGCGGCTCGACGTCGAACTTCTTAAGCAACGGCCTTCCTTCAGGAAAAGCGAGGGCGCACCCCTGCCTTGCGGCGGTATATATCGCGCTGCGGCGAAGCCACAAGTTGGCCATGCGGGCGGGGGCCGCGCTGGCGTGTTGCGCGCTCGGCGATCAGCCTTTACCTGTGTGCGCCTGATCAAGAAGAGGGCCGATGCGCCGCCCGTTCCGCCGATTCATCACCAGCGCCGCGCTGCTCATGCTGGCGACCGCCGCAGCGGTCGCGCAGGAGCGTCCGGCGGTGGGTGTCGTCGGGCCGTTCTCCGGCCCCTTGGCAATCCTCGGCCAGCAGTTGCGCGACGGCGCAACCCTCGCTGCCGGCGACGCTGCGACGCTGACCTTCGCCGACGATGTGTGCACCGCAGATGGCGGCCGCGCCGCTGCGACGCAGCTCGTGGCCGCAAAGGTGCGGGTGGCGATCGGCTTCCTCTGCACCGAGGCGATCGAGGCGGCGCTGCCGGCGCTCAAGGATGCCGGCATCCCGGTCATCACCGTCGGCGTTCGCACCGACGCGCTGACCGACCGCCGCACGAAAACTGGCTGGCCGGTCTACCGGCTGGCGCCGCGCGCCGATGCAGAGCGCGCTGCCGTGGCCAAGATACTCACAGAACTGTGGCGCACGGAGCTGTTCGCCATCGTAGATGACGGCACCATCTATTCGCGCGAACTGGCCGAGAGTTTGCGCCTCGCCGTCGAGACTGCCGGTCTGCAACCGGTGTTCGTCGATACCTACCGCCCGCAGATGGACAACCAGATCGGCCTGGTCGGACGCCTGCGTCGCACGGAAGCAACGCGCGTCTTCGTCGGCGGCGATCGTGACGACCTCGCCATTCTCGCACGCGATGCGAAAGCGCTTGAGGTTCCGCTGGTCGTGGCGGGCGGCGAAACGCTGCGCTCGGCGCCTGGCGACGTCCAGCTGGCGGCTGGCACGCTGATGATCGGACTGCCGGAATGGGCCGGGATCGCGCCGCCGGAAACGGTGGCGCGGATCCGCGCCGCCGGGGTGCAGCCGGAAGGCTATGTGCTGCCCGCCTACGCTGCGATGCAGGTCGCCCTCGCGGCGCTCTCGGGAGCTGATCCACTCGCCAGCGGGTCAGTCGGGGGCGCGCTCGACGCAAGCGAGACCGACACCGCCATCGGCAAGGTCGCCTTCGACGCCAAGGGCGACGCGACCCTGCCCTTCTACGGCCTCTTCCGCTTCGACGGCACGCGCTTCATCGCTGTGGGTGACGAATGAGCTTTCGCGCCGGCGCCCGCAATCTCCTGACCGACGTCGCCGGCCTGCGCGTCGGCAACGCGGCCGACCACCGCGTCAAGACAGGCGTCAGCGTCGTCGTCTGCGATGCGCCGACGGTCGCGGCGGTGCAGGTGCTGGGCGGTTCGCCCGGCACGCGCGAGACCGACCTGCTGGAGCCGCACAACACGGTCGAGACGATCAATGCACTGGCGCTGTCGGGCGGTTCGGCGTTCGGGCTGGACGCCGCGTCGGGCGTGCAGGCGGCGCTGCGCGAACAGGGCATCGGCTTTGCCGTGCGCGACCTGCGCATTCCGATCGTGCCGTCCGCCATCCTCTTCGATATGCAGAATGGCGGCGACAAGGGCTGGGGCCGATACCCGCCCTATCGCGAGCTCGGCTATGAAGCCGCCAGCGCCGCTTCCGCCGACTTTGCGCTCGGCACGGCCGGCGCCGGCGTCGGCTCGCTCACCGCCAGGCTGAAGGGCGGGCTCGGCTCGGCCTCCACGGTGCTGCCCAACGGCATCACCGTCGCGGCGCTGGTCGCCGTGAACGCCACCGGCTCCGTCACGGTCGGCCGTTCGCGGCATTTCTGGGCGGCGCCGTTCGAGATCGGCGACGAGTTCGGCGGCCTCGGTCTGCCCTCGCCGCTTCCGGCCGAGACGACCGATATCCGCCTGAAATTCCGCGAGGGGCTGAGCCCGGTGCAGAACACCACCATCGCGGTGATCGCCACCGACGCGGTGCTGAGCAAGGGCGGCGCCAAGCGGCTGGCGATCGCCGCGCATGACGGCTTTGCCCGCGCCATCTGGCCGGCGCACACGGAAGTGGACGGCGACCTCGTCTTCGGCCTCGCCACCGGCGTCAGCGGCATCAGGCCCGACATCGAGGCAGCCGTCGAGCTTGGCGCGGCGGCGGCGGCAACCATGGCGCGCGCCGTGGCACGCGGCGTCTTCGCGGCCAGTGCCGCCGATGCGGACGTCATGCCGGTCTGGTCGGCGCTGCCGCGCTGAAAATCGCCGACCGCCGACATATTTCGCAACGTTATCGTGTTATGCTCGAATCTCGATTGTGCGACGCGATCCGTGCGGCGGATTGCCTGGGCTTGGAGGGAAGCATGCGCATCGTGATCCTGCTCTTGGGCCTGCTCGGCGCCATGGCCAGCCTGCCGGCGCGCGCCGGCGACACCGCCGAGATCGAGATCCTCGGTTTCAGCGCCGACGGCCGGGTCTTCGCGTTCGAGGAATACGGCCAGATGGATGGCGCCGGCTTCCCCTACTCCCACCGCTTCTACATCGACACGTCGAACGACAAGTTCCTGCCCGGCACCCCCATCCGCGTGACGCTGGAAGACGAGACCGCCAGCGTCGAGGAAGCGCGCCAGCGCGCCCGCATCCGCGGCGAGCGGATCATCCGCGATGCGCAGCTGGCGAGCAATCGCGGCACCACCGTCGCCTTCAACCCGGTGACCGAACTGTCGGCCGATCCGTTCCGGCTGGTCGCCAATCCGCGCCTCGTCGTGCCGCCGGTCGATGCCCCCGTCGAGTTCCGCCTCGAGGAGATCGCCATGCAGCCGCCGTCGCGCTGCGAAGGGCTCGGCGACATCGTCGGCATGCGCATCACGCGCATCGCCACGGCTGCCGGCGCGCGCACGCAGCTGCGCCACGAGGACCAGACCATCCCGCTCAGCCGCGGCTGCCCGGTCGGCTACCGCCTCGGCGGGCTGCAGACCTTCTACCCGGACGATGGCGGCCAGCCGGTCTATGCGCTGCTGATCGCCATTCGCCGCTTTGGTTTCGAAGGACCGGACCATCGCTGGATCGCCGCCACCGGCCGTCTCTGATTTGCCGCAGCCTGCATCGCGCCCTCGCCGGCTGCGCGCCGCGCTGCCGCCATGGCGTGCCACGCTTCTGGCCGGGCTCTGCTGGGGTGCGGTGAACGCACTTTCCGCCGGGCTGACGCTGCAGTTCGTACGCGGGTGGCAGACGCCCGGCGCCATCCTCGCCATCGTCCTCGTCTTCGCCATCGGCGCTGTCGTCGCGTTCTGGCCGGCGGCCTATCTCGCCCGGCTCGTCGCAGGCCGACGCCGCTTCGAGGTGCGTTTTGCCGCCGCGCTGCTGGCACTGGCGCTGCTGACGATCGGCTGCATCGCGGCGATCTACGCCTGGGACTACCGCGCCTATTATGCCCAGTGGCACGCGCCGTTCGGCTCGGTGACCTGGGGCTACCAGCAGTTCTTCACCACGGCGGCCGCGCTTTACCAGTTCGCCGTGCTCGGCATGCGGCTGTTCTTTCCGCTCGGCTTCGTCGCGCTTTTCGCATTTGCGTACTGGATTGCGCGCATGCCGCGTTGAGCCCGGCCCCGTCGTCTGTTACCAGACCGCGTAACCGCGACAGGGCAAGTGCATGATACCTCGCTACTCGCGGCCGGAAATGGCCGCCATCTGGTCTCCCGAAACCCGCTTCCGCATCTGGTTTGAGATCGAGGCGCACGCCTGCGATGCGCTCGCCGAGCTCGGCGTCATCCCGCAGGAAGCCGCCCGCACCATCTGGGAGAAAGGCGGCAGCGCCACCTTCGACGTCGCCCGCATCGACGAGATCGAGGCGGTGACCAAGCACGACGTCATCGCCTTCCTGACGCATCTGGCGGAGTTCGTCGGCCCGGATGCGCGCTTCATCCACCAGGGCATGACCTCATCGGACGTGCTCGACACCACGCTCAACATCCAGCTGGTCCGCGCCGCCGACATCCTCATCGCCGACCTCGACAGGCTGCTCGCCGCGCTGAAGCGGCGCGCCTTCGAGCACAAGGACACGGTCCGCATCGGCCGCAGCCACGGCATCCATGCCGAGCCGACCACGATGGGCCTCACCTTCGCCCGCTTCCATGCCGAGATGAACCGCAACCGCGCCCGCCTCGTCGCCGCGCGCGCCGAGGTCGCGACCGGCGCCATCTCGGGGGCCGTCGGCACCTTCGCCAACATCGACCCGCGCGTCGAGGAGCATGTCTGCGAGAAGCTCGGGCTCGTGCCGGAGCCGATCTCGACGCAGGTGATTCCGCGTGATCGGCACGCCGTCTATTTCGCCACGCTCGGCGTGATCGCCGCCTCGATCGAGAACGTCGCGACCGAAATCCGTCACATGCAGCGCACCGAGGTGCTGGAGGCGGAAGAGTATTTTTCGCCGGGCCAGAAGGGTTCGTCGGCGATGCCGCACAAGCGCAACCCGGTGCTCACCGAAAACCTCACCGGCCTGTCGCGGCTGATCCGCAGCGCGGTGACGCCGGCGCTGGAGAATGTCACGCTCTGGCACGAACGCGACATCAGCCATTCGAGCGTCGAGCGCGGCATCGCACCCGACGCCACGATCCATCTCGATTTTGCGCTGAACCGGCTCGCCGGCGTCATCGAGAAGCTCGTCGTCTACCCGGACAACATGCGGAAGAATCTGGTGAAATTCCGCGGGCTCATCCACTCGCAGCGGGTGCTGCTGGCGCTCACCCAGGCCGG
>JBFXFO010000054.1:0-22115 GCA_050178915.1 Rhizobiaceae bacterium | reverse complement strand
TGCCGACGACGGCCGGGAAACCTGAGACCAGCACCAGCACCGGGAATGCCCATAGCGGCGGCCGCTGATTCAGCAGCGGCGCGGCAATGCCGATACCCTCGGTGATGTTGTGCAGGGTGAAGCCCAGCACGAGGAAAGTGCCGAGCCCGGCCGCACCGCCGGCGAAGGCGGCGCCGATGGCCAGACCTTCGCCGAGATTGTGCAGGCCGATGCCGATGGCGATGAAGGTCGCCAGAGCCAGCCCGCTCGGGGTGCCGTTTCTGCGGGCCACCGCCATCAGCAGGAGGAAGCTGCCGATGGCCGCCAGGATCACCATCGTCGGCCCCTGGAACACCAGCGCCGCCTCGCCGGCAAATTCCAGCGCGTCCTCGAGCGTATCGACCAGAAGGAATGCGAGCAGGCCGATGGTGAGCGACAGCAGGAAGTCCATGCCGCCACGTCCGACGCCGCGCAGGGCCGGATAGAACATCATGCCGATCGCGACCGGCACGATCCCGACGAAGAATCCGAGCACCGCCTGTGCGTTGAGCGCGGCGCTGGTCGGCACCGGGCTCGGCACCGCGACGGCGATGTCGTGGGCGAAGGTCGCACCGGTGGCGGTGACGATGTTGACGACATGCGCCTCGCCCAGCACCCAGGGGAAGGGCAGCGCGATCCAGGCGGTGTCGCCGCGCGCCAGTTCGCCCGCCGGCGTCTGGGTGAACTCCCAGTAGGCGTCGTCGACCATCACCTGCGCGATGCGCATCGGCTCCGAGCCGCCGGCGCGCACCAGCACGCGCAAGCCGTCGGCATCGAGGATCGTGCGCTCGTAGGTGAGGTTCTCGACGGGCGGCGCGCCATTGTTGAAGGCGGCCAGCGGGTTGGCGGCGTACAGCCACCAGACCGCCGCCGCCATCGCGGCGAGCGGCACGACCAGCCAGAGCAGCGACAGCCAGCCGGTCCGGCGGGACGAGGTTTGGTTGGGGTCGGACACGGGGATGTCGCTCATGCCACGTCCTCGCGAATGTCGAAGAGGCCGGCCCAGCCGAGTTCGGTAAACTCCGACTGGTGCGCATGGAACATGTAGTGGCCAGGCTCATGGTCGGCGTAGCTGAACTCGAGGATGCCGCGCTGCGCCTGGCACTGCATGATCAGGTCCACGGTCCTCAGCGTCGGCGTCAGCGTGGTGCCGGTGTCGAAATAGTCGAAGAAGTTGGCGTGCAGGTGGAAGGAGTTGATCGGGTCGAATTCGGTGACGTTGATCAGGTAGATGCGCACCGGCCGGTGCTTCGCCAGCACGATCGGCTGCTTCATGTAGCAATGCGCGATCGAATTGACGGCGTAGATCTCGTTCTCGTTGTCGAAGTTGGTGTCGAAGGCGTTCATCACCATCACCATTTCCTGCCACTGCCGGTTCTCCGGCGTGCCGAGCAGGCGCGATGCGGCGACGGCCGCGAATTCAGGGTGCAGCGCCGGGTCCGGGTCGATGATGAAGGCGCCGTACATGCCCTTGTGCATGTGCTTCTTCAGCGGCAGC
This sequence comes from Rhizobiaceae bacterium, assembly GCA_050178915.1. Taxonomy (GTDB): domain Bacteria; phylum Pseudomonadota; class Alphaproteobacteria; order Rhizobiales; family Rhizobiaceae; genus JBFXAF01. The sequence continues at coordinate 20,599 of JBFXFO010000054.1, read as the reverse complement.
GCATGGCAGTGGTAGAGATGGCACCCGAACGGTCTTGCGTCGAATTCGTAGACGAACTCCTCGCCCGGCCCGATCAGGCCGGCGCCCGGCACGCCGTCCATCCGCGCCGAGTGGATGCCATGGAAGTGCATCGAGTGGGGATGCGAGCCGAAATTGCGGAACACGATGCGCAGCCGGTCGCCTTCCTTGGCGCGCAGCGACGGGCCCGGGATGCGGCCATTGTAGGTCCAGGCCGGGAAGAAGAGGCCCGGCGCAATCTCGATTTCCTTGTCCTCGGCGGTCACCTCGAACGTCCGCAGGGTGCGGCCGTCCGGCATGATCTCGACGGTCCCGGTGTCCCAGTCGCCGAGCAGCGGGGTCGGGTCGAAGCCATTGCGCGCATAATCGACGTCGCCGACCGTCATCATGGCGCCATGCGCGGACAGATGGTGCTGCGCCGGCAGCGACCCGGTCGTGGTGCAGATGTCGGGAGGCAGTTCGGCGACTGACATCGGGGCCGAGGGCGTCATCGCGGCCGCTGCGCCCATCGCCGACGATCCCGCCGCTGCGACCCCGCCGGCAAGTACGGCGCGGCGGCTGAGCTTTCCGCGCAGCCATCCGGTCATCTGGCTCATCTTTCCCCCCATCCTGCAAATGCAAACGATTTGCATCTTGCATGGCTGTCTGACGCTGCGCAAGGGGGAGGGCGACCGGGGTAGTGGACTTGCGGGCGATCTCCGCCGCGTGCCATGCGTCCAGCTTCACGTCTTGTGCGGTGCGCTTTCAATTGCGGGCCGGGGCGATAAGTTGCCGGAATGGACCAACGCACATCGCCCTTGCGGGAAAAGCTCGGCCGCCTGCCGCGGCCGGCGCAGTGGGCAATGCTGCTGGTGCTGTCGGTCGCCGTTGCGGCCTTGCTGGAACTGGCGCGCCTGCCGGCAGCGCTGCTCGTCGGGCCGATGGTCGTCGCCATCGGGCTCGGCATCAATGGCGTTGCGGTGCGCCCCAACCGCATCCTCAATCTCGGCGCGCAGGCGGTGATCGGCTGTCTCATCGCCCGCTCGATCGAGCCGGACGTGTTCGTCTCCTTCCTCGCCGAATGGCCGGTCTATCTCGGCGTCCTGCTGGCGACGCTGCTGGCCAGCGCCGTGCTTGGCTACATCATCAGCCTGTGGCGCGTGCTGCCCGGGACCACCGCCGTCTGGGGCTCGACGCCCGGCGGCGCCAGCGCCATGGTGCTGATGGCCGAGGCGTTCGGAGCGGATGCGCGCCTCGTCGCCTTCATGCAGTATCTGCGCGTCATCCTCGTCTCGCTGACGGCGGCGCTGATCGCGCGCTTCTCGCTCGACGTTCCGGCCGGGCAGGCGCCTGCGCCCGATCTGCTGCCGCCGGTCGACTGGCTGGCGCTGGCCGAGACGCTGGCGGTCTGCGGCGTCGGGCTGGTGCTGGCGCGGGTCACGCGGTTGCCGGCCGGGACATTCCTCATTCCGATGGCGCTGGCCACGACGCTGCATCTCACCGGTTTCATGAACATCGAGCTGCCGCCGCTGCTGCTGGCGGCGAGCTACTTTGTGCTCGGCTGGTCGATCGGCCTTAATTTCACGCGGCCGATCCTGCTGCATGCGGCGCGGGCGCTGCCGCAGATCGTCATTGCGACGATGGTGCTGATCGGCTTCTGCGCCGCGCTCGGCATCGCCATGAGCCGCCTGCTCGGGCTCGACCCGCTCACCGCCTATCTGGCGACAAGCCCCGGCGGCATCGACGCAGTCGCCATCATCGCTGCCGCTTCGTCCAACGTGAACCTGTCGATCGTCATGGCGCTGCAGACCGCGCGCGTGCTGATCGTGCTTGCCGCCGGTCCCCCGCTGGCGCGGCTCGTGGCGCGGCTCCTGAAAGACTAGGCGGCAGCCAGAGGCGTGCGCCGCGTCGTGCGCGAGAGGACGATCAGCATCGCCGCCAGGTTCAGCACGTTGAAGGCGATGCCGTTCAGGAACGCGGCTTCATACGAACCGGTCCAGTCGTAGATCTCGCCGCTCAGCCAGCCGCCGATGGCCATGCCCGCAACGGTTGCCGTGATGACGGTGCCGACGCGCCGGCCCGCTTCCTCGGCGGGCATGTATTCGCGCACCACCACCGCATAGCTCGGCACGATCCCGCCCTGCGACAGCCCGAACAGGAAGGACACCATGTAGAGGGACGCCAGTCCGTCGAAGGGGATGTAGAACAGCAGCGACAGCCCCTGCAGCACGGAGCCGAGCAGCACGGTTCGGATGCCGCCGATGCGGTCGGCGAGCCAGCCCGAGGCCAGCCGGCTGACCACGCCGGCGCCGAGCATCAGCGCCAGCATCTCGGAGCCGCGCGCCACGCCGTAGCCGAGGTCGAGGCAATAGGCGACGATGTGCACCTGCGGCATCGCCATGGCGACGCAGCAGGACAGCCCGGCGATCACCAGCAGTCCCTGCAGCTGGGCCGGCGACAGCGCGATGGGGAGCAATCGCTGGCCGCCGCCCTGCGGGGATGTTGCCGCAATTTCGATCCGCCGCCGGCGCAGCATCAGGGCAAGCGGGATCATGGTCACGAGGCAGGTGATGCCGATGCCGAAATAGACGGCGCGCCAGCCATGGTCGCCGATGAAATACTGGATGACGAGCGGCCAGATCGCGCCGGCGACATAGTTGCCGCTGGCGGCAATCGCCACCGCCAGCCCGCGCCGGCGAGCGAACCAGTGCGAGACGTCGGCGATCAGCGGGCCGAACGTCACGGCCGAACCGAGGCCGATGAACAGCCCCTGGATCGCGGCGTAGACGCCGATCGACGGGGCGATGCTGGCCAGCAGGTAGCCGACCCCCAGCGTCGCCGCCGACACCAGCGCCGGTCGCATGTAGCCGAAGCGGTCGACCAGCCGGCCGACGAAGGCGTTGCCGATGGCAAAGCCGACCATCGTGGCGGTGTAGGCGAGGGAGGCGACGCCGCGATCGACGCCGAACTCGGCTTCGACGTTGGGCATGACGACGACGACGCCCCACATGCCGATGCCGCCCAGCGTGGCGAAGACCAGCGAGATGGCGAGGCGGCGCCAGGCATAGGCGCCGTCGATGTCGGGATGCGTCGTCATGCGGCGGACATTCGGCCATCGCATCCGGCCGCATCAGGACCACGGCAGGGCATCTGGCACGCCAGTGGCGCGCAGCCGACTTGCGCGAACAAGGCGGCTCCTGTATCTAACCGCCCATGTCGTCGCGCGCCAACAGCATCGTTCGTCCGACCGCTTTCGCGGCCGAGACCGTGCGCGCGCTTTCCTCGGCTCTGCTTCTTCTCGGCCTTATCGGCGATCGCCGGGTCCGCTGAAGGAGCGCCCGGCGGTCGAGTTTCGAGCCGCCCGGCCCTTGCTCCTTGCCATCACCAGATTCAGCAGACATGAGTGGCGCGACCGCGCGTGAGCCTTGAACGGCCGCCGGGTTCCGCCGGAGAGAGACCGATGAACCGACGCGAACAGATTTCCGGGAATGCGGCGCGCAAGGGCATGCCCGACGCCGTCCAGAAGTACCAGCCCTATCCGCTGACCGGGCTTTCCGACCGCACCTGGCCCTCGAAACGCATCGAGAAGGCGCCGGTCTGGTGCTCCGTCGACCTGCGCGACGGCAACCAGGCGCTGATCGATCCGATGGGCCATGAGCGCAAGGCGCGCATGTTCCAGCTGCTGCTCGACATGGGCTTCAAGGAGATCGAGATCGGCTTCCCGTCGGCCTCGCAGACCGATTTCGACTTCGCCCGCTGGGCGATCGAACAGGGCAACGTGCCCTCCGACGTATCCTTGCAGGTGCTGGTGCAGTGCCGGCCCGAGCTCATCACGCGCACCTTCGAGGCGCTGCAGGGCGCGACACGGCCGATCGTGCATTTCTACAACTCGACCAGCGAGTTGCAGCGCCGCGTCGTGTTCGAGAAGGATGTGCGCGGCATCAAGCAGATCGCCACCGACGCCGCCAAGATGATCACCGACATGGCGGCGAAGGCGGCCAGCGGCTCCGGTCATCATGGCTTCCGCTTCGAGTATTCGCCGGAGAGCTTCACCGGCACCGAACTGGAGGTGGCGCTGGAGATCTGCAACGCGGTCACCGAGATCGTGAAGCCGACCGCCGACAACAAGCTGATCCTCAACCTGCCGGCCACCGTCGAGATGGCGACGCCCAACATCTACGCCGACCAGATCGAGTGGATGTGCCGCAACCTCGACAACCGCGAGAACGTCATCGTCTCGCTGCACCCGCACAATGATCGCGGCACCGGCATCGCCGCGACCGAGCTCGGCCTGATGGCCGGCGCCGACCGCGTCGAGGGCACGCTGTTCGGCAATGGCGAACGCACCGGCAATGTCGACATCGTCACGCTGGCGCTCAACATGTACACGCAGGGTCTCGACCCGGAACTCGACTGCTCCGACATCAACCGGATGAAGGACGTCTACGAATATTCCAACCAGCTGCGGATTCCGGAGCGCCACCCCTATGTCGGCGAGCTGGTCTACACGGCCTTCTCCGGCTCGCACCAGGACGCCATCAACAAGGGCATGAAGGCGCTCAAGAAGGCGAACACGCCGGTCTGGGAGGTGCCCTACCTGCCGATCGATCCGCAGGATGTCGGGCGCAGCTACGAGGCGATCATCCGCATCAACTCGCAGTCGGGCAAGGGCGGCATCGCCTACGTGCTCGACGCCGACTACGGGCTGAAGCTGCCGCGCAGCCTGCAGATCGAGTTCAGCCAGGACATCCAGTCGATCACCGACGCGGAAGGCAAGGAAGTGCCGTCGAAGCGCATCCACGAGCGCTTCCTCGAACGCTATGTCGAACAGCCCGCGGCACGGCTGAAATTCATCGACCACCACACCTATCCCGACACCGAGAAGAAGGGGCGGCGCGTGGTCGAGGCAACGATCGTCGACCACGGCAAGCAGAAGGTGATCTCCGGCTCCGGCACCGGTCCGATCGACGGTTTCGTCGATGCGCTGTCGCGCCATCTGGGCGTGCAGATGTCGGTGCTCGACTATTCGGAGCATTCGCTGACGCGCGGCTCGGACGCTTCGGCGATCTGCTACATGGAAGTCGAGCATCCGGGCGGCAAGCTGTTCGGCGTCGGAATCGACACCAACATCGTGACCGCCTCGCTGAAGGCCGTCACCTCGGCTGCCAACCGCATAGCCGGTTGAGTTTTGCGAAAACTCCGGGCGCAGTAGTCGCGCCCGGAATTTTCGTCTCAAGAATCATTGACCTGTCAATGATTGAACCGGCGTCGCAAGTCGCGTTATGATTGTGGCCGCCGAAGTGCCGATACGAGGGTTCGACGCTTGCAGGAAGATGCGCCCGCCGCCCCCGCGGTGCGAGACATGCTCGAACGCGTACTGCGCAGCGAGACCTTTTCCCGTTCGGAACGGTCGCGCATGCTGCTCCGCTATCTGGTCGAGCGCGAGCTCGCCGGCGAGCGCCTCAAGGGCTTCAACGTCGCGATGGACGTGTTCGGCAAGGACACGGACTTCGATCCGTCCACCGATGCCGTCGTGCGCGTGCAGGCTGGCCGCCTGCGTGAACTGCTGACCCAGTATTATCAGGGCGAGGGCTCGCTCGACCCGGTCAAGATCTACATCCCGCGCGGCGGCTACGTCCCGTCCTACCGCAGCGAATGCCCGAACGTGCTCGAGGAAAGGGCCGAGGCGGCGCGCGCCGCCGCTCTGTCTCTCGCCGCTGCCGAACTGGCGTCGGCTGCGCCCGTCGAACCGCCAGTGGATCTCGAGAAGCCGGCACAGGCCGGCAGCACGACCGCGCGCATCCTCGCCGCGCTGAAGCCATCGAGCCGGCGGCTCGATCGGCACATACAGATGATGTGGGCGACGCTCGTCGTGCTGCTCACCGTCGTCGCGATCATGGCGCTGCGCATGGGTTTCGGCGGCATGCCGCAAGGCGTTGCCTCCACCATACCGGACGAGCCCATCACCGGCAGCATCGGGGACGCCGTCCCGCTGGATGCGCTGCCGACGGTGCGCGTCACCTCTGACGACGTGGCGAAGCGGTGGCGCGCACGCTGCGCCAGGGCCTCGCAGGCTTCGAGATGGTCAATCTCGTGCTCGGGGGCGAACCGACGACGCCGCTCGACTTCAGCTTCGCCGTCAATAGCGGCGGCGACATCCCCGGCGTGTCGGTCGTGCTCTCCGACGGCAGTGGCAAGGTGCTGGACCTGCGTGCCATCTCGGTTGGTGGCGACGTTCCGGTCGATGATCAGGTCGCCGCGCTGCTGAGCAGCACCGTGACGGCGGCAGGCGCCGTCTTCGCCAGCATCGGCCGGAGCGGCAGCGCGTCCGGTCTCGTGCACTGCCTGCTCGTCAATGACGAGTACTATCTCGACCAGAGCGAGGATCGGCATCGCGACGCCTACACCTGCATGGAAGGTCTCGTGGAGCAGGGTGTGCGCTCGCCGCTGGTGTTCTCCGAACTGGCGTCGCTGGAGCTGAAGGCGGTGACCGAAGGCTACGCCTATCCGCCGGGCGCGTCGCAGGACCGGGCCTTTGTGCTCGCCCGCCGCGCCGTGAAGGTGGGGATGAACAGCCCCTATGCGCATCGCGCGCTGGGGTTCCTCTTCGGTCGCACCGGCAACGAGGCCGAGTCGGTGCGCTGGATGCGCAAGGCATACGAACTCAACACCTATGACATGTCGATGGCCGCCGCCTATGGCTACAGCCTCGTCTTCGCCGGCGATTATCGCGTGGGCGAGCCGATCATGAGCCGCGCGGTGGAGGCCGCCAGCGCGCATCCGAGCTGGTGGGATTTCGGCCTGTTCATTGCCCGCTTCATGCTCGACGACACCGCCGGCGCGACGCGTGCCACCGAGCCCCTGATCGGCGGCAAGCGGCAGCACTACGTCGCCGCGCTTGCCGTGATGGCGCAGGCCAATGGCGACAGGCCGCGCGCGGCGACGCTCCTGTCCGATCTTGCACAAACCTATCCGGACTTCGCCGCCTATCCGGCGCGGACGCTCACTCTCGCGCACTATCCGGCCGACTTCGTTGCCCGCTTCACGGCGGCGCTGCGTGCTGCCGGTCTCGGCTCGTCCGGTTGACGACGCGGAGCAGCAAGATTGAGTGAACAGCTTTATGCAAGGCTGAAGGGCCAGGGGCCGACCGCGATCGTGCTGCTGCACGGCTTTGGCGGACATCACGGCGAGTGGATCGACATCCAGCCGGAACTCGCGCGCGATGCGCTGGTCATCGCCTACGACCTGCCTGGCCATGGCCGTTCCATGGACAGTCCGGGCGCCGGTGCGGCCGGTGTCGCCGCGAGGGCGATCCTCGCCGATCTCGCCCAGCGCGGCCACCAGCGGGTGCATGTCGCCGGATTCTCGATGGGCGGCGCCATCGCCACGCTGATGGCGATGCGCGCACCCGACAGGATTGCGTCGCTGACGCTGCTCGCGCCGGGAGGCTACGGACCAGAAATCTCGGAGACGCTGCTGCGCCGCTTCGCCGACGCGACCGATGCCGACGCGTTGCGGCGGAGCATGGACGAGATGTCGGCGCCCGGCTTCCGCACGCCGACGCGCAATGTCGCCGGGCTCGCTGCCGTCCGCTTCGTGCCGGGCCAGCGGGCGAGGATGCTGGAGATCGTCGCGGCGATCGCGAAGGACGGAAAGCAGGGCGAGATCCCGCCCGACGCCCTTGCGGCGCTGCGTATGCCGGTGTCGGTGATGTGGGGCACGGCCGACCCCGTGCTGCCCTTCGCGCAGAGCGCCGGCCTGCCCGCGCATTTCGCGCTGGAGGTGATCGACGGCGCCGGCCACATGCTGCCCGTGGAGGCGCTGAAAGGCGTCACGGTACTCATCCGCCGCACCGTCCGGCAGGCTGAAGCCGCTCTGTCGGCCAAGCTCTAAGTCGCGGACAAAGCGTGGATTTCCGCCCTGTCAAGGGCAGGGGACGTGCATTCGCCGCGCGGCTGTGTTAACCATTCGCTAACCATGTTCGATTGGGTGGGGTGTAGCCATGAGTGACGCAGTCGAGACCCCGAATCTCGGGGATAACGTCCGCCGCCTTTCCGACGCCATCCGCGAGGCGCGCAACGCCGCCGCCGAGCGTGAGGATGTCGTGGTCGAGATGCGCGAGGCGCAGCGCATGCGCCTCGAAATGCTGGCTGCCGAGTTGAAGCCGCTGTTCGACCAGGTGCCGGGCGATGTCGAGATCTTCGATTTCGCGCTGACTTCGGGCCAGCAGCCGCGCCTCTGGATCGATGCGGTCAGCCACGTCACCATGGGCCGCGACCGCCGCACCTACCGCTTCCTCCGCGACACCCGCGCCGGGCGCGTCGTGATGGCCGAATCGCCGGACATGAAGCCGGTTGCCGATCAGGTCACGCGTTACGTCGCCGACCGCATCGTCGAGCGCCAGCGTTCGCTGGAGGGTGCGCCGGTTGCTGCTGCGCCGAATGGCACGGCAGGCGCTGCCGTGCCGTCGGCAACTCCGGCTCCGCGCGAGAAGGACGGGTTCCGTACCTTCATGCTCGGTCTGCTGCTGATGGTGGCGGGCGCTGCCGTCGGCATCGCGGTCGCCGCTGCGTTCTACTGGGACAAGCTGAAGGCGCTGGGCATCATCACGTTCTAGCGCGGCGGCAGCAGCTCGACCGACGACAGTTCCTTCGGCGGGATCGCAGCGCCGGTCAGGCCGCGCCGCGTCAGCCTGACCGTCCAGCGCTCCACCTTGCCGCCGATCTCGATCAGATTGTACTGCGCAGCCGGCTTCGAGCCGCCGGCAGCCTGACCGGCCGCCGCGACGCCGACGACCGGCACGTTGCAGCCTTCCGGCCCCTCGATCCAGTGCAGGCTGGGCAGGTGCGAGTGGCCGTGCAGGACGAGTTCGGCGCCATGCCAGCGGATGAGGTTCTGGAATCGCCTGATGCCGAAGAGACGCTTGTGCTGCGACACGGCGTTGCGCACCGGCGGGTGGTGGATCATGACGACACGGAACAGGCCGCGCTTGGCCGTTTCCTCGAGAATCCTGCCCAGCCGTTCGCCCTGTCCCTCGCGGAAGAAGCCGGTGGCCATGAAGGGCGCGGTGGCGCGGGCCGAGGTGCAGCCGATGATGGCGACGTTGCCGCGCACCCGCAGATAGGGAAACGTCTTGCGGCCGACCGGCACGTTCTGCCCGTCGGCCGACATCCATTGTCCCCAGGAGCGGCAGGCCTTGTCGAAGGCGCCGGGCACGTAGGCGTCGTGGTTGCCTGGCACGACCGACACGTCGTGCGGCGCGCCGACGGCCTGCAGCCACAGCCGCGCCGCCTCGATCTCGGCGTCGAGCGCCAGGTTGACGAGATCGCCGGTGACGGCGACATGGTCGGGCGCCGCGGCGTGCATGTCGGCCACGATCGACGCCAGCACGTTGTCGTGCAGCAGGTGGCGGCGGTTGCGGTGCCAGTTCACGTAGCCGATGGCCCGCTTCGACACGAGTTGATAGAGTTCCACGTCCGGAAGCGGACCGATGTGGATGTCGGACAGATGTGCGAGCCTGAACACCATCCTGTTCCCATAAGAGATTGGCTGGCCGATTTGAACCGCCCCGATCTGGGTCATCGCGGCGCATGAGCAACGCCGACGAGGAGAGGCCGTTCCGGCAGACCGGCTGGCCGGGCCTTCGCGGCCGGCTGTTCCATCTGTATTTCCGACTGGCGCGACCGATGACGCTTGGCGTGCGCGCGCTGGTGCACAACGTCGCGGACGATACGGTCTTCCTCATCCGCCACACCTACGTACCCGGCTGGCAGTTGCCCGGCGGCGGCGTCGAGGCAGGCGAAACGATGGAGGAAGCGCTGGCGCGCGAGCTGATGGAGGAGGGCAACATCGAACTGCGCGCGAAGCCCGAACTGCGCTCGATGCACTTCAACCGGCAGGCCAGCCGGCGCGACCACGTCGCGCTCTACGTGATCACCAGGTTCACACAGACCGGTCCGCGCCTGCCCGACCGCGAGATCGCCGAGGCCGGGTTCTTCCGGCGCGACGCGCTGCCGGCCGGCACCACGCCGGCCACGCACAGGCGACTGGCGGAGGTGTTCGGCGGCAAGCCGCCGTCGGCCGACTGGTAAGCGCTAACTTCCAAACCTTGCGCGGTCATGCGCCGCCTCGAAGTCGAGCGCCGGTCCCACTGGCACGATGCCCGTCGGATTGATGGTGGCATGGCTGCCGTAATAGTGCCGCTTGATGTGATCGAGGCTCACCGTCTCGGCCACGCCCGGTGTCTGGTAGAGGTCGCGCACGTAGTTCGACAGGTTCGGATAATCGTCGATGCGGCGGATGTTGCACTTGAAGTGCCCGACATAGACCGGGTCGAAGCGCACCAGCGTGGTGAACAGCCGCCAGTCGGCCTCGGTGACTCGGTCGCCAACGAGATAGCGCTGGCGGCCAAGCCGTGCTTCCAGATCGTCCAGCGTCGAAAACAGCTCGGTCACCGCCTCCTCGTAGGCTTCCTGCGTCGTCGCAAAGCCGGCGCGGTAGACGCCGTTGTTCACCGCCGGATAGATTTTGGCGTTGATGGCATCGATCTCGGCGCGCAGCGCTTCAGGGTAGAAATCGCCCGCCGCCGCACCGACGCCATCGAACGCCGAGTTGAGCATGCGTATGATTTCCGACGACTCGTTGTTGACGATCGTCTGCCGCTGCTTGTCCCACAGCACGGGCACGGTAACGCGGCCGGAATAGGCCGGATCGGCGCGGGTGTAGATCTCGTGGAGGAACTGGCTGCCGAACAGCGTGTCGCCGGTGGCGCCATCCGCCTGCAGGAAGGTCCAGCCATTCTCGCCCATGTAATGGTGCACGACGGAGACGGAGATCATGTCCTCAAGCCGCTTCAGCTTGCGGAAGATCAGCGTTCGGTGCGCCCACGGGCAGGCAAGCGAAACGTAAAGGTGATAGCGCCCCGGTTCGGCCTTGAAGCCGGCATCGCCGCTGGGTCCAGCCGAGCCGTCCGCCGTCACCCAGTTGCGGAAGGCGGATTCGGAGCGCTGGAAGCGCCCACCCGTCTCCTTGGTGGAGTACCACTTGTCCTGCCACTTGCCGTCGACCAGCAGACCCATGATCGAAAATCCTTCCGCTTGTGCATCGCGAATGTAGGGCAGAAGCGCGCCATGCCGAAGCCGTTCCGGCTGAACGATGCGTCAACCGCCCATGCACCGCCGGCCAAGTGCCTGTGGACGCGGGCAGACTTTGATGCTAGCGGGGCCGGCATGACCATGATCCGGATCACCCGACGACGAACGGACATCCGCGCCTGAGAGGCGCCGATTGGACCGCCGCGCCTTTGCGGCAACCCGCTCATCCTCGATCCGGACGACCCCCATGACCGCCGACGCCTTGACGTACCTGCCGGAAACCCCGGCCCACGATGCTGAAATCGAAGCCATCAACGAGGAAGCCTTCGGGCCGGGCCGTTTCGCGCGCGCCGCCTACAAGATCCGCGAGGGCGGGCCGCATGAGCGCGCACTCTCCTTCATCGCGCTCGACGGCGACAGGCTGATCGCTTCTGTGCGGATGACGCGCGTGGCCGCCGGCGAGGGCAGGGGGCTGATGCTCGGGCCGCTGGTGGTGAAGCCGTCGCACAAGGATCGCGGCATCGGGAAGAAGCTGGTGAAGATTGCCTGCGAGGAGGCCGCCAAGGCCGGCCACTCGCTCGTCATCCTGGTCGGCGACGAGCCCTATTACGGGCCGCTCGGCTTCAAGCGCATACCGCCGGGCCAGGTGTCGATGCCGCGGCCGGTCGACCTCCACCGCGTGCTCGCGCACGAGATCGAGGCCGGTGCGGTGGCGAAGCTTGTCGGCGTGATCGATCACGAGGATCGCGAGACGTAGCTACCGCCCTTCGCGGTACCACATCGAGCCGAGCGCGAAGATCAGCAGGCCGAGGCCGAAGAAGCCGGCGAAGAGCGGCACGCGGCTGACCGATTTCAGGACGGAATCGTCGGTGGTGCGCAGTCCGATCCAGTCGCGGCCGGATGCCGTCGCGCCGGCCCGCACCGGCACGATGCCAGGCAGGCTGACGCCGTCGCCATTGCCGATGCGGCGCACGCTGCCGCCCGTCGCCTCCGCCACCGGCCTGAGCAGGTCGGGGGTCGAGACCGTCTCGGCGAATTCAGGCGCGTTGACCGGGCCGACATGCGCCAGCGCGGTCAGGTCGCCATTGGCGACCTGGTAGAGCCCGATCTCGTCGGTCTGCATCTCGGCGGAGAACAGACCGGGCTGGCCGGCGACGAGCGGTACCGACAGCGTCTTGCCGGAAGGCGTGATGATCTGCGCCGGACCGGCGGCGTCCGCCATGGTCTGGCGGCGGATGGTCAGCGTCATGCCCTGGCCATCGGCGGTGAGGCGTTCTTCCTCGAGCTCCGGTTCCTTCATCAGCCAGTGCGCGATGCGGCGGTAGAGCGCCACGTGCGGGCCACCGCCCTCGAAGCCGCGCGCCCACAGCCAGCCCTGGTCGGAGAGGAACATGCCGACGCGGCCTTCGCCCTTGCGGTTGAGCAGCAGCAGCGGCCGGTCGTCCGGTCCCTTCATCACCGATACGCCCTGCGGATCCTCGATGCCGATCAGGCGGAACCAGCGGCTCCACCGCGGCGGCTCGGCGTCGGCGCCGTCCAGCCCGCGTGTGACGGGATGGCGCTTGCCGAGATCGGTAAGGCGCGGGAAGAACGCCTGCTCGACCACCTGGCCGGACGGCAGCGCCGGCAATGCCGCGATCAGCGGCGTGTTGGCGATCGACTGCTGGCCGGCATATTCCGGCCCGGCGGCGATCAGCAGTGCGCCGCCCTTCTCCACATACTCGGCGATGTAGTCGTAGTAGAGGATCGGCAGCACGTCGCGGTGCTGGTAGCGGTCGAAGATGATCAGGTCGAAATCGTTGATCTTCTCGACGAACAGCTCGCGCGTCGGGAAGGCGATCAGCGACAGCTCGTTGATCGGCGTGCCGTCCTGTTTCTCCGGCGGCCGCAGGATGGTGAAATGCACGAGGTCGACGGAGGCGTCCGACTTCAGGAGGTTGCGCCAGGTCCGCTCGCCGGCATGTGGCTCGCCCGAGACCAGCAGCACGCGCAGATTTTCCCGGATGCCGTCGACGATGGCGATGGCGCGGTTGTTGGTGTCGGTGATCTCGCCCTCGGCGCGCGGGATCGACAGCTCCACGATGTTGCGGCCGGCGGTCGGCACGGTGATCGTGAGCGGCATCTGCTGGCCGACGATGGCGCGTTCGGTCGAGACGGGATCGCCATTGACGGTGACGCGCACATCCACCGGTCCCGACACATCCTCGCCGGTCGCCGTCACGCGGTAGGTCATCGCCAGCGGCTTGCCGACGATGCCGAAGCGCTGTGCCTGCTCGAAGCGGATGCGGCGGTCCTTCTCGCCGTCGGCGCCGGTGATCAGCGCATGCAGCGGCGCGTTGAAGCCGGAGATCGTCGCCGGCACGTCATGCACCTGCCCGTCCGTCACCATCACGGCGCCGGCGACACGCGAGGGCGGCACGTCGCGGAAGGCGGAATCGAGCGCACCGAACAGCCGCGTCTCGGTGCGGGCGTCGGCGGAAGCCGCGCGGCCGGCCTCGACCACGCGCACGTCGAATTGCGGGAAGCGCGACAGCCGCTCGCGCAGCGCGGCGACGGCCTGGTCGGCCTGCGGCGTGCGCGCGCCGATGTCCTGGCTCTGGCTGCGGTCGACGACCAGCGCCACGACGCTCTTCTGCTGCTCGCGCTCCTCGTCGAGCAGCACCGGGTTGAGCAGCGCCAGCGCGAGCGCCGCCAGCGCGGCCATGCGGAAGAGGGCGCCGCGCTGCCGCGCCAAGAGGCCAATGACCGCGATCAGCGCGATCGGCACCAGCACGATGGCGGTCAGCGTCCAGGACAGCAGCGGCTCGAAGGCGATCGACCAGTTCATGGAAAGGTCTCGCGGGTGTCACAGCGAGTAACGTGAAGGGAGGAGATTGGCAGCTGCGACGGTGGCTCCCATCCTGCAACGTTGAACATTCGGCGAGACATGGGTGACAAGGTAATCTCCCCCCTTGAGGGGGAGATGGCCGGCAGGCCAGAGGGGGGTGTCGGGTGCAGAACGCGCATCACTGCCCCAGCCGTTCGAGCAGCACGGGCACGTGCACCTGGTCGGACTTGTAGTTGCCGGTCAGCATGTACATGACGATGTTGACGCCCGACCGCAGCGCGTAGGCCCGCTGCATGGGATCGGCCGGAACGGTCGGCAGCAGCGCGTTGCCGTTTTCGTCCACCGCCCAGGCGCCGGCGAAATCGTTGGCGGTGATCATGATCGGCGACACGCCGTCGCCGGTGCGCACCGGGCGGTTCTCGCTGTTGGTGGCGTCGAGCGAGGCCTCCACCCAGAGCGGGCTGCCATTGTAGCGGCCGGGGAACTCGGCAAGGATGTAGAAGGACTTCGTCAGCACGTGATCGGCCGGCACCGGCTCCAGCGGCGGCACGTTCAGGTCGGCAAGGATGTCGCGCAGGCGCTGCGTCGCCGGGCTGGTCGCACCGCCGTCGAGCCCGTTGGAATACTGGTCGCGCGTGTCGAATAGCACCGTTCCGCCCTGCTGCATGTAGGCGTCGAGGCGAGCGATGGCCGCCTCGGTCGGCATGGCGCCATCCGGGTCAACCGGCCAGTAGATGATCGGATAGAAGGAGAGCTCGTCGGTGGCGATGTCGACGCCGGCGGGTTCGCCCGGCTCCAGCGCCGTCTTCTCGGCGAGGAAACGCGAGAGGCCGGAGAGGCCGGCGCGGCTGATGGAATCGATCTGCGCGTTGCCGGTCAGCACATAAGCGAGCCGCGTCTCGGTGATCGCAGCGACGGCATCGGCGTCGCCGGGCCTGGAATCGTCCTGCGCGCGTGCCACGTCCGGCGCGGCGGCGAGCAGGGCGAGCGCCAGCAGCGCAACGGCCGTCGTCGCGCCCGCGGCGGAGCGTGTGCGGCTCGGGCGGCGGCGCGAGAACAGCCCACCCATCCAGAACACCGCCAGCGTGTCGAGCACCATGAGGGCCAGTGCCGCGGCGATCAGCGGGCCTTTCAGGTCGCGCGATTCATCGAAGGCATAGGCCATCTCGGTCACCGGCATGTTCAGCTCAGGCCGCACCAGCGGCTGCAGCGTATCCTGCGCCGTCAGCAGGTTGTGCGCGAGCACGCCTTCCTCGCCGCCGTAAAGTCCGGGCGGGTGCTCGATCGTGACGGGCGAGCGGCCGGTGCCGGGCAACGGCTTGGCGTCGGGCGGCGGCGGGACCAGCGCGCCATTGGCCGCGATCATGCGGTAGGGCGCCAGCGAAGGCGCGCCTTCACCTGCCTGATCGACAGCGCCCTGGTTGCGCGAAATCTGCACGATGCGGCGCAGCATCTCCACGAAGCTGCCGGAGATCGGCAGGTTCGACCATGTCGCCTCCGGCGTCACGTGGAAGAGCACCACCGTGCCCTTTTCGCGCCGCGCGCCGGTCACCAGCGGCGTGCCGTCGGCAAGCGTCGCCCAGCTGCGCTCGACGATGTCGGGCGTCGGTTCGGCCAGCACCTGCCGCGCCACCGTCACTTCCTGCGGCGGGGCGAGGTCGGCGAACGGACCGGTGGCGGGGAACTCCGTCACCGGCTGCGGCGTCGTCCATGACAGCGCACCGCCGAGCGAACGCTCGCCCTGGCGCAGCCGCACCGGCAGCAATTCCTCGTCGTCGCCGGCAGCCGCCAGACGGGAGCCGGCGAAGCGCACCAGCGTGCCGCCGCCATGCACCCAGTCGACCAGTTGCTGGCGCGCCGTGTCGGGCAAAGTGCCGACGTCAGCCATCACGATCATCGCCGGCTTCTGCTCGAGCAATTGCGGGATCGCCTCGGCAAGGTCGGCGCTCGCCGGCTCGACCAGATCGGCAAACGGCTCCAGCGCGCGGCGGATGTAGAAAAGCGGCGAGAGCAGCGGCTGTCCCTGATCAGCTTCCGCCTGCGACAGCAGCCCGACGCGGCGGCGCTTGGCGTTCTCGTCGAGCACCCGCACGCCGGCAGCCTGCGCCTCGCCATCGACGGCGATGGAGGCGAAGTCGTTGCGCAGTTCGAACGGCACCGCGATCGTGGCGGTGGCGGAAGTCTCGCCGGCGCCGAAGGAGAATACGGTGTCGGCGATGCGGCGGCCCTTCTCGTCGAAGGCGCCGGCCGTCACCTGCCGCGGCGCGGGATCGCCGGGCGCGCGCACGGCTGTCACGGCGAAGCCATCGACGGCGTTGTCGCCGGCGGTGAGGCCGATCATCGGCAGGCGGTCCGGCGTGACCCAGACGACGTTGGAGCGCTCTGCGCCGAACAGCGCCTTGAAGGCTGCTTCGTCTGAGGGTGTGGCGAGGCCGTCGGCCAGCACGGCGACGGACGCGGTGGGCAGGCTCGCGAGCGCCGTGGCGACGCGGGTGTATGTGGCGAGGCGATCGACCGGGACAGGGCGCACCTCGGCGGCACGCAGATGGTTGCGCGCCGTCTCGGCGTCGAACGGGCCGATCTCGGTGTTTTCTTTCTCGGCAGTGAGCGCCAGCACCACCGGCAGTTCCAGCGCTTCGGCGTCGGCGATCAGCCGTTCCGCCGTGGCGACGCGCACATCCCAGTCGGTTGCGCTCGCCCAGCCATTGTCGACGACCAGTGCCAGCGCCGAACCGCCCGCCGGCACGTCCTCGCGCGGGTTGAACACCGGATTGGCGAGCGCGAAGATCACGCAGGCGGCCATCACGAGGCGCAGCAGCGTCAGCCACCACGGGCTCTTGTGCGGCGTCTCTTCCTTCTTCAGCACGCGCGCCAGGATGCGCAGCGGCGGGAAGATCTCCGCCTGCGGGCGCGGCGGGGTGAGCCGCAGCAGCCACCAGATGACCGGCAGCGCCAGCAGGCCCCACAGCACCAGCGGTGCGCCGAAGGAGACGGGCAGCCAGCTCATCGGCGGCCTGCCTCGGCGGTCATCGCCATGTGCACGCGTACCAGCGCATCGGAGGCCAGCCGGTCGGTGTGGTTCACCGTGTAGCTCCAGCCGAGCCGTTTGCACCAGCCGGCAAGCTCGGCGCGACGGGCCGAATAGAGGTTGCGATAGTCGGCGGAGAACTGTTCGGCGCGGCCGGCGGTGAGCTTCTCGCCCGTCTCGGGGTCGGTGAATTCGGTGCGGCCGCTGTAGGGGAAGGTCTCCTCCGCCGGGTCGGCGACCTCGATCAGGTGGCCGCGCACGCCGCGCCGCGCCAGCACGTCGAGCCATTCCATCGTCTCTTCGGCCGGGTCGAGGAAATCGCCGGCGATGACGATGTCGGAGAAACGACGCACGCCGTCGAGGCGCGGGCGCTCAGGCAGCAAGGCGGCATGCGCCAGATGCGAGGCGAGGCGCTCGGCCCCGTTGCGGGCGGTGAACGGGTCGGTCAGGCCGGGCCAGGCGATGCGCTCGCCGCCGCGCGACAGCAGCTCGGCCAGCGCCAGCACCAGCACCAGCGCGCGCGATTCCTTCGAGACCGTCGCGCCGGCCGATTTGTAGAGCATGGAGGGCGAGGAATCGGCCCACAGCCAGACGGTGTGGGCAGCCTCCCATTCCCTGTCGCGCACGTAGATGTGCTCGTCGCGGGCGGAGCGGCGCCAGTCGATGCGCGACATGGCTTCGCCCTCGACGTAAGGCCGGAACTGCCAGAAATTCTCGCCGATGCCGCGGCGGCGGCGTCCGTGCCAGCCTGCGATGACGGTGTTGACGATGCGGCGCGCCTCGACCAGCAGGTCGGGCACATGCGCGGCGCGCATGCGGCCGCGCATCAACGCTTCGCGCGGTGCGACGGCTGCGACGGTTTCGCCGACCTTTGCCATCAGTTCTGCGCCAGGCGAAGCGCCGCCATCCTCACCCCTGCGCTTTCACCAGGCCGGCGATGACGTCGCGCACGCTCATACCCTCGGCGCGGGCGGCGAAGGTCAGCGCCATGCGGTGCTGCAGCACAGGCTCGGCCAGCGCATGCACGTCGTCCACCGACGGAGCGAGGCGGCCGTCATAGAGCGCGCGGGCGCGGGCGCACAGCGTCAGCGCCTGTGAGGCGCGCGGACCGGGGCCCCAGGAGACGTGCTTGTCGGTATCGGCATTGCCCTGGCCGGGACGCGCCGAGCGCACCAGCTTCAGGATCGCGTCGACCACGCTTTCCGGCACCGGCATGCGGCGGATCAGCAGCTGGATCTCGCGCAGCCGCTGCGGGGTCAGCGCATTGGCGGCCTTCGCTTCCGAGGTGCCGGTGGTCTCCAGCAGGATGCGGCGCTCCGCTTCCAGCTCCGGATAGAGGATGTCGATCTGCATCAGGAAGCGGTCGAGCTGCGCTTCGGGCAGGGGGTAGGTGCCTTCCTGCTCCAGCGGGTTCTGCGTGGCGAGGACGTGGAACGGCGCCGGCAGGTCGTGGCGCTGGCCGGCGACGGTGACGTGGTACTCCTGCATCGACTGCAGCAGCGCCGACTGCGTGCGCGGGCTGGCGCGGTTGATCTCGTCCGCCATCAGCAGCTGCGCGAAGATCGGGCCGGGAATGAAACGGAAGGAGCGGCGTGCATTCTCGTCCTGCTCCATCACCTCGGAGCCGAGGATGTCGGACGGCATCAGGTCGGGGGTGAACTGGATGCGGCGCGACTCCATGCCGAGCACGATGCCGAGCGTCTCGACCAGCTTGGTCTTGGCGAGGCCGGGCACGCCGACCAGCAGCGCGTGTCCGCCGGCGAACAGGGCGACCAGCGTACGCTCGACCACGCTTTCCTGACCGAAGATGACGCGGCCGACGCCGTCGCGGACCTTCGAGATGTCGGCGAGCGCCCGTTCGGCCTCGGCCACCATCGTCTGCTCGTCGAGGACGGGTTCCTTCACCATAACGCTCATGCAGGCCGGTTCCTTTCTCGCCAAAACCCGCCGCCACGGGCCCGGCAATTTCCCCGACTCGCACCTTGGCGGCGTCATCGGCGAACTTAATTCGCACGCAAAGGCTGACAAGCGAAACAACATTGACTATTTCGTGACCATGACAGCCCAGCCAGCACAGGAAACAGGCCTCGCCGGGGCCACGGATACAGCCGGCCTGTCGGCGCTGATCTCGCGGGCCGCGCGGGCGGCCAAGGGCCTGCCGCCGGTGGATCGCTGGAATCCGCCTTTCTGTGGCGATCTCGACATGGAGATCCGCCAGGACGGCACCTGGTTCTACCTCGGCACGCCGATCGGCCGCATGCCGCTGGTGCAGCTTTTCTCCACCGTGCTGCGCAAGGACGAGGATGGCCGGACCTATCTCGTCACGCCGGTGGAGAAGGTTGGCATCCGCGTGGTCGATGCGCCCTTCCTGGTGGTCGAGATGGATGCTTCGGGCGAGGGGGACGGGCAGGTCATCACCTTCCGCACCAATGTCGGCGACGTGGTCGAGGCCGGGCCCGAGCATCCCATGCGTTTCGTTGACGAGAACGAAACCGGTGGCCTGAAGCCCTATGTGCATGTGCGCGGCCGGCTGGAGGCGCTGGTCGCCCGGCCCGTCATGTACGAGCTGGTCGAGCATGGCGAAGAGATCGAGGTCGCCGGCAGGCTGATGTTCTGTGTCCGCTCGAAGGGCGCGGTCTACCCGATCATGCCGGCCGAGAAGCTCAAGCGGCTGAGCGCCTGATGGACATGCCCGCGCCCATCTTTTCCGCCGCCGATCTCAGGGCGCGCCTCGAGCACGAACGGGAGGAGCATCCCGGCGAGCTTTACGGCGATCATCGCTGGAACCCCGGCATGGACTTCAGCGCCGTCGGGCTGCGCGATGCCGCGGTGCTCATCCCGATCGTCGATCACGGTTCCGAGGCGAGCGTCATCCTGACGCGCCGCACCGAGGCGCTGCGCAGCCATTCCGGCCAGGTGGCGTTTCCCGGCGGCCGCATCGATGCGACCGACGCCTCGGCCGCGGACGCCGCGCTGCGCGAGACCGAGGAGGAGATCGGCCTCGACCGCAGCTTCATCGACGTGATCGGCCGGCTGCCCGACTACGCCAGCGGCAGCGGCTACCTGATCGCGCCGGTGCTCGGCATCGTCAGGCCGGGCTTCCTGCTTACCATCAACGAGGACGAGGTGGCCGACGCCTTCGAGGTGCCGCTCTCCTTCCTCATGCAGCCGCAGAACCACATCCGCGATTCCGGCATCTGGCAGAAGCAGGAACGGTTCTTCTACCGCATGCCCTACGAGCAATGGATGATCTGGGGCGTCACCGCCGGCATCATCCGCACGCTCTACGAAAGGCTTTACGCGTGAGCGTCTCCATCGCCGGCCGCGCGCCATGGCTCGCCGACACGGATCTGCAGAGGCTGCTGGCGGCTCTGTCCACGCATGGCGAGGAAGCGCGCATCGCCGGCGGCGCGGTGCGCAACACGCTGCTTGGCGAACAGGCCGGCGACATCGACATCGCCACCACGACGACACCCGACGAGACGACGCGGCGTGCCGAGGCGGCAGGTTTTCGCGCGGTGCCGACCGGGGCCGAGCACGGCACCATCACCGTCATCGCCAACGGCCAGCCTTTCGAGGTGACGACGCTGCGTTCCGACATCGAGACCGACGGCCGCCATGCCGTCGTGACCTTTGGACGCGACTGGCAGCGCG
>JBFXFO010000053.1:0-22448 GCA_050178915.1 Rhizobiaceae bacterium | reverse complement strand
CCGTTCGGCGTTTCGCGGATGTTCAGCGGCGTGCCGGTCGGGTCGGCCACCGTGCAGATCCTGCCAAGCTCGTCCTCGCCGGAACAGTTGAGGTAGGCGCCGAACACCCAGCCCAAGGCCTCGCCATAGCTGGCGACCAGCGCCCAGCGATCGCCGCCGGACACCTGGTGGTCGACGATTTCGACGATCGAACCCCGCTTCAGCGTGGACAAGACCTTGCCGTTCGGGCCGGCGCGCACATTGAGCGGCGTGCCGGTGGGGTCGACCACCG
Source organism: Rhizobiaceae bacterium (assembly GCA_050178915.1). Taxonomy (GTDB): domain Bacteria; phylum Pseudomonadota; class Alphaproteobacteria; order Rhizobiales; family Rhizobiaceae; genus JBFXAF01. Next base: position 22,177 of record JBFXFO010000053.1, on the reverse strand, counting down.
TGCAGACGGGCGGGCCGCCGCAGGCAAGCGCGGCATGGGGAGAAAGCGCCGCCAGCAGGCACAGCGCGCCAAAAATCGTCCGCGTCATTGACCAAGCTCCGCCGCTTCGGGAGAGCGCACGGAACAGGCGAAATGCGCCGGAAGATTGGCTGGGCCTCAGCCCTATCCCGCGAACACGCGCTTGGGATGGAACAGGCCGGCCTCGATGGCGCCGATGGCGACGAGCCGGCCGCGCGCCTTGGCGCAGGCTTCCGCCGCCTCGATCGGGGCGTCGCGCCCGCGCACGATCACCGTGTTGCCGAGCCTGATCTTCGCCGCCGTCTCGTCGCTCACCGCCACCTGCGGCAGCGCGTCGAGCGCCGCGCCGGTGTCGACCAGCAGCGCGTCGGTGCCGGCGAAGTCGATCGCCTCGGCGTCGTCGCCGCGCGCCGCCGCGATCTCGTCGAGCGTGACGAAGTCGTCGGCCGTGAACGGCTCGACCTCGGTCCGGCGCAGCGCCGCGATATGGCCGTAGCAGCCGAGGTCGCGGCCCATGTCGCGCGCAAGGCTGCGCACATAGGTGCCCTTGCCGCACTCGATCTCGAACTCGGACATGCCGTCGGCGCTGTGCAAAAGTTCCAGCCGGTCGATCTCGACCTCGCGCGGCGGGATGTCCACCGCACCGCCTTCGCGCGCCAGATCATAGGCGCGCTCGCCGGCGATCTTGATGGCCGAGAATTGCGGCGGCGTCTGCAGGATGACGCCGGTGTATTTCGGCAGCAGCGCGCGGATGGCGGCATCGTCTGGACGCACGTCCGACTGTCTCGTCGCGGGTCCTTCGCGGTCATCGGTCGAGCGCTCTTCGCCCCAGGCGACGGTAAAACGGTAAACCTTGGTGCCGTCCATCACGTAGGGCACGGTCTTGGTCGCCTCGCCCAGCGCGATCGGCAGCATGCCGGACGCCAGCGGGTCGAGCGTGCCGGCGTGGCCGGCCTTGTCGGCCTGGAACAGCCATTTCACGCGCGACACGGCTTCGGTCGAGCCGAGGCCCACCGGCTTGTCGAGCACCACCCAGCCGGAAACGGGCCGGCCCTTCTTCTTGCGCGGACGCGACATTATTCGTCATTCTCCGTATCGAGGTCGCGTGCGACCTCGGGAGAGCGGAGCAGCCCGTCGATCTTCGCCATGTTGTCGTAGCTGGTATCCAGCCGGAAGCGGAACTCCGGCATGTATTTCATCTGCCGCAGCGCCGGACTGATGCGGCCGCGGATGAATTTCGCGTTGGCCGCCAGCGCCTTGATCACCGCGTTGTTGTCGGCGGCGCCAAGCGGCGAGACGAAGGCGGTGGCGATCTTCAGGTCGGGCGACATGCGCACTTCCGACACCGATATGATCGTCGCCTCGATCAGGTCGTCGGGAACCTCCCGGCGCTGGAGCACTTCGGAGAGCGCGTGGCGAACCTGTTCGCCGACGCGAAGCTGGCGCTGGGACGGGCCAGCGGGAGATGTCTTGTTCACGGCATAAATCCTGAATCGTGGTCAGACGGGATGGGACCGCCTGGCCATGTTCGACAAAAAACCGGCGACGGCATCAGCCGTCGCCGTATCGCATGCGTCAGAGCGTGCGCGTCACCATCTCGACGCGGAAGCACTCGATGACATCGCCGACGCGCATGTCCTCGTAGTTCTGGAACGCCATGCCGCATTCCTGGCCGACCGGCACTTCGGACACCTCGTCCTTGAAGCGCTTCAGCGTCTTCAGCGTGCCTTCGTGGACGACGACGTTGTCGCGGATCAGGCGGACGCCTGCACCGCGCTCGACCTTGCCTTCGGTGATGCGGCAGCCGGCGATCTTGCCGACCTTGGTGATGTCGAAGATCTCGAGGATCTCGGCATTGCCGATGAAGGTCTCGCGACGCTCCGGCGAGAGCATGCCCGACATCGCCGCCTTCACGTCATCCACGAGGTTGTAGATGATGTTGTAGTAGCGCAGGTCGAGGCCCGCCTGCTCGGCGGCATGGCGCGCCTGCGCATTGGCGCGGACGTTGAAGCCGATGATCGCCGCGCCGGAGGTCTGCGCCAGCGTGATGTCGCTCTCGGTGATGGCGCCGGCGCCCGAATGGACGATGCGGGCGCGCACCTCCTCGGTGCCGAGCTTGTCCAGCGCCGCGATGATCGCCTCGATGGAACCCTGCACGTCGCCCTTGATGATCAGCGGGAATTCCTTCAGCCCGCTGGTCTGCAACTGCGACATCATCTGCTCCAGCGAACCGCGCTGGCCGGCATGCCTTGCCACCGCCTTGTCGCGCGCGAGGCGCTGGCGGTACTCGGTGATCTCGCGGGCGCGGGCCTCGTTGTTCACCACCGCGAAGCGGTCGCCCGCCTGCGGCGTGCCCTGCAGGCCGAGCACCTCGACCGGCATGGAGGGCGGTGCCTCCTCGACATGCGTCCCGTGGTCGTCGACCAGCGCGCGCACGCGGCCCCACTCATTGCCGGCAACGACGATGTCGCCGGGCATCAGCGTGCCGGTCTGCACCAGCACGGTGGCGACCGGGCCGCGGCCCTTGTCGAGCTTGGCCTCGACCACGACGCCTTCGGCGGTGCGGTCGGCATTGGCCTTCAGGTCCATGACCTCGGCCTGCAGCAGGATGGTCTCCAGCAGCTTGTCGAGATTGGTGCCGTTCTTGGCCGAGACCTCGACGTCGAGGATTTCACCGCCCAGCGTTTCGACGAAGACGTCGTGCTGCAGCAGTTCGGTGCGCACCTTCTGCGCATTCGCCGTCGGCTTGTCGATCTTGTTGATCGCCACGATGATCGGAACGTGCGCGGCCTTGGCGTGATTGATGGACTCGATCGTCTGCGGCATGACGCTGTCATCCGCCGCCACCACCAGCACCGCGATGTCCGTCGCCTGCGCGCCGCGGGCACGCATGGCGGTGAACGCCGCGTGGCCGGGCGTGTCGATGAAAGTGATCTTGTGACCGTTCTTCTCGACCTGGTAGGCGCCGATGTGCTGCGTGATGCCGCCGGCCTCGCCCGAGACGACATTGGCGTTGCGGATGGCGTCGAGCAGCGACGTCTTGCCGTGGTCGACATGGCCCATGATGGTCACGACCGGCGGGCGCGGCACCAGATCTTCGGCGCGATCGGGAATGTTGAACAGCCCGGTCTCGATGTCCGACTCGGCGACGCGGCGGACGGTGTGCCCGAATTCCGAAGCCACCAGCTCGGCCGTGTCGGCGTCGATGACGTCGCCCGGCTTCATGATCTGGCCCTGCTTCATGAAGAACTTCACCACCTCGACGGCGCGTTCCGACATGCGGCTCGCAAGGTCCTGGACGGTGATGGTCTCCGGCAACACGACCTCGCGCACGATCTTCTCGCGCGGCTCCTGGTGCATGGCGCGCTTGAACTTTTCCTGGCGGCGGCGGGCCGCTGCCAGCGAGCGGCCGCGGGCCGCGTCGCCATCTTCCGAGGAGGTCGCGGTGCTCAGCGTCAGCTTGCCGCGACGGCGGTCGTCGTCACCCTTGGCCTTGGTTGGACGCGCCACTTCCGGCGTCGCCGGCCGGCGTATCGCGCCCGGGCCTGCACCGGCGCCGATCCCGATACCGGGACGGCGCGGACGCGTAGCGCTCTCGTCGTCGTCGGACGTTGCCGCTTCGGCGGTCTGCGGCGCACGGCGGCGTGCCTCTTCCTCGGCGCGACGGCGCGAGTCCGCCTCCTTCTGGATGCGGGCTTCTTCCTCGGCCTGGCGCCGCGCGGACTCCTCGCGCTCGCGCTTGCGGCGCTCCTCGTCTTCCTGGCGGCGGCGCAGATCCTCGACGGCGCGCTGGCGCTCCTCGACCTCACGCACCTTCGAGCCTTCGAGCGCTCTGCGGCGCGCTTCCATCTCGGAGCGCGACAGCTCGTTCAACACCATGCCGCCGCTCGAACGCGGCTCCGGCGCCGGCGGCGCCTTGGTCTCGCGCACCTCGACCGGTGCAGCGGGCTGGGGCGCCGGGGCGCTTTGCGGGCGCGGCTTGAACAGCGCAGAGCTCGCCGTGGGCTCGGGCTTCTCGCCCGGCTTCACGAACTTGCGCTTGGTCTCGACGACAACCTGCTTGGTGCGACCGTGCGAGAAGTTCTGCTTCACGGTGCCCTGGGTGACCCCCGCCGGCTTCAGGCTCAGCGTCTTCTTCGGGGTGACGCTCAGCGTCTTGTCGTCATTTTTTGTATCGCTCATTCGGTGTCCTCTGCGGCTGCCGATCGGTCGGCGCCGGCCGCAAACGTTTGATGCTCAGCCGAGGTGCCGCCCCGGTAGCGGTCGAGCGCAATGATGCGCCTCAGCGCAGACTGCCCAGCATCGCTCGCAAGAAGGGCAGCATGTATCACATTTGTGCCGCCCAATGCCAAACTCAATTCGCCCTCGGCGAAAAGTTTGTAGGCGGCGATTTCCGGGCCTCCGAGCGCCTCCGTGGCGCGGCGCGCCTGCGTGACCTTGCGCACGCCGTCGGCGGAGGCTTCGGACGCGTGCAGCACGGCGAGAGCCTCGCCCGACCGCACCGTGGCCTCGACCTTGGCGGCGCCGAGCGCCAGCACACCGGCCTTGCGGGCAAGGCCGAGCGCGCCGAGCGCGTGTTTTGCCAGCAGCGCGTCGATCGCGGCGCCGAGGTCGGCAGGAACCTTCACCTCGGCCTTGAAGGCGCGGGCGAAGGCTTTCTTCGCCACAGCCTTGTCAACATGCGCGCGATCGGCGGTCACCCAGCAGCCACGGCCGGGCAGGTTGCGCTTCAGGTCCGCAACGACGGCCCCGTCGGGGCCGACGACGAAACGGATCAGGTCACCGGGTTCCGCGCGGGTGCGCGTGACGATGCATGTGCGCTCGTTCATCGCGTCCACTTCCATCGCGGCCACCGGTCCGGACCACTTCTCAGGCCTCGGCCGGCTCGGCCGCGGCTTCTTCCGCGGCCAAATCGGCTTCAGTGATCCAACCGGCCTTCAGGCGGGCGGCGAGGATCATCTGTTCGGCATCGGCCTTGCTCACCTCGAAACCGTCTAGAACGCCCTTGAACACCTTGGTCTCGCCATCCTTGCGCTCACGCCAGCCGACGAGATCGTCGGAGGCGTAGCCCGCGAAGTCCTCGACCGTCTTCACGCCGTCCTCGCCGAGGCGGACCATCATCGCGGTGGTCACGCCTTCGATCTCGCGCAGTTCGTCGGCAACGCCGAGTTCCTTGCGCTTGGCATCATGCTCGGCCTCGACCTTCTCCAGATAGTCGCGGGCGCGTGCCTGGATCTCGGAAGCGGTGTCCTCGTCGAAGCCGTCGATCGAGGCGATCTCGTTCGAGCCGACATAGGCGACTTCCTCGACCGAGGTGAAGCCTTCCGAAGCGAGCACCTGGCCGACCATCTCGTCGACGTCCAGCGCGTCCATGAACAGGTTCGAACGCTCGACGAATTCCTTCTGGCGACGCTCGGATTCCTCCTGCTCGGTCAGGATGTCGATGTCCCAGCCGGTCAGCTGCGAGGCGAGGCGGACGTTCTGGCCACGGCGGCCGATGGCGAGCGACAGCTGGTCGTCCGGCACCACCACCTCGATCTTCTCGGCGTCCTCGTCGAGCACGACCTTGGCGACTTCCGCCGGCTGCAGCGCGTTGACGATGAAGGAGGCAGCATCGTTCGACCACGGAATGATGTCGATCTTCTCGCCCTGCAGCTCACCGACAACGGCCTGCACGCGCGAGCCGCGCATGCCTACGCAGGCGCCGACCGGGTCGATGGAGGAGTCGCGGCTGATCACGGCGATCTTGGCGCGCGAGCCAGGGTCCCGGGCAACCGACTTGATCTCGATGATGCCGTCATAGATTTCCGGCACTTCCATCGTGAACAGCTTGGCCATGAACTGCGGATGCGTGCGCGAGAGGAAAATCTGCGGGCCGCGCTGCTCGCGGCGCACGTCGTAGACATAGGCGCGGACGCGGTCGCCATACTTGAAGTTCTCGCGCGGGATCAGCTCGTCGCGGCGCACGATCGCCTCGCCACGGCCGAGATCGACGATCACGTTGCCGTACTCGACACGCTTCACCGTGCCGTTGACGATCTCGCCGATTCGATCCTTGTACTCGTCATACTGGCGGTCGCGCTCGGCTTCGCGCACCTTCTGCACGATCACCTGCTTGGCCGACTGCGCGGCGATGCGGCCATACTCCATCGGCGGCAGCTGCTCGGCGATGTAGTCCCCGACCTGCGCATCCGGGTTGCGCGCGCGGGCGTCGACCAGCGCGATCTGGCGGGCCGTGTCTTCCGGTGCCTCGACCACTTCCATCAGCCGCTGCAGCTTCATCTCGCCGGTCTGCGGGTTGATGTCGGCGCGGATGTTGGTCTCCTGACCGTAGCGCGAGCGCGCTGCCTTCTGGATCGCGTCGGCCATGGCGGCGATGACGATCGACTTGTCGATCGACTTCTCGCGCGCGACCGCATCGGCGATCTGCAGCAGCTCAAGCCTGTTCGCACTGACTACCATCGTCTATCTCCCTAGGCGGCGACCGGGCGTTCAGCCTTCGTCGCCGGTTTCGTGAATCTCGTCTTCGCCTTCGACGTCCTCGCCGCGGCGCTTCTTCGCTTCCTTGCGGGCGCGGTTGTCTTTCGACAGCGCGTCGCGGATGAGTTCGTCGGTGAGCACCAGCCGCGCGTCCGAGATCGCCTCGAGCGGGACCCGCGCGACCGGCTCCTCGCCATAGCCCGGCTGGTCGCGTTCGATCACCAGCGTCTCGCCTTCGAGCCCGGTGATGCGGCCACGGAAACGCTTGCGGTCGGCGACGATGACCGACGTCTCGACCTTCACCAGATGGCCGGTCCAGGCCTCGAAATCGGAGCGGCGCACCAGCGGGCGGTCGATGCCGGGCGAGGAAATCTCGAGATGATAGGCCTTCTCGACCAGATCCTCGACGTCAAGCACCGGCGAGAGCGAACGGCTCGCCTCCTCGCAGCCTTCGACATCCATGGTGCCGTCCTCGCGCTCGGCCATGATCTGCAGCGTCAGCCCGTTCTGGCCGAACAGGCGCACGCGCACGAGCCGCATGCCGAGGGTCTTGAGCACGGGCGCCACGACATTGGCGATGCGCGCATCGATGCCGCTTTCGCGGATGATGCGATCGTCACCGACCGTTGCCACGTCTTCCGTCATTGCCGCTCCAAACCAGCGGCCGGTAACAAAAAAGAGCGGGACCGGGTGGACCCACTCTTCGTCATGCCGACCAAGAATTTGAGGCTGATATAGTCGCCTCGGCCCGCAATTGCAAGGCGGACGAGGCGGTTTGTATCCGCCGGGCGCAGGACCCCGGCCACGGCATCACGTCGGAGCAACCGGGCGATCAGAAATGCGCGGCGCGCATGGCTGAAATGCGCGCCCGCTCTTCCTCGCGCGTATGCAAATCTCTACATACGCTACGTCACACAAACAGAGAGTATGTGTCATGACTGCCAGGACGAAGACCTCGTTCCTCGGCGAAGTTCTCTCGATCATGGGCGATGCATTCGCCGCTGCCGCGGCTGTCCGTCAGGACCGCCAGCCGCGCGCCGAGACTGCCACGTCCAGACGTTGAACCGGACATCACGTCCGCCAAGTTCGCCGTTTCCAGGCACGGGCCCGAGACGATTTTTCGGATCAGGGCCAGTGCCGGACAGAAACGAATGAGAAGCCCGGCCCCGTCTTCGGAGGCCGGGTTTTTCATGTCCGCCGGAAGGTCAGGTAGGCCGGAGTGCGGCCCTCGCGCAGCGCCTTCGCCTCGTAACGCGTGCCCGGCCAGCCCTCGTAGGGCCGGCGCCAGTCGTCGGCCTGCGCCGCCAGCCACTCGAAAGCCGGGTGGGCACCGGCCTTGAGCAGCGTCCAGTTCACATAGGTGTCGATGTCGGAGGCGAAGCGGAAGCGTCCGCCCGGCTTCATGACACGCGCGAAGCGGTCGAGATTTTCCGTGCTGACGAAGCGCCGCTTCCAGTGCCGCTTCTTCGGCCACGGATCGGGATAGAGCAGATCGATGCCGTCGAGCGAGGCGTCAGGCAGCCAGTCGAGCAGCTTCACCGCGTCGTCGGCATGCACGCGCATGTTAGGCAGCGGCGTCTGATCGAGCACCGCCATCAGCTTGGCCATGCCGTTGACGAAGGCTTCGGCCCCGATGAACCCGGTCCCGGGAAAGCGCCGCGCCTCGTGCAGCAGATGCTCGCCGCCACCGAAGCCGATCTCCAGCCTGACCTGCATTACCGGTGCGGTGAAGAGCGCGGCAAGGCTGGCCGGCGCCGGCTGCGCCAGATCAATCTGGTAACGCGGCAGCGCCAGATCGAGCGCCGCCTGCGGCCGCGCCCGGATGGTCTTGCCATGCCGGCGCCCGAAGAAGGCGCCGGCTGGCCGGTTGGGACGGTCGGTGGTCACGGTCGCAGTGCCATCAGGCGGCGACCGCCTCCTTGATCGTCTTTGCCAGATCGGTGCGCTCCCACGAGAACGAACCGTCGCGGCCGGCCTTGCGGCCGAAATGGCCATAGGCGGACGTCTTGGCGTAGATCGGCTTGTTGAGGTCGAGATGGCGGCGGATGCCCGACGGCGACAGGTCCATGACGTCGGCCAGCACCTTCTCGAGCTGGGCCTCGTCAACCTTGCCGGTGCCGTGCAGGTCGACATAGATCGACAGCGGCTGCGCCACGCCGATGGCGTATGCGAGCTGGATCGTGCAGCGGTCGGCGAGCTTGGCGGCCACCACGTTCTTGGCGAGGTAGCGCGCGGCGTAGGCCGCCGAACGGTCAACCTTGGTCGTGTCCTTGCCGGAGAACGCGCCGCCGCCATGCGGGGCTGCGCCACCGTAGGTGTCGACGATGATCTTGCGGCCGGTCAGGCCGGAATCGCCGTCCGGGCCGCCGATCACGAACTTGCCGGTCGGGTTGATGTACCAGTTGCAATCCTTGGCGATCTGCAAATCACCCAGCGCCTCGCGGATGTAGGGCTCGACCACCTTGCGCACCTTCTTGGAATCCCACTTGGGGTCCATGTGCTGGGTCGAGAGCACGATCTGCGTCACCTCGGAGGCCTTGCCGTCGACATACTTGACGGTGACCTGGCTCTTGGCGTCCGGGCCGAGCTTGCCGACGTCGCCCTCGCCCTTGTGGCGGGCGGCGGCCAGCAGTTCGAGGATCTTGTGGCTGTAGTACAGCGGAGCCGGCATCAGGTCAGGCGTCTCGCGGCAGGCGTAGCCGAACATGATGCCCTGGTCGCCGGCGCCTTCCGAATTGCTCGCGTCGGCGGCCTTGTCGACGCCCTGCGCGATGTCGGCCGACTGGCCGTGCAGCAGCACCTCGATCTTCGCCGTCTTCCAGTGGAAACCGGCCTGCTCGTAGCCGATCGCGCGGATCGCCTTGCGGGCGACCGACTTGAACTTCGCCGGGTTGACGATCGGCTTGCCGTCCTTGCCCGTCTTCATCAGCGATGGCGGCACGCGCACCTCGCCGGCGATGACGACGCGGTTGGTGGTGGCCAGCGTCTCGCAGGCGACGCGGACGTCCCACGGGTCCATGCCGGCCTTCTTTGCCTCGCGGTAGACGAGGTCGACGATCTCGTCGGAGATGCGGTCGCACACCTTGTCGGGGTGGCCTTCGGAAACGGATTCGGACGTGAAGATATAGTTCTGACGAGCAGACACGGGATAACCCCTCTGGAAAATGAGCCGAAGACCCACCCCCGGCAAAAGCGCGCCCAGTTAGCCAGCGCGCAAGAGAGCGTCAAGAGAACGGATTGCTCCATCCCTGCAAAAAACGGGCAGAATCGCCGCTATTCGGCAAGATAAGCGGCTTTCAGGCAACAGGAGCCGAGGCTCGGCCTCGCATCTATTCCTGCACGTCGCCGGCGAGAGTCTTCACCAGATCGACAAGCTTGCGCCGCACCTGCGGGTTCGAGATGCGTGCGAACGCCCGGTTGAGCTGAATTCCCTCGGCGCTGTTGAGGAAATCGACGACAAAAGTCGTCTGGCTTTCCTCGCCGAGGCCCGCTGCCGCCGTCGGCTGGCCGCCGGGCGCGTTCTCGAAGAAAAAGGAAACCGGCACGTCGAGCACGGAGGCGATGGCCTGCAGCCGGCTCGCGCCGACACGATTCGTGCCTTTCTCGTACTTCTGGATTTGCTGGAACGTGATTCCGAGGCTTTCTCCCAGCCTCTCCTGGCTCATTCCCAGCATGTTGCGGCGAAGACGCACCCTGCTCCCGACATGCGCGTCGATCGGATTTGGTTTTTTCTTGTTCTCGACCATATTAACCGCCGTTTTTCTTGATTGTGCGCGACAGACTATGGCACAAAGTCAGTTAGATATGCCGTCATGGGTCAAGCGCCGCTAGACAAGCGATGGCGGCTCCGGCGCAGTTTTACAATCAATCTCTAATGTAACCTCCTGTCAATCGGCGCCGCGCCGTCGGGCCGTCGCCAACGCTGCCGCCGCCATCAGCGCGCACAGGATAGCCCCTACGAGCATCGGATTCCAGCGGATAGGCGGCGTTTCTCGCGCGACGGCCAGCGACAGGTCGAGCGCGCCGCGCGTATCGAGCGCCAGCGCGTCGAGGATGCGGCCGCGTGCGTCGATGACGGCGGAGATGCCGGTGTTGGCGGCGCGCACCAGCGGCCGGCCAGCCTCGACGGCGCGGATTTGCGCCTGCCGCAGATGCTGGTACGGGCCTGGCGAATTGCCGAACCACGCGTCGTTGGTGACGTTCAGGATCAGGTTGGCATCGCCGACATCGGCGGCCACCAGTTCAGGGAAGATGATCTCGTAGCAGATGAAGGCCGCCGCCGTGACGCCGTCGGCGATGCTGATCGGATGACGCTCGGCGCCGGCGTAGAACCCACCGGGACCTGCGACAATCTGCTCGATGCCGAGCATCGCGAACAACTCGGCAAAGGGCAGGTACTCGCCGCCCGGCACCAGATGCACCTTGTCGACCGCATCGACGATCTCGCCGCGGTCGTGGATGGCGGCAACCGCGTTGTAGAAGCGCGCGCCATCCGGCGCCGACGGATCGCGCTCGCCGCGCACCACGCCCGCCAGCAGCATCTGGCCGTCGCTCAGGAGGTCGGCGATGGCGACCAGCGCCTGCGGCTTGTCGGTGATGAGGAAAGGCACCGAGGTTTCCGGCCAGACGATCAGTTCCGGCCGCGGCTGCCCAGTGGCGGAAGGCGCCGCGCTCAGGTCGAGAAGCGTCTTGAAGATGCGGTCGCGCACCTCCGTGTCCCATTTCTCCGACTGGTCGATAGCGGGCTGGACGATGCGCAACGCCAGCGCGCGCGACTGTTCCGGCGCTGGCCTTGCAACACGCCAGTAGCCGTAACCGGCATGCGCCGCGATGACGATCAGCGCCAGCGCCAGGCCGGTGCGCAGGTGACGGCGGGCGGCGAGCAGCGCGGGCATCGCGAAGACGAAGACGGCCAGCGCGTTGATGCCCGGCATGCCGACGAGTGCAACCGATTGCATCAGCGGCGGGATGGGCATGGCAGCGTAGCCGATCGGGTTCCAGGGGAACCCCGTGAACACGAAGGTGCGCAGCCATTCGCACAGCGCAAAGGCCGCCGCGAGTGCGGCGATGCGGCCAATGCCGTCGCTTCGGACGAGCCGCGCCAGCGCGGCGGCCAGCCCGTAGAACAGGGCCATGATCGCGGGCAGGACAAGAACGCCAATGGGCACCGCCCAGGCGTAGGCGTCGGCCTCGACCAGCATCGCCTTGCCGACCCACCAGAGCCCTGCAACGAAATAGCCGAAGCCGAACCACCAGCCGGTGGCGAAGGCCGGCAGCAGCCGGCCGGCGAGCGTGCGCCGCGTCGCCGTGGCGGCGCCATCCAGCAGCCACACCAGAACGGGGAACGAGACGAAGCAGACCGCGAAAAAATCGTAAGGCGCGGCCGAAAGGACCGCCAAAGCGCCAGCCAGGAACGCGACGAAAAGCCGCCGCCAGCCCCATAGCAAAATTATCCGCCCTGCGAGGCGCTCCATACCCTGCCCTGAGACGAGAGAATCACCCGGGCAGAGGTTTACCAGCCGAAGCCGGAGGGCAGAAGCCGTCCGCTTGCCGCGATCAGGCGCTCGGCGTGGTCTCGGGCGCTTCCGTGCGGGCGCGGCGGCGGCGCTCGCCCTTCGGGTCGTGGACGATGCGAACACGCTTCACGCGGCGCGGATCGGCGTCGAGCACATGGAACTCGAAGCCGGGGATGGGGTGCACCACCTCGCCGCGCACCGGCACCCGGCCAAGCTCGTTGAAGATCATGCCGCCGATCGTATCGACCGTCTCGCCATGCTCGCCGGCCGCGAAATCGTCGCCGATGAGTTTGGCCACGTCGTCGATCTCGGCCTTGCCGTCGACGATGAAGATGCCATCGCCGGCCTTTGTCACCAGCGGCTCGTCCTCGTCATGCTCGTCCTCGATATCGCCGACGACCATCTCGACGATGTCTTCCAGCGAAACGAGGCCGTCGGTGCCGCCATACTCGTCGATCACCAGCGCCATCTGGGTGCGGGTGGCCTGCATGCGCGTCATCAGGTCGGATGCCAGCATGGAGGGCGGTACGAACAGCACGGTGCGGATCAGTTCCAGCTGGCCGATCGTCTTGGTCAGGTCGACATTGGCGAAGTCGAGCTCCTGCGTCTCCGCAGCCGCTGTCGCAGTTGCAGCAGCAGCCGAACCCTTGCGCGGCCGCGCGGGCTTCTTCGATCGGGCGGTGCGGGTCAGGTAGGCAACCACGTCGCGGATGTGGACCATGCCGCGCGGGTCGTCGAGATTCTCCGAATAGACCGGCATGCGCGAATGGCCGGATTTTTCCACCGCGATCAGCAGGGCGCCGAGCGTGGTGTTGATCTCGACCGCTTCGATGTCAGCGCGCGGCACCATCACGTCCTCGACGCGCACCTCGCGCAGCCGCAGGATGTTGTTGAGCATGGCGCGCTCGCCCGGCGAGAAGGATTCCTGATCCTCGGCGGTGACGGCGAGCGCGTCTTCCAAATCTTCGCGGATGTTGGAGCCGCCATTGCGCTGGCGGAAAAGACGCGTGAAACGTTCGAGCAGCTTGGGGCGGTCGGGCGCCGGCAGCTGCCCGCCGGTACTCGGACCGGCTGTGCCCGATCCGCCCGTGGCGGGTCCGTCCCCTGCTGCCTGCGGCTCACCGGAGCTGGTTTCCGGGGCGTTTTTCGTACTGTCGCTGTTCATCGTGGCCTGGCCAAGAAATGGCGCTCTAGCTGTTAGCCATGGGGATCGGGAATGGCAAGCCTCGCCAGAGCGCGGCTTTCGAGCCCTTCCATATCCTCGGCTTCCGCATCGACCTCATGATCGTAGCCCATCAGATGCAGCACGCCATGGACGAGGAGGTGTATCAGATGGTGATCGAGAGGCTTGTTTTCGAGGGTGGCCTCGCGCGCCAGCGTTTCGTGGGCCACGACGATGTCGCCAAGCATGGGCGGCAGCGGCTGGCCGGGCTTCAGCTGGATCGCCGGGAAGGAAAGCACATTGGTCGGCTTGTCCTTGCCCCGCCAGGCGGCGTTCAGGGTGCGCATGTGGGCGTCATCGGTGAGCACCAGGCTCACCTCGGCGCCCCGCGGCGCCGCGCCGGTCTCGGCGAAGGCTGTGCGGATGGCGCGCTTGGCCAGCTGGCGCAGCCTGCGGCGCTCGCCCCAGTCGCCCGCCTCGACGGTCAGCGCGAGGGTGAAATCGCCCTCTCCGGCCGAGGACCCGGCGCTTTTCGGCATGGCGGCGGCTCAGTCCTCGCCGATGGACAGGCCACGCGCCACCTTGGCCTCGCGGTCGTAAGCGGAGACGATCTCGGCCACCAGCGGATGGCGCACCACGTCCTTCTCGTTGAAGCGGACGTTGACGATGCCCGGCACGCCGTCGAGGATGCGCAGCGCCTCGACCAGGCCGGACTTGGTGTTGTTGGGCAGATCGATCTGCGTCGGGTCGCCGGTGACGATCATGCGGGAGTTCTCGCCCAGACGGGTGAGGAACATCTTCATCTGCATCGGCGTGGTGTTCTGCGCCTCGTCGAGGATCACCGCCGAATGCGCCAGCGTGCGGCCGCGCATGAAGGCGAGCGGCGCGATCTCGATGGCCCCTGCAGTGATGGCGCGCTCGACCTTGTCGGCCGCCATCATGTCGTAGAGCGCGTCATAGAGCGGGCGCAGGTAGGGATCGACCTTCTCTTTCATGTCGCCGGGCAGGAAACCGAGCCGTTCGCCGGCCTCGACGGCAGGGCGCGACAGCACGATGCGCTCGACCATGCCGCGTTCCAGCAGCATCGCGGCATGCGCGACGGCGAGATAGGTCTTGCCGGTGCCGGCCGGGCCGATGCCGAACACCATCTCGGAACGCTCCAGCGCCCGCATGTAGGCGTCCTGGTTGAGCGAACGTGCGTAGATGGTGCGTTTGCGCGTGGCGATCTGCGCCGCCGCCATGGTGCCCTTGCGCTCCAGCGTCGGCAGCGTCAGCTGATCGTCGGCGGCGATCGCCATGCGCACGGCGCCGTCTACGTCCGACTGTGCGATCTCGATGCCCTTCTGCAGGATCGAGTAGAGGTGATCGAGCGCGCGCCGCGCCTGCTCGGCCGCCGGCTGCGAGCCCTTGATGCTCAGCTGGTTGCCGCGCGGGCGGATGTCGACGCCGAGCTTCTGCTCCAGCCGCGCGAGATTTTCGTCAAACTGGCCGTAGAGGGCACTGGCGAGCTTGTTGTTGTCGAAGGTGAGAACGATGTGCGCCATGTCAGACGCGCCCTGCGGCGCTGCCTTCAGTCCCGTCGTGGCGCTCAAACGTCTCTCCCTGTCGCCTGCTGGCGCCGAACTTGCCCGAACAGCGTGCCGGACCCGTTCTGCGTGATTCTCACCGGGACAATGTCCCCGATTCGGCCGGCAGTTTCATCAACAATCACCGGCTGCAGCCACGGCGACCTCCCGACGATCTGTCCGGGCCGGCGGCCGGGCTTGTCGATCAGGAGGTCGATGTCGCGGCCGACGACCGATGCCGTGAAGCGCTGCTGCTGCTCGGTCAGCAGCGCCTGCAGCCGCGCCAGCCGCTCGTCCTTCACCGGCTCGGCCACCTGGCCGGGCAGGTCGGCGCCCGGCGTGCCGGGGCGCTGCGAATACTTGAAGGAGAAGGCCTGCGCGTAGCCTACGGCGCGCACGATCTCCGCGGTGGCTTCGAAATCGGCATCGCTCTCGCCGGGAAAGCCGACGATGAAGTCGCCCGACATGGCAATGTCGGCGCGCTCGGCGCGGATGCGCTCGATCAGCCGCAGGTAGTCGGCTGCCGTGTGGCGGCGGTTCATCGCCTTGAGGATGCGGTCGGAGCCCGACTGCACCGGCAGGTGCAGGTAGGGCATCAGCGCCGGCAGATCGCGATGCGCCGCGATCAGCTCATCGTCCATGTCGCGCGGATGGCTGGTGGTGTAGCGCAGCCGCGCAATGCCGGGGATTTCGGCCAGGCGGTAGAGCAGCCGGCCGAGCCCCCAGTCGCGGGTCGTTCCATCCGGGCCGGCGCCCTCGCCATGCCAGGCGTTGACGTTCTGGCCGAGCAGCGTCAGCTCGCGCACGCCGGATTGCGCCAGGCGCTCCGCTTCCGCCACGATCTGCGCCACCGGACGCGACACTTCCGAGCCGCGCGTGTACGGCACCACGCAGAACGTGCAGAACTTGTCGCAGCCCTCCTGAACCGTGAGGAAGGCGGTCACGCCACGCCCTGCCACGTCGGCACGCGACGGCTGCGGCAGGTGCTCGAACTTGTCCTCGACCGCGTATTCGGTCTCGACCACCCGCTCGCCGCGGCGCACCTTGCGCACCGCTTCGGGCAGGCGGTGATAGGTCTGCGGGCCGATCACCAGATCGACCACGGGCGAACGGCGGATGATCTCGTGGCCTTCCGCCTGCGCCACGCAGCCGGCGACGCCGACCACCGTCTCCAGCCCCGCCGACGCACGCTCGGCCTTCAGCTGGCGAATGCGGCCCAGCTCGGAATAGACCTTCTCGGCCGCCTTCTCGCGGATGTGGCAGGTGTTGAGGAGCACCAGATCGGCGTCCTCGATCGTGTCGGTCGCAACATAGCCGTCGGCGGCCAGCGCATCGCCCATGCGCTGCGAGTCGTAGACGTTCATCTGGCAGCCATAGGTCTTCACGAAGACCTTGCGGCTCGCCGCACCGACCGGCACCCCGGCGGGCTCGGCAGCCTCGCCGGCACGTTCATTCATTTCCATTGGCGGGCTTTTATCGCGTCCATGTGACAAAGGACAGACGCTTTTCGGTGACCTGACCAGGCGGCAGTGTCGCGCAGATCCTGCGCCAGCAACTCCCGCACGCGCTGCTCGGCCTGGCGCGTCACTTCCTTGCGGTCGGATGAGCCGGTGAACTCCACCGGTTCGCCGAAGCGGACGACCGCGTCGAGCCCGCCATTGCGCATCAGCCCCTTCAGATGCGGTCCGAGGTCGGTGTCGCCGATCCAGGTGATGCGGGCGCGCTGGCGCCGGCCTGTCGGCATGCCGTGCAGGCGCGGATAGGAGATCGACACCGGCTGCACCAGCATCTTCTCGACGCCGCCGGCGGCCACGACGTTGCGGGCTGCGCCGAACAGCGTGCTCTTGAAGGGGAGCAGGAAGTTGCCGTCGCCGGTGGTTCCTTCGGGAAACAGGACGATCACTTCCTTGCCGTTCAGCCGCGCCGCCAGTTCCTGCGTCTGCGCGCCGGATTTGCCGCGGCTGTCACGCTCGACGAAAACCGAGCGCTGCAGGCGGCTGAAATAGCCGACGACCGGCCACGTCGCCATGTCGGCGCGCGCCACGAAGGAGAAGCGCCCGAGCGAACCGAGCACCAGGATGTCAGACCACGACACGTGGTTGCAGACGATCATCAGCGGCCGCTGGCTTGAGAGTTCACCGACGACGCGCACGCGCACGCCGAGCGCCTTCAGCGCCATGCGATGGAAGTGCATCGGCAGCACCGAGGCGCTGAACCAGCCGGTCTTCATGCCGATCACCTGCAACGGGACCAGCGTGATCGTGGTCAGGGCGACCAGGACAAAACCCCAGGCCATGCGAAGGGAGGCGATCATCGCGCCGAGCGTGCTCCAGGCTGCAAGGGAAGAACAGTCTGGCTAGCGGAGATCGCGGCGCATGACAAGCGCGCCGGTCTTCGCCTTGTCCGCGGTCTCGTAGTAGCGGGGGCGCACGCCGACCTGGTGGAAGCCGAGCTGCTTGTACAGCCCGATGGCGGGCATATTGGTTTCGTCCACCTCGAGGAACATCGCCTTGGCGCGCCGCATGTGCAGTTCGCGCAGCGCTGCATCCATCAGCTTCCAGCCGAGGCCGCGGCGGCGATGCGAGCGCGCCACCGCCACGGTCAGCACCTCGCCCTCGTCGGCGGCGTGCCGCGCCAGGATGAAGCCGTGCGGACCGGCCTTGCCATTGCCCGTTTCCAGCACCGAGAAGCCGAACACGGTGTCCTGCGCGAGCAGCGAAGCGAACTCGCCATCGCTCCAGGGCCGTACGAAGTCCTCACGGTGCAGCCGCGCCATCGCAGCGGTGTCCTGCGACTGCAGCGGCATCACCGTGTAGTCGACCGGCTGGCGGGTGCGGAAGGGGAACCACAAAGTCATCTATGGCCTCCTTGCCAGCACGTGGCTTGCCTGCGGCTTGGCGTCCGGCGGCCGCAGATAGAGCGGCTTCGGCTTTTCCGCGGAAGCGCCACGCGCAGCGGCGATGCGGGCATAGACGGCGATGTCGGCCGTGCCGGCATGCGAGGCGATGAAAAGTTCACCGCCGGCGGTGGAGGCGACCTTTTCGGCCGCACTGCCCGCCAGAATCAGCCCACCCTCTCTGGCGAGGGCGATGGCGTCATCGAACGCGATCATGACCGGACCGTAACGCAACCGGGAAAACGACTGGTAAACAGCAGCATAGACATGATCGCGGCCGGCGTCGATTACCACCAAGGTCGCATGTTTTCCGTCATCGTGCCCGGCTGCGATGGCTTCCAGCGTGGTGACCCCGATGGCGGGGATGCCAAGCGCCAGCGACAGCCCACGCGCCGCCGATACGCCGACCCGCACGCCGGTGAACGAGCCCGGCCCGACCGAGACCGCGATCGCGCCAAGATCGGGATATCCGATGCCGGCCTTGGCCAGCGCCTCGCCGGTCACCGTCATCAGGTGCTCGGCATGCCCCTTGCCCAGATCAAGCACGGCGCGCCCGCGCTCCGTGCTGGCGTCTGTGTCCCACACGCAGGCCGCGCAGAGATGGGCGGCGGTGTCGATGGCGAGGAGGTTCGGCACTCAGAATTCACTCACACCAGATCGACCGAGCCTAGCCCGCCTTCTTCTCCAGCCGACGCGCGTGCAGCACCGGTTCGGTGTAGCCGTTCGGCTGCGCGCGGCCCTTGAACACCAGATCGAGCGCAGCGGCGAAGGCAACCCCATCATACTCCGGCGCCATGCGCTCGTAGAGCGGGTCGCCAGCGTTCTGGCGATCGACGACGGTCGCCATGCGCTTCATCGTCTCGGTCACCTGGTCATGCGTGCAGACGCCGTGATGCAGCCAGTTGGCGATGTGCTGCGATGAGATGCGCAGCGTCGCGCGATCCTCCATCAGGCCGACATCGTTGATGTCCGGCACCTTGGAGCAGCCAACACCCTGGTCGATCCAGCGCACGACGTAGCCGAGAATGCCCTGCACGTTGTTGTCGAGCTCGCGCTGAATCTCCTCCGGCGTCCAGTTCGGACGCACCGCCACCGGCACCGACAGGATGTCGTCCAGCTTCGCCTTCGGCCGGCTCTTCAGGCTGGCCTGCACGGCATGCACGTCGACCTTGTGGTAGTGCGTGGCGTGCAGCGTCGCCGCCGTCGGTGACGGCACCCAGGCGGTGTTGGCGCCGGCCTTCGGGTGGCCGATCTTCTGCTCCAGCATCGCCGCCATCAGGTCCGGCATGGCCCACATGCCCTTGCCGATCTGGGCGCGGCCGGAGAGGCCACATTCGAGACCGGTGTCGACGTTCCAGTTCTCGTAGGCGCCGATCCATGCGGCAGCGCGCATGTCCGCCTTGCGGATCATCGGGCCAGCCTCCATCGAGGTGTGGATCTCGTCGCCGGTACGGTCGAGGAAGCCGGTGTTGATGAACACGACGCGGTCTTTCGCGGCGCGGATGCACTCCTTCAGATTGACGGTGGTGCGCCGCTCCTCGTCCATGATGCCCATCTTCATGGTGTTAGGCTGCATGCCGAGCATCCGCTCCACGCGGCCGAAGATCTCGACTGCGAAGGCGACCTCTTCGGGGCCGTGCATCTTCGGCTTCACCACATACATCGAGCCGGTGCGGGAGTTCATGCGGCGGCCATTGGGCCCGATGTCGTGCAGCGCGATCAGCGCCGTGACGGCAGCGTCCATGATGCCTTCCGGCACCTCGGTGCCGTCGGCCAGCAGGATCGCCGGGTTGGTCATCAGGTGCCCGACATTGCGCACCAGCATCAGCGAGCGGCAATTGACGGTGACCGTCGAGCCGTCCGGCGCGGTGTAGTCGAAGTCCGGGTTCAGCTTGCGCGTGAAGCTCTTGCCGCCCTTCGACACCTCTTCGGTCAGGTCGCCCTTCATCAGGCCGAGCCAGTTGCGGTAGATGACGACCTTGTCCTCGGCATCGACGGCCGCGACCGAATCCTCGCAGTCCATGATCGTGGTGATGGCCGACTCCAGCCACACGTCCGATATGTGCGCCGGATCGCCCTTGCCGATCGGCGAAGTCGCGTCGATCAGCACCTCGACATGGATGCCGTTGTTGCGCAGCAGGAACTGCGACGGCGCGGCGGCGTCGCCGACATAACCGACAAACTGCTTCGGGCGCTTCAGCCCGGTCTTGCTGCCGGTGGCGAGCGTCACCGCAAGCGCGCCCGCCTCGACGGCGAAGGATTTCGCCTCGGTCCAGCTCGCATCGGCGAGCGGCACGCTCTCGTCGAGAAACTTGCGCGCCCAGGCGATCACCTTGTCGCCGCGCTTCGGATTGTAGCCCGACCCCTTCCCGGCGCCGTCAGCCTCGGAAATCGCGTCGGTGCCGTAGAGTGCGTCGTAGAGCGAACCCCAGCGCGCATTGGCAGCGTTCAGCGCATAACGCGCATTCATCACCGGCACGACCAGCTGCGGACCGGCGATCGTCGCGATCTCGGGATCGACGTTGGCTGTCTCGACCTTGAAGGCCGGGCCTTCCTCGAGCAGGTAACCGATCTCTTTCAGGAACGCCTTGTAGACGCCGAGATCGACGGGAGCGCCGTGCTCGCGGTGCCAGTGATCGATCTTCGCCTGCAGATCGTCGCGGCGCTGCAGCAGCGCCCGGTTCTTCGGCGCGAGGTCGCGCAGGATGTCGGCAAAGCCTTTCCAGAAAGCAGCCGCCTCGACCCCGGTGCCGGGCAGCGCCTCGTCCTCGATGAAGCGGACGAGTTCCGCAGCCACGCCGAGGCCGTTCCTGTCGATCCTGTCCGTCATCTGTGAGCGCGCCCGTCTGGAGAAAGGATTTGCACGGGCAAATCGCATGACCGCACGGGCGGGTCAATTCAGGCAGGGATTTGCCTCGGCTGCGCACTGGCCGCGCCACGGCAATGGTCTATGTTCAATCCGCCGAACCGAGTAGCGCGCATGGCCAAGGGTCCAACGATCGAAGTTCAGAACATCGTGTCGCCCGACCATGTCTACAAGGTCGATGCCGGCAAGTACGAGGCGATGAAGATCGCGATGCTGGCCGTTCTGCCAAAGGCAGCGCCGGGGGTGACGCCCGCTGACATCAAGAGCGCAGTGGTGCCGAAGCTGCCGCAGGATCTGTTTCCGGGTGGAGAAAAGGCCGGCTGGTGGGTCAAATGCGTGCAGCTCGACCTCGAGGCCAAGGGCGTCCTGAAGCGGAGCGAAAAGCCGGTGCGGCTCTACAAGGCTTAGGCTTCAGACGGCGATGCGCGGGCGGCCGGCGGCGGTGGCGATGACGCGCCCCTCGATGAAGGTGCGCTGCCCTTCCACCGTCGCGGTCTTCAGGTCGAACGCCACCTCGACCTCGGCGGTGTCGGCACCTGCTTCGTCCGAGCGTTGAGCGGCGAGGCGACGCGCCTCGGCCTCAGCGGAGGCGAGCGCGGCTTCCTCGCTCATGAAGTCCTGCACGTGCGCGCCGATGGCGACGCGGAACAGCCCTTCCTTCGGCTGCGTCACCAGCGCCTCCACCGCAACGCGCACCTGCCCCACCACCGCGCCGAGCGCATTGGCGACGTCGGTGTCGCGCGGGACCTCGCAGGCATTGCCGACGAGCGGCGGCAGGCCGGCATAGTGCAAGGGCGCCGACGCGCCGATGCCGATCACCGGGCGATCCAGCGCGACCGACAGCCGCGCGATGCCGGGATGCGCATCGACGGCGCGCTGCACCAGCGCATGCGCGACGGTCGCGGCGCCGTCGAGCCCGTCCTCTTCGAAGGCGGTCTGCAGGATGACCTCGGCCGAGAAGCGCGTGAGCGCCACCAGCACGCGTTCGGCCAGCGCTTCAGGCGTCGGCGCGATCGGCTGGCCACGACCGTCCTTGCGGCGCGCGAACAGTTCGGCGCCGAGGCGACCGACTTCGACATCCCAGTTGGACTGGCGGCCGAGCGTGTGGGCGGCGTCGGAAGGGGTGAAGCCGGCGACATGCACGAGTCCGCGCGACACCAGCCGGTTCAAGGTCGCCAGCTGCGCATTCGAGGTGAGCAGCCGGTCGTGCGCCTGCGGCTCGGGCGTGATCTGCGCGTAGAGCTTTGCCTCGGCCGGAGCGAGACCGGCGGCCAGCCGCTCCGGGACGCCGGTGCGGAACGCGAAGCGACCGTCCATGCGGCCGGTGTTCGGGGCGCGCAGCTGCCGTTCCAGCGCCTCGATGACCGGTTCGCGATGCGCCACCGCGGCGAGCGAGAGCGGCACCAGCCGGCGCGGGCCGAGCAGGATGCGCGGGTTCAGCCCGCCCTCCTCCAGCGCGACCTCGGAATCGCCGCCGAGGCCGAATGTGTGCATGGCCACGGCCTCGACCATGGTGCGGAAACCGCCCACGGTGGCGCCCTCCGGGTCGAGACGCGGCCGCCCCCCTTCGAGGATGGCGACGTCGGTGGTGGTGCCGCCAATGTCGGAGACGATGGCGTCGGCCAGCCCGGTCATGTGACGTGCGCCGACCAGGCTGGCAGCGGGACCGGAGAG
>JBFXFO010000052.1:0-22498 GCA_050178915.1 Rhizobiaceae bacterium | reverse complement strand
CTGCCGGCTACTGCACAGGGGCAGGGCGGGCGCGAGGCGATGTTCGACGATCCGCTCTTCCGCAAATGCATCGCCTGGCTGCTCGACGGGCAGCAGGGCGGGCTCATCGAAAACCTCTGCATCGACAATTATTCGCTGCCGACGCCGTCCCTGTTCCTCTGCTCGCGCAGGATCCTGACGGGCTTCAAATCGCCGCTGGATCAGGAAGGATGCGCCGTGCTCTTCGAGGATCAGGCCGCCAAGGTGCGGGCCGGCCACGTGAAGTAGCGGCGTCAGCCTGACGAACGGCAGTAGTCGGTCAGGCTGGCGACGAGATGGTCGAAGGCGGCGCGGATGCGCGGCACCCGCGCCAGATCCTCGTGCATGACCACCCAGGTCGGCAGATCCACCTCAAACTGGTCGGCAAGCAGACGCGTGAGCAGCGGCTGGCGGCGCGCCAGCGGCACCTGACATATGCCGAGCCCGACGCCGGCGCGAATGGCGGCGAGTTGGCCCAGATGGCTGTCGGTGCGGAACGACAGCAGCTTCGCCGCAGGCGTTCCGAGCCGCTCGGCGATGGCACGTGACTCTTCCAGTGTCCGGTCCGGCCCGATGATGGTGAAGTTGGCCGCGTCGGCGAGCGATTGCGGCTCGCCATGCGCCACGATGTAGTCGGGATGGCCGAAAATGCCCAGCTTGACGACGCCGACATGCTTCATGACCAGCGCGGCCTGCGCCGGCCGCACCATGCGTACGGCGATGTCGGCCTCCTGCCGCAGCAGATCCTGCGTGTAGTTGCTCAACACCACCTCGAAGCGCAGCTTCGGGTGCTTCTCCTTCAGTGCGGCGAGCATGGCCGGCAGCACTTCGGCGCCAATGACCTCGCTGGCGGTGATGCGCACCGTGCCGGCGATCTCGGCCGGCCCGCCGGATGCCGCCCGCTCGAAGGCGGCGGCTGCCGCCGCCATCGCCTCGGCATGCGCGCCGAGTTCCCGCGCCGCGTCGGTGGGCGCGAGGCCGGTCGGCGATCGGGTGAAGAGCGCCGTGCCGAGCGCGTGTTCGAGCGCCTCCAGCCGACGCCGGACAGTCGGCTGCGCGACCCCCAGCCGACGCGACGCTGCCGACAGGCTGCCGCTGCGCAGGACGGCGAGGAAGGCGCGCTGGTTTTCCCAGTCGGTATTGGAGAGACTCATACATTTCATACTAGCTGATCGGATATCATTGACAATTCCTATATAGCCCGCGACGGCCCATCTTCGCCTCATCCAACAAGAGGAGATGAGTGATGAACGCGATGGACAAGACGGCACTGGTGCTCGGGGCGAATGGCGGCGTGGGCGGCGAAATCGCCAGCGCGCTGCTGAAGCGCGGCTGGACGGTGAAGGCGCTGGTGCGCGATGTCGGGAAGGCCGCGGCGCGCTGGCCGGGCAAGGGCGCCGGCCCTGTCTGGATCGCCGGCGATGCGATGGACGCAGCCAGCGTGATGCGTGCCGCGCAGGGCGTCGCGGTGATCGTGCATGCGGTCAACCCGCCCGGCTATCGTGACTGGGAGAAGCTGGTGCTGCCGATGGTGGACAACAGCATCGCCGCGGCAAAGGCGGTCGGCGCCCGCATCGTGCTCCCCGGCACGGTCTACAATTTCGGTCCCGATGCGTTTGCCGATCCGGTCGAGGAAGCGCCGCAGCATCCGCTGACGCGCAAGGGCGCCATCCGCGTCGAGATGGAGAAGCGGCTGCGCGATGCCTCCCGGGCCGGCGCGTCGGCGCTGGTCCTGCGCTGCGGCGACTTCTTCGGGCCGCGCGCTGCCAACAACTGGTTCAGCCAGGGGCTGGTGAAGCCCGGCAAGCCGGTGACGTCGATCAGCTATCCCGGCCGCGAAGGCGTCGGCCACCAGTGGGCCTACCTGCCCGACGTGGCGGAGACGGTGGCGCGGCTGGTGGAGCGGCGCGACGAACTGGAGCCCTTTGCGGTGTTCCACATGGAAGGCCACTGGGATTCGGACGGCACGCGCATGGTCGAGGCCATCCGCAGAGCAGCGGGCAACGCGGCGATCAAGGTCGGCCGCTTCCCATGGTGGGCGCTGGTGCTGGCGTCGCCCTTCGTCACGCTGTTCCGCGAGATGCGCGAGATGCGCTACCTCTGGACGCTGCCGCTGCGCATGCGCAACGACCGGCTAGTGAAGTTCCTCGGCAGCGAGCCGAACACCGGCTGGGAGCAGGCGGTGCGCACGACGCTGGCAGGCCTCGGCAGCCTGCCGCGCTGACGGCAGGGCGGGCATCGCAAAAATGCCGCGGTGGTGCAGGCGTGCTATGCAGGTTGCGAATCCCTTTTGGAGCCTGCTGATGCGCCTGCCCATCGTCCTCGCCCTTGCCTTCGTCGCCGGACCGGCTCTTGCCGGCGAGCCTTCCGAGGTGGTGAAGTACTTCTATTCCAACATCGGCGCCGAATATGACCCGGCGCGCCGCGACCAGTTCGTCGATCCGGCGAAGGCGGTGCTCGACGCCAACGAGAAGTCGGAGGAGCCCTGTCTCGACTTCGGCCTCGCTCTCGACGCGCAGGATTATGAAGACGCCATGGTGGCGAAGACGCTGAAGCTCTCGGAGGACGTGAACGGCGACACGGCGACGGTGACGGCGAGCTTCAGCCTGTTCGAGGGCGACCCGCAGAACGACCGCGAGATCGTGTGGGAGCTGAAGAAAGTCGGCGCCGACTGGCGGATCTTCGACGTCGGTCAGGCCGAGGGAAGCTGGCGCCTTTCCGAAATGTCGTGCCAATAGGATTTGGGCAGTAGGATTTGGGCAGGGGAGATTTTCGATGAACAAGATCATGATCGGCGCGGCAGCGCTGCTCGCCCTGTCCGGCACGGCATCCGCCGGGCCCGCATCGGATGCGGTGCGATTTTTCTACACCGAGCCGATGCCGGTGGTGCATGACAGCGCGCTCAACGATCGCTTTGCCGACCCGGCGCTGACGCAGCTGAAGAACGACACCCGCATTGCCGAGGAAGGCGAGGGCATGGGCTGCATCGACTTTGCGCTGCAGGTCTCGGCGCAGGACTTTGACGAGGCGCAGCTGGCGAAGACGCTGAAGCTGACCGAGGAAGTGAACGGCGACGATGCCACCGTCACCGCCACCTTCAATTTGTTCGACAACGATCCGGAAGCCGACGGCACGGTCGTGTGGTCGCTGAAGAATGTCGGTGGCGAATGGAAGATCGCCGACATCGCCAACGGCAATGGCGACTGGCGGCTGTCGGAGTTCGACTGCAAGTAGGCGCTATCGCTCGGATGACGAAACGCCTCACGCTGTCCTTCGACAACGGTCCGGTGTCGGGCGTCACCGACCGCGTGCTGGACGAACTGGCGCGGCGCGGGCTGAAGACGACGTTCTTCGTCATCGGCAGGCGCCTGCTCGATCCGGCAGCGCGGGCGCTGGCCGAGCGGGCCGGAGCCGAGGGCCACTGGATCGGCAATCACACGATGCATCACGAGACGCCTTTCGGCCGCGCCGATGCAGACTACGCGCGCGCCGAAATTGACGGGGCCGAGGCGCTTGTGGGCGACCTCGTCCATCCGCGCCGGCTGTTCCGGCCCTATGCCGGTGGCGGCGAGCTTGGACGGCATGTGCTGAGCCACGCCGCCGTCTCTCACCTCGCCGGCCATGGCTACACACTGGTGATCTGGAACAGCGTGCCGGGCGACTGGAAACTGCCTTACGAGGAATGGGGGCCGCGAGCGCTGGCCGACATCGCGCGCACGGCCTGGACATTGATGGTGCTGCACGACATCCGGCCGGAGCTGGCGGACGCGTTGCCACGCTTCCTCGATGCCGCCCAGCGGGAGGCTGAGATCGTGCAGGACTTCCCGCCCGACTGCGTCCTGATGGAGAAGGGCAGGACGGTCGGCGACCTGTCCCGCCTCACGGCGGACTGAGCGCCGGACCGCCTTTCAGGCGCGCGCACCCTCGACCACCTTCAACTGCGCCCGCTTCGGCATGCGCGCGGCAAGCCAGTCGCGGGCCTGAGCGTCAGGCATGGGCAAAGCGATGGAGTAGCCCTGCACCTGATCGCAGCCAATGGAGAGCAGCGAGTTGAGCTCGTCCTCGGTCTCCGCGCCTTCCGCGATGATGGAGATGCCGAGACCCCGCGCCAGTTCGGTAATGGCGCGCACGATCTTCGAGTTGTCGTTGTTCAGGTGGATCTTCTGCACGAAGCGGCGGTCGATCTTGAGGCGGTCGATCTCGTTGGGATTGATGTGGCTGAGCGAGGCGTAGCCGGTGCCGAAATCGTCCAACTCAAGATGGATGCCCTGGGCGCGGATGCGTCGGAGTTTCGACGCGATGCCGGTCTTTTCGTCGTCCAGGATGACGGATTCGACGATCTCGAGCGACAGCTTGTCGAGCGGCAGCCCGGCCTTGGCCATGAGGCCGAACAGGAAGTCCTCGAAATCGTCTTCGCGCAGTTCGGTGCCGGAGATGTTGATTGCAAGCCGGCCGAAACTCATGCCGGCATCGTACCAGCCCGCGGCCTCTGCGATGGCCTTTCGCATGATGATGCGCCCGACATCGACCATCAGCCCCGCCTTCTCGGCGACGGGGATGAACTCGGCCGGCGAGATCATGCCGCGCTCCGCGTGCGGCCAGCGGACGAGCGCCTCGACGCCGGTGATCTCGCCGTTGGAGAGCGAGACCTGCGGCTGGAAGTAGACGCCGAACGTGTCGTTGGCGATGGCCAGCTTCAGCTCGCGCTCCAGCTGCTTGCGATGCTCGAGCTCCTGCCGGAGCTCGTCGGAGAAGAAGGAGAAATTGCCGCCACCGAGCTTCTTCGCCGAATAGAGCGCGAGGTCGGCGTGCACGATCAGGTCGCCGGCAGTGTCGGCGTCGACCGGGTAGACGGCGATGCCGGCGCTGGCGCCCGGCTGGATCGTGGCGCCCTGGAAGGTGATCGGCTGGTTGATCTTGTCGAGGATGCGGCGGGCAAGCGTTGCAATGTCCTCGCTCGAACCGGCACCGGAGAGGATCATGACGAATTCGTCGCCGCCGAGCCGCACGCAGAGATCGGAGGCGCGGCACGATTCGCGCATACGCTGCGCAGTCACCACCAGCACGTAGTCGCCGGCCGCATGGCCGAGCGTGTCGTTGATCTGCTTGAAGCGGTCGAGGTCGAGCTGCAGCACGGCCAGCCGCTCGGTTCGGCGCGCGGCCGCGTTGATCAGCGCGCCAAATTGATCGTTGAGGAAGGCGCGATTGTGCAGCCCGGTCAGGCCGTCATGCACGGCGATGAACGCCATCGAATTGCGCGCCTCGACCAGTTCCTGCGTCTTGCGCAGCACAAGCTTCGACATCGGGCGGAAGATGAACAGCGCCACCAGCACGATGACGCCGATGGTGGCGTAGAACAGCATGTCGTGCAGCGTCAGCGTGCCGTCCAGCCGTTCGCCGGCGGCTTCATCGAACTGCTTGGCGAGGGCATCGTAGCCGGAGAGCGTGGCATTGGCGACGATCTCGTCCAGCCGTGGTGGCGGTGTCTCGCGCACGGAGCCGGAGCGTCCCTCCACCTCGCGTTCAAAGGAGGTAACGAAGCGCCAGCCGCTGCTGGCGAGCCCGGTGGCGAAATGGTCGAGATGGTAAGGCGCCGAGAAGAGGATACGATCGACCGTTCCCGGACTGCGGGTGGCGCCGCTGCGCACCGTTCCCATTTCCTGCAGCAGCAGCTCGTGGTTGCGCTCGAATTCCCCGTTCGCCTCGCGCAGCGAGAAGAGCAGCGGGGGCCGCTTGCCGGGCTCGGCCGCCTGCGCGGCGTTCGCAAGATAGATGATCCGCTGCGACAGGGCCTTCTGCGTCGTCGCGAGTGTCAGGAGCCGCCCGTCATGCTGCTGCTCGGACATCTTCGACTGCAGCAGCAGGTAGGACGCCAGCGTCATCGCCGCGATGATGCCAAGCGCCACCCAATACGCGCTCTTCGTCAGCAGAATGAGTCGGTCCGAGCCGGCGATCGCCGTCGCCGGTTGCGTCTGCTCAGCCATGGAAGCCCCTCGAATGCCCGGTTGCCCGGTATCCACCGAACCTGCGAGTCGATAGATTAACGAGGTGGTAAAGGCGGGCCGGCGGGTTCCATCGCGTGCCACCATTTGTTTCCGGTGGTTAGCGGGCCCAGCAGAAATCCGGGTGCGTTTTCTTCAAATGCACTATTGCTTCAAGCTTGAAATTTGGCTTGCCGCCCCGCACAGCCCGACTTAATGCGTGGTGCACAACGCCGAGGACACGCCGATGAACCAACACGACCAGAGCCGCGCTGCCTCCTTCGTCTGGGAAGATCCGTTCCTGCTCGAGGATCAGCTGACCGAGGAAGAGCGCATGATCCGCGACTCCGCGGCGGCTTTCGCGGCCGAGAAACTCGCTCCCCGCGTCGAGCAGGCCTACCTCGAAGAGACGAGCGACCCGGCGATCTTCCGCGAGATGGGCGCTGCCGGGCTGCTGGGAGTGACCATCCCGGAAGAGTATGGCGGCGTCGGCGCCGGTTACGTGTCCTATGGCCTCGTGGCGCGTGAGGTCGAGCGCATCGACAGCGGCTACCGCTCGATGATGAGCGTGCAGTCCTCGCTGGTGATGTATCCGATCCATGCCTACGGCTCGGAAGAGCAGCGCAAGAAATATCTGCCGAAGCTCGCCAGCGGCGAGTTCATCGGCTGCTTTGGCCTGACCGAGCCGGACGCCGGCTCCGATCCGGGCGGCATGAAGACACGCGCGGAGAAGACCGCAAACGGCTATCGCATCAGCGGCGCCAAGATGTGGATCTCCAACGCGCCGATCGCCGACGTCTTTGTCGTCTGGGCGAAGTCGGCCGCGCACGACAACCAGATTCGCGGTTTCGTGCTGGAGAAGGGCATGAAGGGCCTGTCGGCGCCGAAGATCGGCGGGAAGCTCTCGCTGCGCGCCTCGATCACCGGCGAGATCGTGATGGAAGGCGTGGAAGTCGGCGAGGATGCGCTGCTGCCCAACGTCTCCGGCCTCAAGGGCCCGTTCGGCTGTCTCAACCGCGCCCGCTACGGCATTTCCTGGGGCTCCATGGGCGCGGCGGAAGATTGCTGGCACCGCGCCCGCCAGTACGGCCTCGACCGCAAGCAGTTCGGCAAGCCGCTCGCCGGCACCCAGCTCTACCAGAAGAAGCTGGCCGACATGCAGACCGAGATCGCGCTCGGCCTGCAGGGCAGCCTGCGCGTCGGTCGCCTGATGGACGAGGGCAAGATGGCGCCCGAGATGATCTCGATCGTCAAGCGCAACAATTGCGGCAAGGCGCTCGACATCGCGCGGCAGGCGCGTGACATGCATGGCGGCAACGGCATCCAGATCGGCTACCACGTGATGCGTCACGCGCAGAACCTGGAGACGGTCAACACTTATGAGGGCACGCATGACGTGCATGCCCTCATCCTCGGCCGCGCCCAGACCGGCATCCAGGCGTTCTTCTAGGAGAAGCGCATGACCCGTATCGTTCTCGCAGGCGCGACGGGCTGGGTCGGCAAGGCACTGGTCGCGGCCGTGCACGCAGCCCCCGACCTCGAACTGGCCGGCGCGGTGAGCCGCTCGGCGGCCGGCAATGACGCCGGCGCCGCCAGCGGCATCGCCCCGGTCGGCGTGACCGTCGTCGCGACGCTGGCCGAAGCGCTGGCGGTGCCGTCCGACGTGGTGATCGACTACACCAAGCCGCACGTGGTGAAGGGGCATGCGCTGGAAGCGCTGGCTGCAGGCCGCCACGTGGTCGTCGGCACGTCCGGGCTGTCGGGCGAGGACTATGCCGAAATCGACGCGGCGGCGCTCAAGGCCGGGCGCGGCGTGCTCGCCGCCGGCAACTTCTCGATCACGGCGACGCTCTTGCGCCGCTTCGCGCTCGAGGCCGCGCGATATGTCGCCGATGTGGAGATCATCGACTACGCCTCGCCGTCCAAGGCCGACACGCCGTCCGGCACCGGCCGCGAACTGGCCGAGCTGATCGGCGCCATGCGCCAGCCGGCGACCTCGAAGCCGGTCGGCGACCTGTCGGGCGTTCGCGAGACGCGCGGCGGCTCCATTGGCGCGACGCCCGTGCAGGTGCACTCGCTGCGCATGCCATCCTTCGTGCTGTCCTGCGAGGCGGTGTTCGGCGCCGACAATGAGCGCCTCGTCATCCGCCACGACGCCGGCTCGTCGGCCGCGCCCTATGTGGCGGGCACGCTGCTTGCGGCGAGGAAGGTCTCCAGCTTCGTTGGCCTCAGGCGTGGCCTCGACGCGGTGATGGGCGACTAGGGCGGACTATTCCGCCCGGAACACCGGCTCGCCGAATACGCCTGCATCCACCTCGACGCCGAGTCCCGGGCCCTGGCCGGGCGCCATGACCCCGTCTGCGATGTCGAACTGCGCCTCGCCGTTCGACACCGTCACCCAGTTGTGGAAGTCGACGGTGTGCTGGCGCAGGTGCTCGGGGGTCGAGAGCATCAGCGCCGAATAGGCGGCCGTGTCGAGCTGCGCGCCGCCCGTATCCTCGATGGTTATCTTGAGGTTGCGGGCCGCCGCGATGTCGCGGATCAGCCTCGCCTTGCTGACCCCGCCGACGCGCGCCAGCTTGATCGTGACGCCGTCGAGCAGCCCATCCGACATGGCGCGCAGAAGTATATCGACCGTGTCGATCGTCTCGTCGAGAACGAGCGGGCGGTCGGTGGCGCGGCGGATGGCGAGGTTCTCGTCATAGCTCGCGCAAGGCTGCTCCAGCGTGTAGTCGAGCGCCCGCGTCGCCATCAGGAAGCGGCGCGTCTCGGCCGTGCCCCAGCTGGCGTTGGCGTCGCAGAACAGCACGATGTCGGAGGGGATGGCGGTGCGCACGGCTTCCAGCCGGGCGATATCGTCATTGACGTCGAGCCCGACCTTCACCTGCAGGCGGCGATAACCTTCCGCCACGTACTTCGCGGCGCGGGCTGCCATCGCATCGGGCGCCTGCTGCGCCACAGAGCGGTAGAGCGGGATGGTGGTGCCGTCGGCGCCGCCGGTCATGGCGGCGAGCGACTGGCCGGTGCGGCGGCCGAGCAGGTCCCACAGCGCCATGTCGATGCCGGCCTTGGCATAGCCATGGCCTTTCAGCAGCAGGTCCATGCGGCGATAGAGCGCCTCGATGCCGGACGCGCGCCCGCCGATGAGGCGTGGCGCCAGCTCGCGCATTGCGGCGCGTGCGCCCTCGGCGAAGGCCGGGTCGTAGAAGGCGCCGAGCGGCGCCGTCTCGCCATAACCGCGAACGCCGTCGCGTGTTTCGATCGCGACGATGGTGGAATCGAAGCCTTCCGCGCTGCGCCCGCCCGAGCAGGTGTAGGTGCCGTCGCGAAACGGCTGCCACTGCCGGTAGAGCGTGATGCTGGCGATCGTGTCGTCGGAAAGTCCGGCCATGCGCGGCTCCTGCGGTCGAGCGCAGACTAGCGCAGGGCGCGCCACAGCGCGGCGAAGGAAGCGGCGGTTGTGCTGGTCGCTTTTTCTAAAGCTGGACCGGCAGTCCGGCAGCAGACCGCGCCCGAATCTCCGACCGGCAAATACTCAGGCGACGTTGCGGTCCTGTGCGACGCCATCGCCGCAGACGAGGTTGCGGCCGCCTGCTTTCGCCCGATACACGGCTGCGTCGGCCTCCTCCATCATCACCGCCAGCGATTTGTGCTGTTCGGATGTGCGTATGGACAGGCCGATGCTGACGGTAACCAGACGCCAGCTGCCGCCCTTGCGGCCCTTGTGAAGCTTCTCGACATTGGCGCGCATCCGCTCCGCCATATCGGCAGCGTGCTCGGCGCTGACGTCGGTGAGGATAACCGCGAATTCCTCGCCACCAAGGCGCGCAACCAGATCCTGGTTCGGCCTGACGCTGCGCTCCAGCGTCTCTGCCACCGCCACAAGGCAGGCGTCGCCTTCGACGTGTCCAAAACTGTCATTGTACGATTTGAAATGGTCGATATCGACAACCAGCAGCGCACAGCGGCCGCGAACGGCGCGGGCGAAGGTCATCAGCTGACGACGGTTGGCAACGCCAGTCAGCGGATCCGTATGGCTCTCGATCTCCAGTTCGCGGTTGGCCGCTTCGAGCGCCGCCGTGCGCTCCTCCAGCCGTTCCGCCAGCCGCCTGTTCTCGAAGGAAAGCCTGAGCGCGTTTGAAAGCTGGTCGCCAAGGCCTCGGCCGATCAGCCACGAGAAAGCACCCAGCAGGAAGAAGCCTATCGCGATCAGCCAGTTGAACTGCAGCGAACTGAAGACGAGACCGATGGCGTACGACCAGAAGATCGGCAGGTGAAAGAGATTGTACGCCGGGAAATGCACCACCGACGGGATCGAGACGGTCACGGCCGCCAACCCGATCGTGATGGTGAGCAGGGCCTGGTGCTGGTCGGCAAAACTCAGCATCCAGCCGCCGCCGACGCCCCAGGTCAGTCCCGACAGCAGATGCATGACCGAAACGAAGCGCGCCCAGGAGTGTGCCGTCCAGCCGGTTGGCAAGTTGCGGGCATGGAGTATGGTCGACGCGAGATTGGCAAACGCGATCGCCGCGATGCAGGCAGACCAGACGATCAGACCGACGGCGGTCGGCGGCGCCCAGTAGACATAGACCGCGAACAGCGCGCCGAAGAGGCTCAGGAATGACGCCGGGGACGAGCTCAGCATCGCATCCATCCGCATGGACAGGATTGCGTCCTGCTCCTCCCTGTCGGGAAGTTCCGCGGTCAAGTCACGTGTCTCCACCTCGTGAGCCACAATCCTGAGGCCGCAGTCCTAAGATTTGCTTGCCAGAAACCCGACGAGCCGAACGATTGCATATCTTGCGGGCCCGCGACCCGTGGCGGTCGCATTTGCGATTGCTTGGAGCGGCTGCGGGCCCTACCTGTTCACGCGCCATTTTGTCGGCATTCCGGAGCCCGCGATGAGCAGAACCTTCCTTTCGCATCTCGACACCGAGTTGGCCGGGCTGAAGTCGGCCGGGCTGTACAAATCCGAACGGGTGATCTCGTCGACGCAGTCGGCCGAGATCGAAGTCGGCGGCCGAAAGGTGCTGAATTTCTGCGCCAACAATTATCTCGGCCTCGCCGACAGCGGGGCGTTGCGCGAAGCGGCCAAGGATGCGCTCGACCGCTATGGCTACGGCATGGCCTCGGTGCGCTTCATCTGCGGCACGCAGGAGGAGCACAAGGCGCTGGAGGCGAAGCTCTCCGGCTTCCTCGGCATGGAGGACACGATCCTCTACTCGTCGTGCTTCGACGCCAATGCCGGCCTGTTCGAGACGCTGCTCGGCGAGGAAGACGCGATCATTTCCGACGCCCTCAACCACGCCTCGATCATCGACGGTGTGCGGCTCTCCAAGGCGCGCCGCTACCGCTATGCCAACAACGACATGGCCGAGCTGGAGGCTCGGCTGAAGGAAGCCGCCGACGCGCGCTTCCGCCTGATTGCGACCGACGGCGTGTTCTCTATGGACGGCATCATCGCCAATCTGAAGGGCATCTGCGACCTGGCCGACAAATACGACGCGATGGTGATGGTGGATGACAGCCACGCCATCGGTTTTGTCGGCGCTCACGGACGCGGCACGCCGGAACATTGCGGCGTCGAGGGCCGTGTCGACATCGTCACCGGCACGCTCGGCAAGGCGCTGGGTGGCGCGTCCGGCGGCTACACCAGTGGCAGGAAGCAGGTGGTGGACTGGCTGCGCCAGCGCTCGCGTCCCTACCTGTTCTCCAACACACTCATGCCGGCCATTGCCGGTGCGTCGCTGAAGGTGCTCGACATGCTGGAGCAGGGAGACGATCTGCGCCGCAAGCTTTATGCCAACGCCAACCGTTTCCGCGAGGCCATGACAGGAGCCGGGTTCAGGCTGGCCGGCGCCGGCCATCCGATCATCCCGGTGATGATCGGCGATGCCGCTCTGGCCGGCGAGATGGCGGCCAAGATGCTGGAGCGTGGGATCTACGTGGTCGGCTTCTCCTTCCCCGTCGTCCCCAAGGGACAGGCTCGCATCCGCACGCAGATGTCGGCGGCGCATTCCTTCGATGACATCGACCGTGCCGTCGAGGCGTTTGCGGCGGTCGGCCGGGAACTCGGCATGTTATGACAGAGGCGTTCGAAGGTTTCGCTGAGCATCTGGAGTGATCTGATGTCCAACATGATGCGTGCACTGGTGAAGGCCAAGGCCGAACCCGGCATCTGGATGGAGGAGGTGCCGGTTCCGGATATCGGTCCCAACGATGTGCTGATCAAGGTCAGGAAGACCGCCATCTGCGGCACCGACGTGCACATCTACAATTGGGACGAGTGGGCGCAGAAGACCGTGCCGGTGCCGATGGTGACGGGCCATGAATTCGTCGGCACCATCGCCGACTTCGGCGCGGCGGTGACCGGCTACCATGTCGGCCAGCGCGTTTCGGGCGAGGGCCATGTCGTCTGCGGCCAGTGCCGCAACTGCCGCGCCGGCCGCGGCCACCTCTGCCGCAATACGCTGGGCGTCGGCGTCAACCGCCCGGGCGCCTTCGGCGAATACATGGTGATCCCGTCGCACAATGTCGTGCCGATCCCGGACGACATTCCCGATGAGATCGCCGCCATCTTCGACCCGCTCGGCAATGCCGTGCATACCGCGCTCTCCTTCGATCTGGTCGGCGAGGACGTTCTGGTCACCGGCGCCGGGCCGATCGGCATCATGGGCGCGCTGGTCGCGCAGGCCGTCGGCGCTCGCAAGGTGGTGATCACCGACATCAACCCTGTGCGGCTGGCGCTGGCGAAGAAGCTCGGCATCCATCACGTCGTCGATGCCTCGAAGGAGAAGCTCGCCGACGTGATGAAGGAAGAGGGCATGAAGGAAGGCTTTGACGTCGGGCTGGAAATGTCAGGCTCGGCGGTCGCCTTCCGCGACATGATCGACACGATGAACAATGGCGGCAAGGTCGCCATCCTCGGCATCGCGCCGACCGGCTTCGCCATCGACTGGAACAAGGTGATCTTCAAGATGCTGACGCTGAAGGGCATCTATGGCCGCGAGATGTTCGAGACCTGGTACAAGATGATTGCGCTGGTGCAGGGGCCGCTCGACGTATCCGGCCTGATTACGCACCGCATCGGCGTCGATGACTACATCTCCGGCTTCGAGGCGATGAAGAGCGGCAATTCCGGCAAGGTGGTGATGGACTGGTAGGGCGGCGGCGGGTGGCCCTGTCGGCTGGGCCATGTTTGCGGGCATCGGACGAAGCATGCGCGAATTGCTACGCACCCTGTTGATCCGCCACGAGCCGGCAGTCGATCAGCGCTCCAACGTGAAGGCCGGGATCGGCGCGATCCTCGGCATGCTCGCCGTCGGAGAACTGGCGATCCTGACCGACCTGCCGCTGCTGATCGCCCCGCTCGGCGCCACCGTCGTGCTGCTCTTCGGCCAGCCATCGAGCCCGCTGGCGCAGCCGATCAACATCATGCTCGGCTATCTGGTCGGCACGCTCTGCTGCGAGGTCGCGTTCTTTCTCGTGCCGCTGGAGTGGCAGGCCGCCGCCGTCGCCGTCGGCGTTGCGGTGGTCGCCATGCGGGCGCTGCGTGTGACGCATCCGCCGGCCGGCGCCATCCCCATCATGGCCTTCGGCGACGATCTGCACGGCCTCAAGCTGTTCGCCATCGTGCTGATCGCCTGCGTCATTCTCATCGCCATCGCACTGGTGGTCCACCGCATTCCGCCGGTGCGCGAATACCCGAAGCGGGCCGACTGAAGCCTTCCGATTGAGTTCCCTGCGCTTCTGCGCGATTGTCCGCTGAAACGGCCGTGAATCGGCCACAGTGGGGAACAGCCCGAATGAACGAGACGACGGTCGACACCAGCCACTGCCGCATTGCCGTGACGACGAGCCCCGGCCAGGGTCCGGTGCTGCTGATGATTCACGGAAATTCCTCCTGCAAGGAGGTGTTCCGCAACCAGCTGAACGGCGCCATCGGCCGCGAGTTCCACTGCGTCGCGATGGATCTCCCCGGGCACGGCCGCTCGGCTGACGCCATCGATCCAGAGCGCACCTACACGATGCCGGGTTATGCCGACGCCGCGCTGCAGGTGATGCAGGCTCTCGGCCATTCGAAATACGCCGTGCTCGGCTGGTCGCTCGGCGGCCATATCGGCATCGACATGATCGCGGCGTCGGACGCGGTGACCGGGCTGATGATCAGCGGCACGCCGCCGATCGCCAAGGGGCCTGACGGGCTCGCTGCCGGCTTCGTGCCGTCGCCGCATATGGGGCTCGCCGGCCAGCGCGATTTCAGCCCGACGGATGTCGAGAACTACGCCCGCTCGACCTGCGGCGTGAACGCGCCGTTCGAGCCGTTCCTGCGCGACGCGGTCGCCCGCACCGACGGCCGCGCGCGCGAAAACATGATCAAGGGCGCGCTCGCCGGCAAAGGATGCGACCAGAAGGCCACCGCGCAGCATTCGCGCGTGCCGCTGGCGATCGTGAACGGCGCCGAGGACGAGTTCATCAACAACGAATACATCGCTTCGCTCGCCTATGACCGGTTGTGGGAAGACAAGGTCTACGACCTCGAAGGCATTGGCCACGCACCGTTCTGGGAGGCGCCCGCGCTTTTCGACCCCTACCTGCGCCGCTTCATGCACAGCCTGTGAGGATAGTCGCGTGCGGCTGCGCCCGGCCTGCCTGATGGTTGCGCTGACGCTTGCCGCCGGCGCAGCGCAGGCCGAGCCGCCGGATTTAGGGCTCTCGCTCGACCTTGCGCCGACCGTGATCGTCAATCCGGAGACGGGCGTCGCCGACCCCTATCTCGGCGCCACCCTGTCCGGCACGATGAGCGGCCGGCTCGGCGACGGGGTCGGCTATATCTTCTCGGCCGATGCGATCCACGAGCGACATCCGCTCTATCCGAGCTTCGACCTGAACTACCTGCGCTTCTCCGGGCAGCTCAACCAGGCCACGCCGCTCGGCAAGCTGCGTCTCAAGGCGGCCAACATGTCGGTCTTCGACGGCGAACTCACCGGGCTGATCTACAATCTGACCGACGTCAGCATCGGCATCGACCGCAGCATTGACCTGACCGACGATCTGGCGCTGCGGCTGGCGTTCACCTATGCGCGCCGTTTCGCCGATGTGCGCTCGCTCGACCGCTATTCGCTCAACCCGTCGGTCGGCCTGTCCTTCTCGGTCGCCGGCCTCGATGCCTATCTGAGCGCCAGCTATAGCTACCGCCATTTCGTCTTCCGCGAACGCGTCGACCATTTCTTCGGCGCCGGCGCCACGCTGTCGAAGACCTTTGGCGATTTCTACGTCGGCATGAGCGTCAACTACGACAGCAGCTATTCGAGCATTCCGGCGCTGAGCGCGAAGTCGTTCACAATCGGGCCGAACTTTACCTATAACTTCCCCATCGATTGATTTCCGGGAGCCCGCCCATGAAAGCGCTCGTCGCCCTGTCCATCGTGTTCTGCACCGGCCTGGCCTTCGCCACGCTGCCGGCGCGCGCCGCTTCCGATGGCGCGACCGAGCGCAGTGTCGACCGCGTGACCGAGCAGCAGGACGCCAAGGACGAGAAGAAGGCGGCCAACCCGTGCAAGGGCATCACGCGCTCGTCGACCCGCAAGCAGAAGAAGGCCTGCGCCGACTTCATGCAGCAGCAGTAAGCTACGTCGGAGCGTCGTTGCCGCCGGCTTCGGAGCGCAGGAACGCTTCCAGCGCGTCGAGTCCCCGATCGAATTCCGCGAAGCGGACAGTACCGAGTGCGCGTTCGAGTTTCCGCCCGAAGGCGCGCGCCACCGGCACGAGTTCGCGATAGGCGTCGCTTCCGGCCTTTGTCAGTTCGAGATGCTCGACGCGCCGGTCGGCGTCGTCCGGGATGCGCTTCAGCCACCGGCGCTTTTCCAGCGCGGCAACGGCGCGCGACACCTTTGTCTTGTGCATCGATGAATGGGCGCCAATGGCGGTCGCCGTGGTGCGGCCGAACTCGCCCAGCGTGGCGAGCGTGCGCCATTCCGGCCGGGTGAGGCCGAAACGTTCCCTGTAGATGGCCGAGAAGCTGCGGCTGACCTGTTCCGACAGGCGGCTGAGCCGATAGGGCAGGAAATGCTCCAGCGCCAGTTGCTCGTCCTTCATGGTACATCCGGGCGCGTTGATGGTTACAAAATCGATGGTTACACTCGCAACCATCAACGTCAATCGGAGGAGACGGCCATGGCGTTTCGATACATGCCGGGCTTCGGCAACGACTTCGAGACCGAGAGCCTGCCGGGAGCCCTGCCGCAGGGCCGCAACTCGCCGCAGCGCCCGGCCTACGGCCTCTATGCCGAGCAGTTCTCCGGCTCGCCCTTCACCGCGCCGCGCGGCATGAACGAACGCTCCTGGCTCTACCGCATCCGGCCGAGCGTGAAGCATACCGGGCGCTTCAGGGCGGCCTCTCTGCCGCACTGGAAGTCGGCGCCGAACCCGGCTGATCATTCGCTGGCGCTCGGACAGCTGCGCTGGAACCCGACGCCGATCCCCGCCGAGCCGACAGATTTCATCACCGGCATCCGCACGATGACGACGGCAGGCGACGTGCTCACCCACACCGGCATGGCGGCGCATCTCTATGCCGCCAACGCCTCCATGGCGGACGAGCACTTCTTCAATGCCGATGGCGAGATGCTGATCGTCCCGCAGCAGGGCGGCCTGCGCTTCCTGACCGAGATGGGCGTGATCGAAGTGCAGCCGAGCGAGATCGCGGTGCTGCCGCGCGGCCTGGTCTTCAGGGTCGAGCTGATGGATGGCCCGGTGCGCGGTTACATCTGCGAGAACTACGGCGCCAAGTTCACCATGCCCGACCGCGGGCCGATCGGCGCGAACTGCCTCGCCAACCCGCGCGACTTCCGCACGCCGGTCGCGTGGTTCGAGGAAAAGGAGACACCGTGCCGGCTGACGGTGAAATGGTGCGGCGGCTTCCACGCCACCGAGCTTGGGCATTCGCCGCTCGACGTCGTCGCCTGGCACGGCAACTACGCGCCGTACAAATACGACCTTTCGACCTTCTCGCCCGTCGGCGCCATCCTCTTCGATCACCCCGACCCGTCGATCTTCACGGTGCTGACGGCGCCGAGCGGCGAGGAGGGCACGGCCAACATCGACTTCGTCATCTTTCCGCCGCGCTGGATGGTGGCGGAGAATACGTTCCGGCCGCCCTGGTACCATCGCAACATCATGAGCGAGTTCATGGGGCTGATCCGCGGCAGGTATGACGCGAAGGAGGAGGGGTTCCTGCCCGGCGGCGTCAGCCTGCACAACATGATGCTGGCGCATGGCCCCGACGCGACAGGCTTCGAGAAGGCCTCGACCGTGGAACTCAAGCCGCATAAGCTCGAAGACACAATGGCGTTCATGTTCGAAACGCGTTTCCCGCAGATGCTTACGCGCTACGCCGCAGAGGCGGAAACGCTGCAGGACGACTACATCGATTGCTGGACGGATCTTAAGAAGCGGTTCGACGGCACGCCGGAGGGCAAATGGCCCTGAACGCCGGCAATTGCATGGATTGGGAGGCTTGAACGGTGAAGCTTGCGACACTGAGGGACGGAACGCGCGACGGCAGGCTGGTGGTCGTCTCCCGCGATCTCACGCGCTGCACCGACGCCACGTTCCTTGCACGCACGCTGCAGGCGGCGCTCGACGACTGGGGCCGGCTGTCCTCGCATCTCGCCGCGCTGGCCGAATCGCTGGAGCTTGGCTCGGTGCCGTCGCAGCGCTTCCACGAGCATGACGCGCACGCGCCACTGCCGCGCGCCTATCAATGGGCCGACGGCTCGGCCTACGTGAACCACGTCGAACTGGTGCGCCGGGCGCGCGGCGTCGACCTGCCGGCAAGCTTCTGGACCGACCCGCTGATCTACCAGGGTGGCTCGGACTCGTTCCTCGGGCCGCGCGATCCGATCGTCATGGCCGACGAAGCCTGGGGCATCGATCTGGAGGGCGAGGTCGCGGTCATCGTCGATGACGTGCCGGCGGGCGCCAGCGTCGAACAGGCGCGCGAGGCCATCCGCCTCGTCATGCTGGTCAACGACGTCAGCCTGCGAAAGCTGGCGAAGGAAGAGCTGGCGAAGGGTTTTGGCTTCTTCCAGTGCAAGCCATCCTCGGCGCTGTCGCCGGTCGCGGTGACCCCGGACGAACTTGGCAATGCGTGGGATGGCGGCAAGCTGCACCTGCCGCTCTGTGTCGACGTCAACGGCAAGCCGTTCGGCCGCGCCAACGCGGGCGTGGACATGGTGTTCGATTTTCCCGCGCTCATCGCGCATGCGGCAAAGACACGGCCGCTCGTCGCCGGCAGCATCATCGGCTCCGGCACGGTTTCCAACAAGCTTGACGGCGGGCCGGGCAAGGCAATCGCCGATGGCGGCGTCGGCTATTCCTGCATCGTCGAGATGCAGACGGTGGAGAAGCTGACCACCGGCGAGGTGAGGACGCCTTTCCTGCGCTTCGGCGATACGGTGCGCATAGAGATGAAGGACAAGGCCGGCCACTCTATCTTCGGGGCCATCGAGCAGGTCGTGCAGAAACCGCAAGCCTGAACGCACGTCGATCTCAAAGGAGACAGGAAGATGCTGCGAACGATCCTGATTGCGACATGCATGTCCATGGCGTTTGCGTTCGGCGCGGCTGCCCAGGACGACACGCGTGCTGCCGCCGAGCGCTACGTGAAGCTGCCGAGCGTGCAGAAATCGGTGCGCGACATGGTCAGCGTGATCGAGCCGATGCTCAACGCCATGGGTGGCGCCAACCTGCCGGCCGACAAGAAGGACCAGCTCATCGCCATCATCCAGGAGGAGATGGGGGCGCTCCTGCCGGCCATCGAGGCGGCGATGATCGACGCGGCGGCCAAGACATTCACGCTGCAGGAACTGGAGACGATGATCGCCTTCTATTCGACGCCGGAAGGCGAGGCGATCCTGCTGAAGACGCAGGCCTTCACGCAGGCCTATCTCGCGACGGTGACGCCGGAATTGCAGGCGGCGCAGCAGCGCATCGTCAAGCGCGTGCAGAGCGAGATCCAGCAGTAATCCATGGGGATCGGCATCTTCGGCGGCGTGTGGGCAGTGGTGATGCTCGCCGTCTTCATCCAGGCGATCAGGCTGAGCTACCGCATCGAGGCGCGCTCAAAAGGGCTGAAGAACACCAGCGGCCTGCCGCGCAAGGCGATGATCGTCCACACCGTGCTCAACATCTCGGTCGCCCGCGATGTTGAGACACAGGCCATGCGCCGGCGCATGAACAGGCTGTTGCTGGTGAACGCGGCAGGCTTCGTCGTCTTCGCGATCGGGATCAGATTCTTCGCACCAGCCGTCTGATCTTCTGCGGCGAGTTCACGCCACCCTGATCACGCTGCGCGGAGATCGGCAACGACTTAGATCAACGCAACATCGTAGCCGCGCATCAGTCGGTCGCTCGTCATCAGCGGCAAACTCTCGCATGTGGCCTGAGCGACCAGCAGTCGGTCGAACGGGTCGCCGTGCAGCCGTGCAATGGTAGCGACCGCCGCCGCATGTTCTGGCGTGATCGATAGCCATTCCGCATCGTGCTGCCTGACCGTCTCGAGCAAATCGGCTTCGATGATCAGGCGGTTCAACGCCGTCTTGAGCGCGATCTCCCAGATTGACACCGCACTCACTACCAGCAGCGGATCGTCGGCAAGCGCCTTGCGATGTCTCGCCGAAAGCTTTGCAGGGTCATGAAGAAGCCAGATGAGCACGTGCGTGTCGAGCAGCACGCGCCTCCGGCTCACTCCGTGAACTCCCGGAATTCATCCAGAGGATCATCGAAATTGTCGGCGATCCAGATCTTGCCCTTGAGAGCGCCAGCAAGAGGGGGTTTGCGGGCAGTCTTCGGTGATGGTCCGATCGTTGCGACGATCTTCCCATGGCGCGTCACGTTGATCTCCTCACCCGCTTCGGCGCGCTTGAGGAGTTCGGAAAATTTCGCCTTGGCTTCAGCAGTGGAAACGTTCATGCGGCACCCGTTATGACCCGAAGTTAGGTCATAATGGGCCAAATGCCAAGGGTCGCGGGTTTGCCTTACGCTGCCTTGATCACGCCTCGGCGGATCTGGTCTTCCTCGATCGACTCGAAGAGGGCGCGGAAATTGCCCTCGCCAAAACCTTCGTCGCCCTTGCGCTGGATGAACTCGAAGAAGATCGGCCCGATGACGGTCTTCGAGAATATCTGCAGCAGGATCTTCGTCATGCCGCCGTCGACCACGCCTTCGCCGTCGATCAGGATGCCGTGCTTCTTCATGCGCTCGATAGGCTCGTCATGACCGTTCACGCGCTCGAACGAGCGTTCGTAATAGGTGTCGGGCGGGCCGGGCATGAACTTCAGGCCATTGGCCTCGAGCCGGTCCGTGGCGTCGTAGATCGCATCCGTGCCGACGGCGATGTGCTGGATGCCTTCGCCATTGTACTTTTTCAGGTACTCGGCAATCTGGCTGGTGTCGTCCTTCGACTCGTTCAGCGGGATGCGGATCTTGCCGCAGGGCGAGGTGATGGCGCGGCTGACGAGGCCGGTGATGCGGCCATCGATGTCGAAATAGTGGATCTGCCGGAAGCCGAACAGCTCGCGATAGAAGGCCCACCATTTGTCCATGTTGCCGCGATAGACATTGTGGGTGAGGTGGTCGAGGAAATAGAAGCCGACGCCGGCAGGCTTGGCGTTGCGTGCGCCGGTCCACTCGAACTCGTCGTCATAGGCCGAGCCCTTGGCGCCGTAGCGGTCGACGAAGTAGAGCAGCGAGCCGCCGATGCCGACGATCGCCGGGACCGACAACGCCTTGTCATTGCCTTCATAGGGCGTCGCGCCCTTCGCAACCGCATGCTCGAAGGCATGCTTCGCGTTGACGACGCGCCACGCCATCGACGGCGCACACGGCCCGTGCTCCTCGACAAAGCGCATGGCATGCGAACCGGGCTCGGCATTCAGCACATAGTTGATGTCGCCCTGCCGCCAGACGCTGATGTTCTTGGTACGGTGACGCGCCACCTGGGCGTAGCCCAC
The DNA here is from genome assembly GCA_050178915.1 of Rhizobiaceae bacterium. GTDB lineage: Bacteria > Pseudomonadota > Alphaproteobacteria > Rhizobiales > Rhizobiaceae > JBFXAF01. The sequence goes on along the minus strand of JBFXFO010000052.1, from coordinate 1,485 downwards.
GCGCTCGAAAAGCACCGCAAGCTTTTCGGGCTCCGGATGCGCGAACTCGACAAACTCGAAGCCGTCGGTGCCGGCCGGGTTCTCGGCGGAGATTTTTGCGGGCGGTGCGTCGTGCGGGAAGGGACCCATGGCTGCCTCCTGATCGCGTCAAAGCGCGAAATCGCGATTGGAAGGGAGTCTACCGCGCCGCCGGCGCATGGTGTGTGCATTCGCGCGTCCAGACAACACATTGTATGCACGAAACGTGCATGCAATACTCAATGGATGACCGAGATGAACGCAATCGATGCTTTTGATCGCAAGATCGTCGCGCTGCTGCAGGAAGACTCGCGCCTCACCAACAGCGACCTGTCGGAGCGGGTGAACCTCTCGCCGTCGCAATGCTCGCGCCGGCGGCAAAGGCTGGAGGAAGAGGGCTACATTCTCGGCTACCGCGCCGTGCTCGACCGCGAAAAGCTCGGCTTTCCGCTGGTCAACATCATCACCGTCACGCTCGCCACCCACAACCGCGACAACGCCCAGCGCTTCGCGGCGCTCGTTGCGCGGCTGCCGGAGGTACAGGAAGCGCACGCGCTGACTGGCGAGATGGACTACATCCTGAAAGTGGTCACACCCGACCTCAAGTCGCTCTCCGCCTTCGTCAACGGCGAATTGCTGCCGCACGAATCCGTGCAGCACGTGAAGACCGCGATCGTGCTGGAGACGCTGAAGGAATCCGGAGCGCTGCCGCTTGGCAGCTGAACGCCGGCCTCAGACGAAGCCGACGGCGACGCCCTTCTTGCGGAAATAGGACTGCATGAGCTTGCGGCCCTGCCGGTTCGGCTGCACCAGCCTGGCGGTCTCGAAGGTCGCTTCCTTCACGCCTTCGCGCGCCATCGCGCCCTTCAGCGCCGCGATGTGGGTGTCGAGTTCTTCATTGTCGTTCTTGATCGAGGCGTAGATGGCGTCGATCGCCTCGGAGACGGTGACTTCGCTCACGTGCAAATCCCTGTTGGAAGCGAAGCGCTCTAGCCTCGCTTCAGCTCCTGCACAAGGCCATAGAGGTTGGTGCAGCGCGCACCGGAGCGGCAATAGGCGAAGACGGGGCCGGGAAGTTCTTCCAGCGCCTTGGCCTGCGCCTCGACGTCTTCGCGCGTGATCGCGCTCGCCACGACCGGGATGAAACGGAAAGGCAGGCCGGCCGCCTTCGCGGCAGCTTCGATCTCGCCATGCTGGACCGCGCCGTCCTCGCTGTCGGGGCGGTTCCCGATGATGCTCCTGAAGCCGGCAGCCTTGATGGTGGCGACGTCTTCGGCAGTGATCTGGCCGGAGACGGAATAGTTTTCGGCGATCTGGCGGTATTCCATCGTTCGATCCTCTCGTGGCTCCTGCGGCCAACAGCAATCAGATACGGCCTGCCGCGCCGCTTCTCAAGCCGGCACCGGTCGCCCGATGACGCCGCGCAGCAATCGCGCGATGACGATACCCGCGATCATCGCGGCGAGG
>JBFXFO010000051.1:0-22789 GCA_050178915.1 Rhizobiaceae bacterium | reverse complement strand
AATGCGTTGAAATACGCTATCGAATTCCTTGACCTCGAAGCGCTGATGTTTCAGAAATATGTCAGAGCGACGGGGCGGGAGCGTGCCGCGCCCATGGTCACGTGGAGGATTGGATGCCGAGGCTTTCAGGCAAGGTGGCGGTGGTTGTTGGCGCCGGATCGATCGGCCCGGGCTGGGGCAACGGCAAGGCCACGGCCTGCCTGCTGGCGCGCGAAGGCGCGCGCGTCTTCTGCGTCGATGTGAACGAGAACGCCGCCCGCGAAACGGCTGAGATCATCCGCTCGGAAGGCGGCGAGGCGCTCGCCTGGAAGGCGGATGTCACGAAGGAAGCCGACGTCGCGGCGATGGTGCAGGAATGCGTCGCGCGCTTCGGCTCGATCGACGTGCTGGTCAACAATGTCGGCATCGCCGTTGTCGGCGGCGTCGTCGAACTGCCCACCTCCGAATGGGAGCGCGTCTTCGACGTCAATCTGAAGAGCTGCTTCCTCGCCATGAAGTCCGCCATCCCGCACATGGTGCGGCAGGGCGGCGGCGCCATCGTCAACATCTCGTCGATCGCCTCGCTGCGCTACACTGGCATCGCCTATGCCAGCTATTCCGCGACGAAGGCGGCGATGAACCATCTGACCCGCACGACCGCCGTCGAATACGCGCCGAAGGGAATCCGCGTGAACCTCGTCATCCCGGGATTGATGAAGACACCGATGGTCGAGCATTCGGCCGGCCTGGCGCAGTCCTACGCAGCCGGCGACGTCGAGGAGATGTGGCGCGTACGCGCCCAGCAGGTGCCGATGGGCAAGATGGGCGACGCCTGGGATGTCGCCAATGCGGTGCTGTTCCTCTCCTCGGAGGAGTCCCGCTACGTGACGGGTCTCGAACTCGTCGTCGATGGCGGCATCACCCTCAAATACTGAGCCCGAGCGTCAACCCAAGCCCCCGCAGCATCCGGGAAAGCCCATGAACATAGCGTCCCTTCTGAGCGAGAATGCGAAGGCGTTTCGCGCCAATCCGGCGGTCAGCGAAGCGGGCGGGAGCGTCAGCTACGACGCGTTCATGCGGCGCACGGGCACCATCGCCGCGAACTTCCACGCCGCCGGGCTCAGGCCGGGCGACCGCGTGGCGCTCTGCATGCACAATTGCGCCGAGTATCTCGAGGTGCTGTTTGCATGCTGGACGGCCGGGCTGTGCGCCGTGCCGATGAACGCCAAGCTGCATCCGCGCGAGGTCGAGCAGATCGTTGCCGACTCCGGCGCGAAGCTGCTCTTCGCCACGGACGATCTGGTCGAGTCGCTGGCGCCGCTGGAGCGCAGTCTGGCGGGTCTGCGCATCGTCTGCGTCGGCACCGACGGTTATGCGCGGCTCCTGAAGGGCGAGGCCATCGCGCCCGTCGCGGCCGCCGCGACCGATCCGGCCTGGATCTTCTACACCAGCGGCACGACCGGGCGTTCGAAGGGCGCCGTGCTCTCGCACCGGGTGCTGCTGTTCATGAGCATGGCCTACTACGCCGACATCGATTCCGTCGGCCCGACAGACAGCAAGCTGCATGTCAGTCCCCTCTCGCACGGCTCCGGCCTCTTTGCGATCCCCCACATGCTGCGCGGCTCGCACCAGGTCGTGCTCGATGGATTCGAGCCGCAGTCGCTGGTGGACACGATCAACGCGCACAGAAACATCAGCATGTTCATGGTGCCTACCATCCTGTCGCGGGTCGTCAACACCGGCCTGCATGCCGAGATGAAGACCGGCAACCTGCGCACGATCTACTATGGCGGCGCGCCGATGTACGTGTCGGACCTGAAACGTGCGGTCGAAATCTTCCCGGGCAAGCTCTATCACCTGTTCGGCCAGGGCGAGTCGCCGATGACCATCACCGGCCTCGCCAAGGACGCGCACGCAGCCGACGTGCTGGAGACATGCGGCACGCCCCGCACCGGCGTGCGCGTGCGCGTCGTCGACGACGAGGGCCGCGACCTGCCGGCGGGCGAAGTCGGCGAGGTGATCACGACCAGCGACTGCGTCATGACCGGCTACTGGGGCAACGAGGCGGCCACCGCCGCCGCGCTGAAGGATGGCTGGCTCCACACCGGCGATCTCGGCAGCATGGACGAGCGCGGCTACCTGACGCTGAAGGACCGCTCGAAGGACCTGATCATCTCGGGCGGCTCCAACATCTACCCGCGCGAGATCGAGGAGATCCTGCTCAGCCATCCCGACATCGTCGAGGCGTCGGTCATCGGCCGCCCGCATGCCGACTGGGGCGAGGAGGTCGTGGCCTTCGTGGTGAAGCGTGCCGGCAGCGACGTCGGGCCGGCGGCGCTGGACGCGCTGTGCCTGGCGAACATCGCCCGCTTCAAGCGGCCGAAGCAGTACCGTTTCCTCGACGCGCTGCCGAAGAGCGATTACGGCAAGATCCTCAAGAAGAAGCTGCGCGAGATCGCCGACTGAGCGGGCGCCGGTCAGGCAGGCACGCGACCGCGCGCCTGCCTTGGCCGAGCCCTCAGGATCCCTTGAGGTACTTCTTCAGGATCGACGCGCCCATCGTGTATTTCGGATCGACCATGTTGCCGAGGCGCATGCGTCCGACCTGCCCGAGGATCATGTAGGCGTCGAGTTCGTCGAAGCCGTAGTCGGCCGCCATCCAGCGGATCAGCTCGCGCAGCGCCATGCGCGTGGCATCGTCGAGCGGACGCGCGCTGCCAATGGCCATGATGAACTCGTCCGTCTCCAGCCGCGGACCGCCGAAGCTCCACCCCTTGATGACGTCGATCTGCAGCGTCACCTTCGCCGGCTGCTCGATCGCCACGCCGGTGATCTCGCCGTCGCCCTGCGTGGCGTGGCAGTCGCCGACGAAGAGCCGGCCGCCCGGCACATGCACGGGGATGTAGACGATGGCGCCGGGGCGCACGTCCGGCAGGTCCATGTTGCCGCCGTGGTAGTCGGGCTGCAGCGACGAGATCGCCTCCAGTTCCGGCGCAACGCCGATGGTCCCGATGAAGGGCTCATACGGGAAGGTGAGCTTCTTGCTCCAGTGCGTGCCGTCCTTGTCCACCTTCACGCGCCGCACGATTTCCGGCAGTGGCTGGTTGAGCATGGCGGTGACGCTGGTGCCCACCAGCGCACCCAGTTCGGGGATCAGGCAGGTGGTGCCGAAACCGCCGCGGTTCTCGACCGAATGGATGGCGATGGCGAGGCAGTCGCCCTTCTCGGCTCCGCGCACCGAGATCGGTCCGCATTGCGGGTTGAGATAGGGAAAGGTGAGCTTGGCCGAAGGCCGGTCGTCCTCGCTGGTGATGACACCGCCGAACGCGTCTTCGGTGTCGACGACGACGACGTCACCGGGATCGATCTCCAGCCGCGGCTTCGAGTACGGGCCATAGACGAACTCGAAATCGCCCTGGTCGGCGATGGTCAGAAGATGCTCCCTGCCGGCCTTTCCGCCCGCAATGGCGCGCCTGGCCATGATGGAGCTGTTCAGGAATTCTGGCGTGATCATGTGAAGTCCTCTCGATGTCCGGCCGCCGTCAGAGCGTGGGGTGACGGCGATGCCAGTCGGTCGCCTGCTGGAACGCCCAGCCGGCGCGCACCAGCAGGTCTTCGGAGAAATGCGGTGCGACGAACTGGAAGGCGATCGGCGTGGCCTGCCTGGTGAAGCCGGCCGGCAGCGTGATGGTCGGATTGCCGCTCATGTCGAACGGGCTGGTGTAGCGCAGCAGGCCGGAGATCAGCTCGGCATCCTCGCCGAGCGTCGCCATCGTCGCCGTGGTTGGCGAGGCGATTGCCGTCGTCGGAATGAACAGCAGGTCGATACCCTCGAACAGCGCCTTCACCCTGCCGGTGAAGGCCAGGCGGCGCAGCACGATCTTCTGGTAGTCGAGCCCAGACAGCTGGCGGCCAAGCTCGATCAGCCCCTTGAGGCCAGGCCCGTATTCGGCTTCGCGCGCCGGATAGGTTGCCTCATGCGCGACCGCCACCTCTGCGCCGCAGAGCGGGAACCAGTCCTGCACCATCTGCTCGGTATCGGGGAACGTCACCTCGCGGATGTCGGCGCCGAGATCGATGACGGCCTTCAGCGCTTCGTCGAGCATCGCGGCGGTTGCCGCGTCCACCCGCGCATTCCATGCGCGGTCGACGCCGACGCGCAGGCCGCGCAGGCCGCGCTTCATGCCGGCGAGATAGTTCGGCACCGGCTCGAGGCTGGCGGTCGGGTCCTTCGGATCGGCGCCGGCGAGCACGCCAAGCATCGCTCCCGCATCGGCGGCACTGCGCGTCATCGGCCCGAAATGGTCAAGCGTCGAGGCAAGCTCGAAGGAACCGAAGCGGCTGACGCGGCCCCAGGTCGGCTTCAGGCCGGTGCAGCCATTGGCGGCCGACGGAAACCGGATGGAGCCGCCGGTGTCGCTGCCGATCGAGCCGTAGCAGAGGCCGGCGGCCGTGGCGACGCCCGAGCCGCTCGACGACGCGCCCGACCAGTGATCGGCATGCCACGGATTGACCGGCGGATGGATGTCCGGATGATGATCCGCATAGGCGCCTTCGGTGAGCTGCAGCTTGCCGAGGATGACCGCGCCGGCCTCGCGCAGCTTGCGCACCACGGTGCCGTCCTCGGTGGGCCGGTTGTCGCGGAAGATCGGCATGCCGCCGGCGGTCGGTGCGTCGATCGTCCAGCACAGATCCTTGACGCCGACCGGCACGCCATGCAGCGGCCCGCGGATCTTGCCGGCAGCGATCTCTGCGTCGGCGGCATGGGCGGCCGCGAGCGCCTGCTCCGGCATCACCGTGGCGTAGCTCTTCAGCGTGCCGTCCAGGCTGCCGATACGATCGAGCTGCGCGCGGGTCACCTCGACCGACGACAGTTTGCGCGTCTGGATCGATCCAGCCACGTCAAGAAGCTCGCGATAGTGAAGTTCGTCCTGTGCCATGCCGGCCCTCCTCTGGATGCGCGTTTGTGCCGCCGCGCGCCGGAACATCCGGACACGCTGGCGGGCCGTGCGGCAGGCGTCGGTTCCGGTGGGCTCCACGCTCCCTGCGGGAGGAGTCGTGCGAGGCCGTGAACCCGCTGCCGATGATCGGATGGGGCGCCAGGCGACGTCGGCTGGCTGAGGCTCGCGCATGCCGCACAGAGCCCTTGTGTCGCATCCTCTTTTTCAGCGCTGGCTCTTGTCAATAGGCAAAGCTCGGTGACAGTTTGTGACGCTGGGAGAGAGGAGCCGAAACACGTTGGCGATTGACGAAATCCCGATCGGATTGCTCTATTCGAGGTCAGGTCCGTACGCCCACATGGGCGCGGAAATGATGAACGGCGCGGTGCTGGCGATCGAGGAGATCAACGCCGGCGACAACGGCTTCCGGCTGGCGCCGATCTTCGTCGATCCGGGTGGCGATCCCGAGCGCTACGAGGCCGCCTGCGTCGAACTGGTGAACCGCGCCAGGGTAACGCACATCGTCGGCTGCTATACCTCCGCCTCGCGCAAGCAGGTGCTTCCGCTTCTCGCGCGCAGCAACGCCCTGCTCTGGCATCCCGCCCGCTACGAAGGCTTCGAGGCCTGCGAGAACATCGTTTATGTCGGCGCCGCGCCGAACCAGCACGTCGTGCCGCTGGCGCAGCACATGATCGGCTCGATCGGCCGCGATGTCTTCTGCATCGGCACCAACTACATCTGGACGTGGGAGACGAACCGCGTGCTGCGCGAGATCGTCGAGAGCGCGGGTGGCTCGATCCTCGGCGAGCGCGTCGTCGCCTTCGGCGATACCGACGTCGCCCACCTGGTCGACGCCATTGTGGAAAGGCGCCCGCCTGTCGTGTTCAACACGCTGGTCGGCGAGACCAGCTACGCCTTCTTCCGCGCCTGGGAACAGGCACGCCGCCGGCATGGCCTGTCGATCCCGATCCTGTCCTGCAGCCTGAGCGAGGCCGAGCTGAAGCTGATCGGCCCGGAATCCTCCGTCGGGCACGTCACCTCTTCAGTCTATTTCGACACGCTCGACCGGCCCGAAAACCACAGCTTTGTCGCGCGCTACCGCCAGCGCTTCGGCGCCGATCGCTCGCCCTTCTCTGATGCCGAGGCCTCCTATGTCAGCGTCATGCTGCTCGGCCGCGCCATCCGCCGCGCCGGCCGGCCGGCCGTCCAGGCGGTTCTCGACGCCGCCTGGCGCGACCGCTTCGAAGCCCCCAATGGCGCGGTCTGGCTCGATCCGAAGAACAACCATTGCTACCTGACGCCCCGCCTCGCGACCTCGCGTGCGGACTTCCATTTCGACGTGTTCTGGCAGGCCGACGCGCCGGTACGCCCCGATCCCTATCTCGCATGGCTCGACCTCTCCGACCTGTCGGAGAATGCGTCTGCATCGACCAACAGGAGCCGCAGCGCTCCCTATCTGAGGGTGGTAAGATGACTTCCGCATCGCTGCCTGCCGTGCGCGGGCGACGCTCCGCGATCTACTCGAAGGACCCGAAGGCGGTGAGCGTGCTCACGCGCCATCTCGACCTGCTTGGCGTCACTGCCACGATCAATCCCGATTGCCGCGACCCGGAAGCCGATATCTGCTTCCTCGACGTCGACACGTCGGCCGAGAGCGACTTCTCGCCGCCCTGCGGATTGCCGCAGACGCCGATCGTCGCGCTCGTCGGCACGGAAACGCCCGGCAGGCTGGAGTGGATGATGCGCTACGAGCCATCGTCGGTGCTCATGAAGCCGCTCGCCGGCCATGGCATCTACACCGCCGTCGTCGTCGCGCTCGCCGACATGCGCCGGCGTGAGCAGGAGTTCCTGCGAGCCTTGAAGCTGGAGGAGCGCATCCGCGCCCGCCGCATCGTCGTGGCGGCGATCGTCAGGGTGATGCAGCAATATGGCGTCGGCGAACCGGAAGCCTTCGGCATGTTGCGCAATGCCGCGCAGCAGCGCCGCATGACCATCGAGAATGTCTGCGCCGAAGTCGCCAGCGAAGACTTCCTGCCCGTCAGGCTGGTCACCAGCCGCTGATCCGAAATGAAGGATACCTGCCCGGAATGATTACGCTGACTGCCCTGATTCGCTGCAAGCCGGGTTCGGCCGACCACATTCGCGCCGGCCTGCTGGAGGTGGCGAAATACGCTTCGCAAAGGGAGCCGGGCACGGTCTCCTATTTCGTCTCGGAACTCGCCGAGGGCGGCGTCTTCGTCACGCATGAGCGCTACCAGGACCAGGCCGCGCTCGACGCGCACAACAATGGCGAAGGCGCAAAGGCATTCTTCGCCATGGCCGACGGGCATCTCGACAAGGTGGACCTGGTGGTCGGGCCGGAGCTCTTCGCCGGCTGAAATCCGTCGTCGCCGGCCGCGGTTCAGCGGTTGTTGAAGGCGGCCCGGGTGAATTCCTCGACGTGATCCATCAGCCGGTTGGCGCAGGCGACGGCCTCGCGCTCGTCGTCGCTGGCGATCGCCTGCAGGATGTCGGCATGCAGGTAGACCGCGCTTTCGATCGACGCCGGATCGTTCTGGTAGAGGAAGAAGAAGCGGCGGCTGAGCGCGTCCACCGGGGCCAGCGATGCGGCGAGGAACTTGTTGCGCGTGCAGGTCGCGATGAACCGGCGCATCTCGAGGTGCAGACGCAGATATTCCTCGGCGTCCGACGTTTTCGCCACATCCATCAGCTTGTGCCGGTAGTCGGCGATGCGCGCCCGCTCGCGCGGGCTCGACCGGCGCGCCGCACGCGCCGCGATCAGCGGGTCGAGCGCGCGGCGCATCTCGACCACCATGATCTGCTCGGGGATGAGGATCTCCGTCACGATCACCCCGTAGCGCGGCACGATCTGCACCAGCTGCTCCAGCGCCAGCCGCTGCAGCGCCTCGCGCACCGGCGTCCGGCCGATCTGGATGCGATCGCAGATGGAGAGTTCGGACCAGGTGCTGCCTGGCGCCAGCTTCAGCGTGACGATCATCTCCTCGAGGATCGTGTGCGCCTTGTCGGCCAGCCGCAATGGACTTTCGCCGTCGCCATCCATATCCGGCTCAGCCAGTGGTCTGTTCAGCGGTCGACGTCTTTCCCTCAATCGAGGCTCCATCTCCAGCCGATTTCATCAGGACGCTTTGCATATCGGACGAAGCAACGCCGCGACTCGGCATCGGCTGGGGCATTTTCGTCGCAGATCTGCGCAAGGACTCACGCCACCCCTGCTTAGCTGAACGCGAAAGCAAAACAAACTCTCTCGGCCAAAGCGTTTCAGTGCTCGACGCCGCTGAAGTCTCCCATCGCAGTCGAATCAGTCAGTTGGTCGACACTGAACTCGTTGACGATCGCGCCCTTCTGGATGAGCAGCACACGATCGGACAGCGCCCGGATGAAGTCGACATTCTGCTCGACCAGCAGGATCGTCAGTCCGCCGCGCTGCCTGAGCGCCTTCAGCTTGTCCACGATCTCGTCGATGATCGACGGCTGGATGCCTTCGGTCGGCTCGTCGAGCAGCACGATCTTGGGATGCTGGATCAGCGTGCGCGCCAGCGCGAGCAGCTGTTGCTCGCCACCGCTGAGCGCCCCGCCCGGCCGGTCGAGATAGTTCTTCAGCCGCGGAAAATCCTCGAGCACGGGCTCGAGCCGGTTATTGCCGCGCGCACCGACGGCAGCCGCAGCGAAGAGAAGATTGTCCCGCACGGTCAGGCCTGGGAGGATGCCGCGACCTTGCGGGACGTAGCCGATACCCAGTCGGGCGCGGCGATGCGGGGCGGCGCGGGTGACGTCGCTGCCCTCGAAAGTGATGCGGCCGCCGGTCGCCGGGATGACGCCGATGAGCGTCTTCAGGAGCGTCGTCTTGCCCATGCCGTTGTGGCCGAGGATGCCGACGAACTCGCCCTTGTTGATCGACAGCGACAGCCCGGTGAGAACCGGGATCGAGCCGTAGCCGGATTTGACCTTTTCGACTGTCAGCATGTCAGTGTCCCGCCGACCGGCCGAGATAGACTTCGCGCACCGTCGGGTCCGCGGCGACGCGGTCGAAGCTGTCCTCCATCAGGATGCGTCCCTGGTGGAAGACGGTGACCGTGCGCGCAATCTGGCGGATGAACTGCATGTCGTGCTCGACGACGATCATCGTCGTGTCCTTGTTGATCTCGCGCACGAGATCGGCGGTGATGACGGTCTCCTCGTCGCTCATGCCGGCGGCCGGCTCGTCGAGCAGCACGATCTTCGGCTCGCACACGATGACCATGCCGATCTCGACCCACTGGCGCTGGCCATGCGCCAGCTCGCCGACGAGGCGGTTGAGGATGCCGGTCAGCTTCAGCCGCTCGGCGATGCGGTCGGCGGCCTTGCCGATCTCGGCACCGCGCCAGCGCGCCGCCGCCGCCAGCCAGAGATTCTCGCGCACGCTGAGACCGTTCATGACGTCCGGCACCTGGTTCTTGATGCCGACGCCGCGCTTGGCAATCTCGTGCGATTCCGCGTTCATCATGTCGTGGCCGGCGATGCGCAGCTCGCCGCTGGTCGGTTTCAGCTGGCCGGTGATCATCTTGAAGAACGTGCTCTTGCCGGCCCCGTTCGGACCGATCAGGCAGCGCAGTTCGCCTGGCTGGAGCGAGAAATCGACGCCGGCGACGGCGCGCACGCCGCCGAAGCGTTTCTCCAGCGCCCTGGTGGAGAGGATCGGTTCGCCGCTCATCACTCGCCCTTCCTCGAAGAACGGCCGCGCACGAAGCCGAACACGTCGCCGATGGTCGGCAGCAGGCCGCGCGGGAAGACGAGCACGAACAGCATGAGCACGATGCCGAGCACCACCGTCACCTGGCCGACGCTGACCGTGCCGAGCCAGTTGGACAGGTACTGGATGATGCCGGTGCCGACGATCGGCCCGATCAGGGTCGAGCGGCCGCCGACGATGACCCAGATGACCACCTGGGCGGCCTGGTTCAGGTTGAACATCTCCGGCGCGACGAAATTGCCCCACAGCGCGTAGAGCACGCCCGACAGCGCCGCGATGCCGCCGGCCAGCGTGAACGCCGCCAGCTTGTAGCGCCGCGTGTCGTAGCCGAGCAGTTCCATGCGCCGGTCGTTCTCGCGGATGCCGACGATGATGCGGCCGAAACGCGTCGTGAGCAGCAGGCGCAGGCCGACATAGACGACCAGCATGGCGCCGGCGGTCAGATAGTAGATGCCTTCGATCGACAGCGACTCGTCACTCCACGGCAGCGTCAGTCCCGGCACGCCGGGAATGCCGTTCTGGCCGTTCAGGCGCACGCTGCCGATGACGTATTCAGGACCGGAGGTCGAACGGATGCTCTTCTCGAAGATCAGCGTGACCACCAGCGTGATGACGCTGAGATAGATGTCGCTGATGCGCCCGTAGATCATGAAGTATCCGAGCAGCGCCGAGAAGGCGACACCGACGAGGATCGCGCCGATCAGCGGCAGGCCGGTCAGCCCGGTGTTGAGCGCCAGCAGCGCATAGGCATAGCCGCCAAGGCCGAAGAAGATCGTCTGGCCGAAGCTGAGGATGCCGGCATAGCCCCACAGGAAGCCCATGCTCAGCGCGAGCATGGCGAACACGAAGATGATCGACAGGTCAAGCTGCAGCGCCATGTCGCCGTAATAGGGCAGTGCGACGATCGCAGCGGCGATGAGGACGACGACGCCCCACCACCACGCCCGCGGCGGGCGCCCGGCGGTCGAGGAGAATTCCGGAGTCATCAGAGCCCACTCCTGATGCGCCCGGTGATTCCGAGCGGAAGAAGCCGCAGGAGGATCACCGCGACGATGAGGACGCTGACCTCACCCACGACCGAACTCCAGATGTAGGAAACGAAGCCTTCGATCGTGCCGAACAGCCCGGACGCCGCGATCGTGCCGAGCAGCGGCAGATGGCCTCCGATAATGACGTTGATGAAGGCCTTCGCGACGAAGAAGAGCCCGAGCTGCGGCGACGCGCCGGCGATCGGCACGAGCACCGCGCCGGCAAGGCCGGCGAGCGCCGCGCCGTAGCCGAACGTGCCCATGTAGACGAGGCCGCGGTTGACGCCGAGCGCGCTGGCGATGTTGGCGTCCTGCATCGTGCCGCGCACGATCAGGCCGGCCGTGGTGAAGCGCGCGATCAGCCAGGCCACCAGCACCATGCCGATGGCCATGCCGATCAGCACCAGATTGTAGCTGGAGATGTTCATCCCGCCGAGCGTCACGTTGCCGAACTGGGTCTGGATACCCATGGCCTTGGGGCCGAAGATCGAGGTGACCATGCCGACGAGGAAGAGCGACAGGCCCCAGGTGGCGAGCAGCGTGTCGACGATGCGTCCGTAGAGAAACCGTATGATCAATCGTTCGACGACGACGCCGAACAGCCCGACGGCGACTGCCGCGGCCAGGAAGCCCACCCACAGGGGCGCCCCCCCGTTGACGCAGAGCACGCACACATAGGCGCCCAGCATCATGAACTCGCCATGCGCGAGGTTGATCACCTTCATCATGCCGAAGATGACAGCCAGCCCGAGGCTGACCAGCATCAGGAGGGCGATGGAATAGACGATAAGATAGATTGTTGTGGCAAGCATGCCCGACGATATCCCGTCGCGTTGGTTCGCGGTCGCTCGCCAGTGCTAAGGCGAACGCGCCGGCGCGTCCATCGTCTTCGGCGCAACCTTCACAGGTCGCGCCGAAAATCGATGTCGTCCGAGCCTAGAGCTTAGGCTCGTACTGCGTGGTGTCGTTGGGGTTCTCGGCCAGGTTGCAGACGGCCTGCGTGTCCGTCGGCTGGCGCTGCGAGAACGACTTGAGCAGGTCGAACGAGCCCGAGCGGTTGCCCGCCGCGATATGCACGTCCATCACCGTGTGGTTGGTCTTGCCGTCCACGGTGTAGAGACCACCGGCGCCCTGGTAGCTCACGCCGTCCATCGCCGCGATGACGTCGTCCGGCTTCGAGCTGTTGGCCTTCTTGACCGCCTCGGCCCACAGCGTGGTGCCGCGGTAGCCGTATTCAGCGTATTCGCCGACATACTCGTCCTCGCCCGAGAACGCCTTGAACTTCTCGACGAAGGCCTTGGCGGCGTCGCTCGGCAGCGCGTCGATGAACGAGGTGGCGATCATGATGCCTTCGTTCTCGTCCGGCGTCAGCGTCGCATTCTCGCGGCCGAGGCCGAAGGTGGTCGAGGCGAGCGGCAGGTTCTTCTTGCCGACGGTGGCCTCGTACTGGCGGTAGAACGACATGTGGGCATCACCCACCAGCGCCGACCAGACGACGTCCGGCTTGGCAGCCTGGATGCGGCTGATCACCGGGGCGAAGTTGGTGACGTCGAGCGGGAAGAATTCCACCGCGACGTCCTCGCCGCCCTTCTCGCGGATGAACTTCTGCATCCACTTCGAGGTGATCTGGCCGTAATTGTAGTCGGCGGCCAGGATGTAGCCCTTCTTGAGGCCCTTCTCGCTGACGACGTAGTCGACCAGCGGCTCGACCTGCTGGCCGGGGACGAGGCCCGAGCACATGTGACGGCGATCGCAGACGCCGCCTTCGTAGAGGGCGTTGTAGACGTAGAAGCCTTTGAACTTCTGCACGATCGGACGCATCACTTCGCGCGACGAGCTGGTCACGCCGCCGATGAGCACGTCGACCTGGTCACGCACGAAGGCCTGCGTGGCGTACTGCGAGTTGAACTGGTTGTTCGACTGGGAATCGTAGAAGATCAGCTCGACCGGGCGGCCGAGCAGGCCGCCGGCCTTGTTGATGTCGTCGATCGCCATCGCAGTCGCCTTGATCTGCTTCAGGCAGTAGATGTTGAGGCCGCCGGTGGCGTCCAGGATGTTGGCCACCTTGATCGGCGCTTCCTGCGCGATGCCGGCCTTCATCAGCACGCTGGTGCTGCTCGCGAACGCGAGCGCGCCCGTGGCGGTCTTGAAAAATTGACGTCGAGAGAGAACCATTCCCCTTGTCTCCTGGCTTGTCGTGAAGTTCCCGATGGCAGGCGTTTTTGCCTGTTCTCGCCCATGTAGTATATCATCGATACACGATGCCGGCTTCGGGTCAAGAGGGATCGCTTTCAAAAGGCGATTAGCTTTTTGATGAGTGTCCGCGCACATAGCCGTAAAAGGCAGGAGAATGCCCAAATCCGGGGACATAACGCGTCTTTTCGGCGTCTGGCCTGTTTCCGCTTGACCGAAAAAGGCCTGAGGTATTTATGATATGTCAGTGGGTGTAGCCCGCCATAACAACAGCCGATCCACAAGGGGATAGAACGATGCCGGTTGGACCCGAGATGCCGTCGATTGCCGTACTAGCCGATATCGCGGCCGGCTTCGGACTGGACATATCCGACGAAGATCTTGCCAGTTATCAGGCGCTCGCCGCCGGCACGGTCGACGCCTGCCGGTTGATCGAGAAGTATCCGGAAAAGAAGCTGCCGGTGAAGTATCCGCGCGACGCCGGCTATCGTCCCATGCCGGAAGACAACCCGCAGAACGGCTGGTACTGGCGTTGCGACATCAAGGGCTCCGGCAAGGGCGTGCTCAAGGGCCTGACCGTCGCGGTCAAGGACGTTGTCTGCGTGTCCGGTCTGCCGATGATGAACGGCTCGCGCGTGCTCGAAGGTTATGTCGCCGACGTCGACGCCACCATCGTCACCCGCATCCTCGATGCCGGCGGCACGATCATCGGCAAGGCCAACTGCGAGGACTTCTCCTTCTCCGGCGGCGGCCACACCTGCAGCCACGGCCCGGTCGGCAACCCGCGCAAGCCGACGCACAATCCCGGCGGCTCGTCCAACGGCTCGGCCGTCGTGCTGGTCAACGAATCGGTCGACGTCGCCATCGGCGGTGACCAGGGCGGCTCGATCCGCCTGCCCGCCTCGTGGTCGGGCTGCTACGGCCTGAAGCCGACCTACGGCCTCGTGCCCTATACCGGCTGCGCCATGATCGAGACGACGCTCGACCATCTCGGCCCGATGGCACGCGACACCGAGGGTCTCGCCCGCCTGCTGACCGCGATTGCCGGCCTCGACCCGGAAGATCCGCGCCAGCGCGGCGTCATCCCGGCCAACTACTCGGTCGACTACCTGGCGGCCATGAAGAAGGGCGTGAAGGGCAAGAAGATCGCGCTGGTGCGCGAAGGCTTCGCGCAGGACGGCAAGGACGTCGGCTTCCCGGCGGCGAGCAAGGTTGTCGACAAGCGCGTCGCGGAAGCGACCAGGATGTTCAAGCAGCTGGGCGCCGAGGTCGAGGAGATCTCGATCCCGATGCATCTCGACGGCTTCCAGATCTGGAACGTCATCATCACCCTCGGTTCGGCGGAGTTCATGTTGAAGGGCGCCGGCATGGGCAGCAACTGGGCCGGCTTCTACAACAGCAACCTCGGCGAGGCGCTTGCCCGCGGCATGCGCACGCGCATCAACGACCTGCCGGCGACGGCGAAGTCGGTGCTGCTCACCGGCGAGTACCTGCAGCGCGAATATCTCGGCCGCTACTACTGGAAGGCGCAGAACCTTCGCCACATGGTCAACGCCGCTTACGACGAGGCGCTGTCCAAGTACGACATGCTGGCCATGCCGACGACGCCATTCCCGGCGACCGAGATGGTCGGCCGCGACGCCTCCATCAAGGACATCGTCGGCAGCGGCCTCAACATGCTGCGCAACACCAGCGTCGCCGACGTGACCGGCCACCCGTCGATCTCGATCCCGTGCGGCATGGAAAAGGGCCTCCCCATCGGCCTCATGCTGACCGCCAAGCACCTGGACGAGTCGACCCTGCTCGCCGCCTCGGCCGCGTTCGAGGGCCTCGGCGACTGGAAGAAGATGTAAGCTCCGCACAGAGCGACTCTGCCGCCCGCCCGGTCCCCGAAGGATCGGGCGGAATGGCGAAAGGAAGGGACGATGCTTTCCCGCCGAAAGCGTTACGAGGATGTCCGCGACGATTTCTCGTGGTCGATTCCCGCGCGCTACAACATCGCCGCCGACGTCTGCGACCGCTGGGCGGACGCCGAGCCGGGCCGCCTCGCCATCCTGCATGTCGGCTCCGACGGGGCGAAGCGGAACGTCAGCTATGGCGAGTTGCGCGAGGCGGCGAACCGCCTCGCCAGTTCGTTCGTCGCGCGCGGCCTGAAGCGCGGCGACCGCGTCGGCGTGCTGCTGCCGCAGTCACCCGAAACGGCGATCGCCCACATCGCCACCTACAAGCTTGGCGCCATCGCGGTACCGCTGTTCACCCTGTTCGGCCCCGACGCTCTGCAGTTCCGCCTGTCCAATGCCGGCATTGCCGCCGTCGTCACCAATGCCGAGGGGGCGGCCAAGCTCGCCGCGCTGCGCGACAGCCTGCCCGATCTCAGGCTGGTGCTCTGCGTCGACGGAGCGGTGCATGGCGCCGAAGATTTCCACGCCGCGGTCGCGTCGGGTGACCCCGCCTTCGTCACCGCCGATACCGCGGCCGACGACCCTGCGATCATCATCTACACGTCCGGCACGACCGGAAATCCGAAAGGCGCGCTGCACGCCCACCGCGTGCTGCTCGGCCACCTGCCCGGCGTGGAGATGAGCCACGGCTTCCTGCCGGAACCGGGCGACCGCATCTGGACGCCGGCCGACTGGGCGTGGATCGGCGGCCTGCTCGACGTGCTGCTGCCGGCGCTGCACCACGGCATCCCCGTGGTGTCGCATCGCTTTGCCAAATTCACCGGCGAGGCGGCCTTCCGCCTGATGCGCGACACCGGCGTGCGCAATGCCTTCCTGCCGCCGACGGCGCTGAAGCTGATGCGCACCGCCAACGCCGCGGACCCGTCGCTGAAGGTCGCGATGCGCAGCGTCGCCAGCGGCGGCGAGACGCTCGGCCCTGAACTGCTGCAGTGGGGCCGCGACACGTTCGGTGTCGACATCAACGAATTCTACGGCCAGACTGAATGCAACATGATCGTGTCGTCCTGCAGCGTGCTGATGCCGCCGCAGCCCGGCATCATGGGCCGGCCTGTTCCGGGCCACGACGTCGCCGTGATCGACGAGGAGGGCGAACGCGTTCCACCCGGCGAGACCGGCAGCATCGCGGTGCGCGCGGGCGACCCGGTGATGTTCCTCGGCTACTGGAACAACCCGGCGGCCACCGAAGGAAAATTCCGCAATGGCTGGCTGCTGACCGGCGACAAGGGCATCACGGAGGCGGACGGCTGGATCCGCTTCCTCGGCCGCGACGACGACGTCATCACCTCGTCCGGCTACCGCATCGGACCCGGCGAGATCGAGGACTGCCTGCTGCGGCATCCGGCCGTGCAAATGGCCGGCGTGGTCGGCAAGCCTGACCCGGAGCGCACCGAGATCGTCATGGCCTTCATCGTGCTCAAGCCCGGCCAGCCGGCCGGCAAGGCCGTGGCCGACGACATCGCCGGCTTCGTGAAGACACAGCTGGCCGCCCACGAATACCCGCGCGAAATCGAGTTCGTGGACGAACTCCCGATGACGACGACGGGCAAGATCATCCGTCGTGAATTGCGCCAGCGGGCCGCGGCATCGACGGCGCAGCGCTAGAGAACTGGATCGAAGGAGAGCACCATGAACGCCAACGACCTTGCATTCGAGCCGCTGACCACGCTGTCGGACCGGCTGCGCCGCCGCGAGATCTCCCCGGTGGAGGTGACACAGGCGATGCTCGACCGGATCGGCAAGCTCGACGGCACCTACATGAGCTACACCACCGTGCTCGCCGACCGCGCGCTCGGACAGGCAAGGCAGGCCGAGACCGACATCATGCGCGGCAACTGGCGCGGGCCGCTGCATGGCGTGCCGATCGGCATCAAGGACCTTTGCTTCACGACCTACGCGCCGACCACCGGCGGCACCATGATCCACCGCAGCTTCACGCCCGATTTCAACGCCACCGTCGTCGACCGGCTGGAGATGAGCGGGGCGGTCACGCTCGGCAAGCTGAAGATGACGGAAGGCGCCTACACCAGCCACCATCCCGACGATCCGTCGCCGCGCAACCCCTGGGATCCGGCGAGTTGGGTCGGCTCGTCCTCCACCGGCTCCGGCGTCGCCACCTCGGCCGGCATGTGCTACGCCTCGCTCGGCTCCGACACCGGCGGCTCGATCCGCTTTCCGTCGGCCACCTGCGGCCTGACCGGCATCAAGCCGACCTGGGGCCGCGTCAGCCGCCACGGCGTCTTCGCACTCGCCGATTCGCTCGACCATGTCGGCCCGATGTGCCGCACCGCGGCCGACGCCGGTGCGGTGCTCAGCGTCATTGCCGGCCAGGACGCCAACGACCCGACTGCACTCCCCGACCCGGTGCCGGACTATCTCGCCGAACTCGGCCGCAACATCCGCGGCCTGACCATCGGCATCGATCGCCGCTACACCACGAACGGCATCGACCCGGAAGTCGTCGCCGCGCTGCAGGAGAGCGAGCGCGTGCTCGCCGCGCTCGGCGCGAAGATCCGCGAAGTGCGCTTCCCCGACTACGAAAAGCTGGTCAGCCTGTGGATTCCGATGTGCTCGATCGAGACCGCCATCGCGCACAAGGAGAACTATCCGAAGCGCGCCAGCGAGTATGGACCCGACCTGCGCCAGCTGATGGATCAGGGCCGTTCGCTCACCGGCCTCGAGGTCGGCGAGATCATGCACGAACGCCTGAAGTTCTGCGGCGCCCTCGCCGCGCTCTTCCGTGACGTCGACCTGCTGCTGGTGCCCGCCATGCCGATGCCGATCCCGACGCTGGCGCAGATGGCGAGCTATGGCGAAGACCCGAGCGTGCTCAACGGCATCCTGCGCTTCACCGCGCCCTTCGACTTCTCCGGCAGCCCGACCATCACCATGCCCAACGGCATCGACAAGCGCGGCATGCCGCTCAGCTTCCAGCTCGTCGGCCGGCATGTGAGCGAGGACGTGCTGGTGCGCGCCGGCCATGCCTATCAGACGGCCACCGACTGGCACATGAAGAGGCCGCCTGCGCTGGCCAGCTGAGTGGCCTGAAAGGACACCTGGCGCATGACGATGGCGGGCACTCGACAGGCGCCGCTGCGCTCGGCGCAGCCCTCGGCAGGGCTGGCGCGGCGGCTGGCCCGCTGCGCCTGCATCGACGATCTGCGCCAGCTTGCCCGCGCCCGCCTGCCGACCGCGCTGTTCGATTTCGTCGACGGCGCCGCCGGGGCGGAGCGCACGCTGCGCGAGAACCGCGAGGCGTACGCGGCATGGGACCTCGTCGCCAGGTTCGGCATCGACGTGGCCAGCCGCTCCGCTGCCACCACGATCGCGGGACGCGCATCATCGATGCCGCTGGCGATCGCACCCACCGGCCTTGCCGGACTGCTGCATCCCGACGGCGAGATCGCCATGGCGCGGGCGGCGACGGAAGCCGGCATCCCGTTCTGCCTTTCCACGAACTCGGTCGTCTCGCTGGACAAACTGGCGCGCGCGGTGCCCGACGGGAACCTCTGGTTCCAGACATATTTCGTGCGCGACCGCGCATGGCTCGACGCCATCGTGAAGCGTGCCGCCGACGCCGGCTACGGCACGCTCTGCGTCACCGTTGACCTGCCGCTTGCCGGCCGGCGCGAACGCGACGTGCGCAACGCCTTCACGGTGCCGGTGCGGCCGACCCTGTCCAACGCGCTCGACCTCGCCCGCCGCTGGAGCTGGCTGGCCGGGGCGCGGCGCACCCGATTCCGCTTCGGCAATTTCGAGCAGGCCGGAGCGCGCAACGAGTTCGTCAGCATCGCGCAGTTCGTCGCCAACATGTTCGATCCGTCCGCCAGCTGGGAGGACGTTGCGCGCCTGCGCTCGGCCTGGAAGGGCAAGATGGTGGTGAAGGGCATCCTGTCGGCCGCCGACGCGGAGCGCGCGGTCGAGGTCGGTGCCGACGGCGTGATCGTCTCCAACCATGGCGGCCGACAGCTCGACGGCTGCCGCCCATCGCTGGTCGCGCTCGCCGACATCAGGGGCGCGCTCGGCGACCGGACGGAGCTGCTGGTCGACAGCGGGGTGCGGCGCGGCACCGACATCGCGACGGCGCTGGCGCTCGGCGCTTCGGCCGGCATGATCGGACGGGCCGCGCTCTACGGCCTGGCCGCTGGCGGACAGGCCGGCGTCGCCCGCGCCATCCAGCTGATCGGCTCGGAGTTCGACAACGCGATGGCGCTGATGGGGATCACCTCGGTCGCCGAACTGAACTCCGGTTCGCTCCTGCCTTCGGCGCTTCGACGCTAGCGCCTACCCGACGGCGCTGGCGAGCAGCACGCGCTCAAGCGGCGCGGTGATGGCCCAGCGGACATGGCCCGGCGTGCGCTCGAGCGTCGCCCGGCCGAGCACGGCGTCGGGCGCGACGCGCTTCAGCACGACATCGCCGAAACCGGTGCGCGCCGGACCGCGCCGTTCCTTCTGGAACGGAACGGACAGCTCGTCCCACACCAGTTCGAACAGCTTCTCGCCTTCCGCACCGGTGATTGTCTGCCACGTCACCGTGACCGTGCCCGCTCCGGAACTCAACGCGCCATATTTCGACGAGTTGGTGCCCAGTTCATGGAACGCCATGCCGAGATTCTGGACCGCGGCAGAGTCGAGCCGCAGCAGCGGCCCCGACAGCGACACCTGCTCCGGGTGGCCGAACGGCTTGAGATGCTCCTGCGCCAGTTCGAACACCGTGGCGCCCGCCCAGCCGCTGTTGACGAGCAGATCGTGCGAGCGCGACAGCGACATGATGCGGCCGCGCACCTGCTCCTCGAACTGGCTCGGATCGGGCGTGCGCCGCGCCGTCTCGCGCACCATGGACAGGATCACCGCGAACTGGTTCTTCACGCGGTGGTTCACCTCCTGCAGCAGCAGGCGGATGCGCCGTTCGCTCTCCTTCGCCGGCGTGATGTCGCGCGCGATCTTGGAGGCGCCGACGATGGTTCCGTCGGCTGCGCGGATGGGCGAGATCGTCAGCGACACCGCAATCAGCGCGCCGTCCTTGCGCCGGCGCACCGTCTCGTAGCTCGCCACCCGCTCGCCATTGCGGATGCGGCCGATGATGTCATCCTCCTCGCCCCGGCGCTCCTCCGGGAGGAGAATGACGATCGACTGGCCGATCATCTCGTCGGCCGTGTAGCCGAACAGCCGCTCGGCGGCCTGGTTCCAGCTTGTGACGATGCTGTTCAGATTCTTGCTGATGATGGCGTCGTAGGACGAATCGACGATCGCCGCCAATCGCGTGTCGGCGTCGCTGCTCGCAGTTGCCTGCGGATCGAACTGGACCACATTCCCCATGCCGGTTGGACAGATAGAGCCGCCCCCTGCCGGCGGCAAGGGGCGCGCGGCATGACCGCTCGTCAAGCTGGAGATGCACCGACCTCAATTTGAGCATTGCTTGGAACTGCTTGGCCGCTCTGTCGCTTATGTTTCTGCAGAAACAGCAAGCGGACTTGTGACATGAACGAATCTCAGCGCGAACGGCTCGTCATTGGCCTCGGCATTGCCATGTCGGTCATTCTGGCCGCCGGCGCCGTCGCCGTTCTGGCCAACCGCCGGCGGATGATGCCGCGGCGCTGGCGCGCCCGTCACTATCATCGCCCGGTGCTCTACGGCCCGGCCGACGAAGCCAGCAGCGAAGGTCTCGACGATGACGAAATCGAAGCCGGCGCCGCCAATGACGATGCCGCCAATGACGATCGTGACGAGACGGCATCCACGCCGGGAACGTCCGATCCTGACCGCAACACCGGCTGACGCTCAGGCTTTCAGCGCGATCCATACTGGCGCGTGGTCGCTGGCGTTGTCCGTGCCGCGCACGGCGCGATCGACGCCGGCATCCTTAAGCCTGCCGGCGAGCTTTTTCGACAGCAGCAGGTGGTCAAGCCTCAGTCCGGCATCGCGCGGCCAGCGGTTTCGCATGTAGTCCCAGAACGTATAGACGGTCGCCGCTGGATGTTTCCTGCGGATCGCGTCCACCCAGCCTTGTTCCAGCAATCTCTGGAAGTCAGCGCGCGGCTGCGGCTGCACCAGCGCATTATTCCTGTACGAGGTGGTTTCGTAGATGTCGCGCGGCTCCGGAACGATGTTGTAGTCGCCCGCCAGGACCACCGGCAGGCCGGTCGCAAACAGCTCGGCCGCATGCGCGATCAGGCGCTGGTTCCATGCAAGCTTGTAGGCGAATTTCGGTCCAGGCTGGGGGTTGCCATTCGGCGCGTAGAGCGAGGCGACGATGACACCGTTCACCGCCGCCTCGATGTAGCGGGCCTGGCTGTCGCCGTCGTCGCCCGGCAGCGCATCGCGCGTCATCACCGGTTCGGCGCCGCGCGCCAGGATGGCAACGCCGTTCCACGTCGCCTGCCCGCGCCACACTGCGCCGTATCCCGCCTTCTCGATCTCGGATCGCGGAAACTGGCGGTCCGCTGCCTTGAGCTCCTGCAGGCAGACGACATCCGGCTTCGCCTGCTTCAGCCAGGCGAGCAGATTCGGCAGGCGACGGTTGACGTTGTTGACGTTGAAGGTGGCGATCTTCATTCGGCGAGCGTCTTCGCCCAGGCCGCCACCTTGTCGGCCAGTGTCTTCAGATGGTCCGCGGTCGAGAAGCCGGAGATGCTCTTGCGCGGCTTCAGATCGTGGTCGCCATCCTCCAGCCAGAACAGCTCGATCGCCGGCGACAGCGTGTAGCCCGGCACTTCGTCGCGCGTGCCGAACTCGTCGCGCGTGCCCTGACAGATCAGGGTCGGCGTCCGCAGCCCGGCGAGATGTTTTGTGCGCAACTGCTCGGGCTTGCCGGGCGGATGGAAAGGATAGCCGAGGCAAAGCAGCCCGGCGATCTTCTTCGCAGCGAGCAACTCGTCCGCCGCCATGCTGGCCACGCGTCCGCCCATCGACTTGCCGCCGATGATCAGGCGGCCGTTGGCCCCGAGTTCCGCCACCGCCGCCTCATATTCGGGGATCAGCGTCTCGGCACGCGGCGGCGGCTTGCGCTGCCCTTCGCGGCGCGCCGCCATGTAGCCGAACTCGAAGCGGGCGACCCGCAGGCCGGCTTCGGCCAGTGCCTTGACCGTCGCATTGAGCGAGGCCGAATCCATCGGCGCGCCGGCGCCATGCGCAAGCAGGATGGTCGTCGCGGCGTCGGCCGGGCCGTCGAGGAGGAACCGGCTCATCCCGCGCTCTTTTGCTGCTTTTCGTGCAGGTCGACATACTGGATGCCACGGCTGGCGAGCCGCGCCCACTGCGAATGGTCGTCCAGTTCGAGATAGCGCATCCACCAGCGCCGCGCCTCCGGCAGCCGGCCAGCCTCGTACTCCAGCGCCGCCAGATTGTAGATCGCGTCCCCATAGTCCTTGTCGATGGAGATCGCCTTCTGGAAATGTCGGCGCGCCGTATCGAGGTCGCGCTGATCCTTCATCAGCCCGGCGAGGTTGAACCAGGCCTCGACGAAGGTCGGGTCAAGCTTGGCGGCGCGCAGATAGGCGTTCGCCGCCTCCTTCGTCTCGCCGAGCGCCCGCAGGCAGTTGGCGCGGTTGAATGCCGCCACCGAGTCTGTCGGATCGAGGCTGAGGCAGCGCTGGTAGAGCTCGGCCGCGCGCGCGAAATCCTCCTCCGCCTCGGCCTCCTCGGCTTCGGCGAAGAGGTCCTCGATCTGCGCTTCGCCGCCCGCCTCGATCGGCAGCAGCCACTGGCCGTTCAGTTCGGAGAGGCCCTCCTTGTGGCGGGCATAGATCGCCGCGCCGTCCTCGACATGCAGCGTCAGTGTGGTCAGCGACGCCGCCGGCCCGAAGCGGTGGACGGAACGGGCGATGGCGCCCCAGCCGGCGCCGCCAGCGATCAGCCCGGCATACTTCTTCGCGTGGATGAGGTCGCGGAACGAATAGGGTTCCGCATCCGCCTCGAACGCATCGAACAGGGACAGCAGTG
>JBFXFO010000050.1:0-22813 GCA_050178915.1 Rhizobiaceae bacterium | reverse complement strand
GGCATGCGGCATGGCCGCGACCCAGCGGTCGCGCTCCAGCGCCGGGATCGCGGCGTGGATGGCGCCCTCGGCAGTAACGATGAGGATGGTCGGCCGCTCCATCAGATGCAGGTGAACGCCGGTCAGATAGTAGAAATTTGCGCCCGGCACGAAGGCCACCGCCGGCAGGTCGGCGGCCTGGAGGAGCGTCTTGAGCTTGGCGAGGCGCTGCGGGTTCATTCTGTCTTGGCCTTGATCATGGTGAAATGGGGATAGGCGTCGGTGGAGAAATCGACGGCGTCGGCATAGCCCGGTTCGAGCGAGCGCTGGACGACGCGCACAACCGAGTTGAGCTGCTCGCCGACCAGCGCATTGCAGGCGACCGTGTCGCCAGCGTCGACCGCCTCGATCAGCTGTCCGTAGATGTCTGCGGTGGCTGCCAGCTCGTCGGCGCGAACGACGGGGAAATAGTGCAGCAGCATCGTCCGCCGCCCGTAGTCGAGGCATGTCGGATAGAACTTGCCGAGGAACGCATTGCGCGCCACGCGCGAAAAGCCCTTCAGCAGGTCGAGCTCGGCGAAAACGACACTGAACACGTCCTCGGCATCGAGACTGTCGCGGAACGCGGCCAGCAGCCGCCGCAGTTCCTCGCTGTCGCCTTTCCGCCGCTTCACCGCGGCGCCGACCATGATCGACCGCGTCAGGATGAAGAGCGTGTCGAAATAGGCATCCATGTTCTCCATGGTGAGCGGCGCGACGATCGAGGAGCGGTTGGGCAGAAAGCGCACCAGGCTTTCGGCCGACAGCATCACCAGCGCCTCCCGCACCGGCGTGCGCGAAAGGCCGAACTGTTTCGCGATGGCGACCTCGTCGATGGCGGACCCCGGCACCAGGCGCAACGTCAGGATGTCTTCGCGCAGCGCGGCGTAGATCGCGGTCGCGCCACGCTCACGTTTCGGGCCCGCGGACTCGTCGTCCCCCGCACGCGCATCCGCCATTCGACGCCTCCGCTCCGTTCGACAGCCGAGAGCTGTCCGCGTTGCAATCAGTCTTGCATAAAGTTTGGATAACGCAATTGCATAAACTTCGCATATCGACTAGCCTTCCTTCCGTCAACGATAACAAAACAAAACTTCAGTAGGGGTAAGACAATGAAACTGTTGCATGAATCTCGCCGCGCATTGCGCTCTACGCTACTCGCGGCAGCCGCGATCACTGGCCTGCTCGCGAGCCAGGCATCCGCCGAAGACCTCAAGATCGCCTTCTTCGCCTCGGCCTCCCAGAATGGCTTCAACCAGGCCGTCTGGTCAGGCATCCAGAAGAAGGCAAAAGAGATCGGCGGCATCGAAGTCAGCATCTATGACGGCCAGTTCGATCCGGTCGTGCAGTATTCGCAGGTCGAGGACGTCCTCGCCGGCGGCAATTTCGACGGCATGATCCTCTACGCCCAGGACACGGTGGGCATCGCTGGCGCGGCCGAACAGGTCATCGCCAAGAAGGTGCCGCTGGTGGCCGTGATGTTCCCGATCGGCCCCGACCTCGGCACGCTCGAGCCGCAGATTCCCGGTCTGACCGCTACCGTCGGCCACGTCCCGGCGATCGGCGCCACCGCGCAGGCGGAGTCGGTTGCCGAATTCTGCAAGGACAAGGACCCGTGCCGGGTCGTGATCCTGCTCGGCTTCAAGGTGTCGCCCTTCGACCAGATCCGCCTGGGTGCCTACGAGAAGGTTTTCGCCAACCATCCCAACATCAAGGTGGTCGCCACGGCCGAGGGCCAGTACAGCCCCGACGTCACGCTGACGGCGATGCAGGACATCATGCAGGCCAACAGCGAGTTCGAGGCCGTTCTCTCGGTCGCCGACCAGCAGCTGATCGGCGTCGAGATCGCGCTGAAGGGCGCGGGCATCGACATGCAGCCGCTGTTCCTCGCCGGTGCCGGCGGCTCGACCTATGGCGTCGATGCCGTGCGCCAGGGCAACTGGGACAACACCCTCGCCTACTTCCCGGAGACGATGGGCTATGTCGCGCTCGACACGCTCGTCGCATCCATCCAGGGCAAGGAGCACAAGGTCGCGATCGACATGGATGTCGGCGGCCCGGTGCCGTTCATCATCACCAAGGAAGTGCTCGACAAGACGCCTTCCTTCCTGGGTGAATGGGCACAGTAAGCTGACAGCCGGCGGCCCCTGCGCGAGGGGCCGCCTCCCTTTCCAAGTTCCAAACTGAGAGGCTCCGATGGCATCCATCGGTTACCGGGTGTCCGCCGACATCGGCGGCACCTTCACGGACGTCGTTTTCCAGAATTCCAGCACCGGCGCGTGTCGCGCGCTGAAGGTGCTGAGCACCCCCCAGAACCCGGCGCTGGCCGTTCTGGAAGGCATCCGCAAGGGGCTGGGTCCGGAGGAGCATGTCGACTTCTTCGTGCATGGCACGACGGTCGGCCTGAACTCGGTGCTGACCCGCAGGGGCGCGCGTGTCGCGCTGCTGACGACGGAAAACTTCCGCGACGTCTACACCATCCAGGGCAACGACCGCGGCGAGATCTTCTCGATCCGCTGGAAGAAGCCGAAGCCTCTCGTCTCCGTGAAGGACACCTACACTGTCAGCGAGCGCGTCGCCGCCGACGGTTCGGTGGTGATCCCGCTCGACGTCGATGACCTCGCCCCGTTCGTCGCGGCCGTGAAGGACAAGGGCTACGCGGCGGTGGCCGTGTGCTTCCTGTTCTCCTTCCGCAATCCGGCGCACGAACTCGCCGCCGAAAAGTACCTGCGCGAAAACCTGCCGGGCGTGGACATCACGCTGTCGCACAAGGTCTCGCCCGAGTGGCGCGAGTTCGACCGCATCTCGACGACGGCGATGAACGCCTTCACCGCGCCCGTGGTGCGCCGCTATCTCGGCACGCTGGTCGAGCAGATGAAGGACACGCTGCCGGCCGACGGCCAGGTCTACGTGATGGAATCGAACGGCGGCGCCATGACGGCGACCGCCGCCGCCGAGAACCCGCTGCAGACGCTGCTGTCCGGCCCTGTCGGCGGCACCATCGGCGGCCGCTCGCTGGCTGGGCAGACCGGCCGCAAGAACCTGATCTGCGTCGACATGGGCGGCACGTCCTTTGACGCCAGCCTGATTGTCGACGGCCTGCCGTCCAGCTCGACCGAGACCAAGCTGGAGGCGCTGCCGGTGCAGATGTCGGTCGTCGACATCTACGTCATCGGCGCCGGCGGCGGCTCGATCGCCTGGGAAGAAGCGAAGGCGCTGCGCGTCGGCCCGCAATCGGCCGGCTCGCTTCCCGGCCCGGCCTGCTATGGGCGCGGCGGCACGGAGCCGACCGTTTCCGACGCCAACCTCGTGCTGAAGCGTCTCGACTCCGCCAACTTCTCCGGCGGCGAGATGCAGCTGGACGCGAGCCTCGCGGCCAAGGCGATGGAAGAGCTCGGCGGCAAGTTCGGCATGCAGCCGGAGGTGTTCGCACAGGGCATCATCGACATCATCAACGCCAAGATGGCCGACGCCATCCGCACGATCACCGTGCGGCGCGGCATCGACCCGCGTGACTTCGCGCTGCTCGCCTATGGCGGCGCCGGTCCGAGCCAGGCGGCGGCGCTCGCCGACCAGCTCGACATCCACGAGGTCATCATCCCGGTGCATCCGGGCGCCTTCTCGGCCTGGGGCATGCTGCAGACCGACATGCGCCACGACTTCAAGATGACCTATTACGGCCAGTGGGGCCGGCTCGATCCGAAGGACATCACCGCGAAGTTCCAGGAACTGGAAGCACAGGGCCTCGCCTACCTGAAGAAGGAAGGCATGAAGGCTGCCGACATCTCCTACGAGCGCTTTGCCGACCTCCGCTACGAAGGCCAGGAGTACGTGCTGACCATCCAGGTTCCGGACGGACTGGTGGACCTCGCGGCGGTGCGCGCCGAGTTCGACAAGTCGTACCAGCAGCATTACGGCCATTCGAGCGGCACCACGCCGGTGGAAGTGGCGAATCTGCGCGTCGCCGCGCTCGGAAAGCTGACCCGCCCGGGCCAGCCCGATCCGGAGACGCGCGCCAAGGCCGCCGTGCGCAGCCGCCCCGTCTATTTCGACGGCACGGAGCAGGATACGGCGATCATCGATCGCTCGACGCTGCAGCTGGGCGAGACGGTCGACGGACCGGCCATCCTCGAAGAAGAGACCGCCACCACCCTCGTTCCGCCCGGCTGGCGCATCGAGGTGATCGTCGGCGGCCACCTGTCCATGACCAAGAGCGGGGCATGAAGATGACCGTCCTGACCGCAGATCCGATCACCACCGAAGTCGTCCGCAATTTCGTCATCTCGTGCGCCGAAGACATGAACGCCTCGCTGTGGCGTTCGGCGTTTTCCGCGCTGATCTATGAGGGCCGCGACTCCGCCGTCGCGCTGCTCGACGCCAAGGGCAACATGCTCGGCCAGTCGACCGGCGTGCCGCTCTTCGTCGGCGCCATCGACGCCTGCGTCCACATGGTGATGAACCGCTACGGCGACGACATGCAGGAAGGCGACATCTTCCTGATGAACGACGCCTACCTGCAGGGCACGCACCTGAACGACTTCACCGCCGTCGGCCCGCTCTTCTACAAGGGCGAACTGGTCGGCTTCGGCGCCGCGCGCGCCCACTGGGCCGATGTCGGCGCGAGCGATCCGGGCATGGTGATGGGCGCCTCGTCCATCTTCCAGGAAGGCTGGCGGCTGGGTCCGACGCGCGTCGTGCAGAACCACAGGGAACTGCCGGACTGGTTCGACCTGATCCTGCGCAACACCCGCCTGAAGGAGCTGACGCTTGGCGATTTCCGCGCCCAGATCAGCGCCATCCGTACCGGCGAGAAGCGGCTGAACCAGCTGCTCGACCGCATCGGCGTCGAGACCTACCGCGCCTCCTGCGAGAACATCTTCGAGCAGGCGCGCACGCTCGACCGCGAGGCGATCGGCGCGCTGAAGGACGGCACCTACTATCGCGAGGGCTACATCGACAATGACGGCCTCTCCGACGACCCGGTGAAGGTCGCGCTGAAGGTGACCATCGACGGCGAGCGGCTCATCCTCGACCTCGAGGGGTCTTCGCCGCAGGTGAAGGGCTCGATCAACTGCGGCTCGGTGCAGACCGTGTCGATCCTGCGCCTCGCCTACAAGACGATGATCTCGCCCGACCGCGCGATCACCGGCGGGTCGTTCTCGACCATGGAAGTGAAGATCCCCGACGACTGCATGTTCAACGCCAAGGAACCGGCGGCCTGCTCGTGGTACTTCACCAGCTTCGGCCTGCTCGCCGACCAGCTGATCTCCTGCCTCTCCGAGGCGATGCCGGAGCGCGCGACGGCCGCCCATTACGGCGACTCGATGGTGGCGTCGTTCTTCTCGATGGACCCGAAGAAGAAGCAGTGGATCTCGACCGAGGCCACCGCCGGCGGCTGGGGCGGCTCCAACGGCGCCGATGGCGAGAGCGCGCTGATCAACATCACCAATGGCGGCTTCCGCAACCTGCCGGCCGAAATCTACGAAACCAAGTTCCCGGTGCGCGTCGAGGAATTCTCGATCCGTCCCGACTCGTCCGGCGCCGGCCGCTGGCGCGGCGGCAATGGCGTCGTCCGCTCCTACAAGCTGCTCGACGACGCCGCCGGAGCGCTTTGGTTCGACCGTGCGCTGACGCCGGCCTTTGGCCTCAATGGCGGCAACAGCGCGCTCGGCCCCGACGTTACCATCCGCCTGCCGGACGGCACCGAGGAGAAGCGGCTGAAGATGCGCGCCCGCCCGCTTCCGAAGGGCACGGTGATCGTCACCAAGACCGGTGGCGGCGGTGGCTTCGGCGACCCGCTGGCGCGTCCCTTCGCGGAGATCCAGGAAGATCTCGACTGCCGCTACCTCTCGCCGGAGGTTGCCGCACGGGACTATGGCGTGGTGGTATCGAACGGAAAGATCGACATCGCCGCGAGCAAGCCGCGGGCAGCCGGAGACTGAGGATCGTGACGGGGAGCGAGCAGGGCGGAGAGTACCGGCTGGCGCTCTCCCATGTGTCCAAGTCCTTCTACGGGACTGAGGTCCTGCACGACATCTCGATCGGCTTCCGGCCGGGCGAGATCCATGCCCTCGTCGGCGAGAACGGCGCCGGAAAATCGACCGTCGGCAAGATTGCCGGCGGCTTCTACAGCACGACCGGCGGCGAAATCCTGCATGAGGGCCAGCCGGTCGGCACGTGGAACCCCGTTCGTGCGCTCGAGAAGGGCGTCGCGATCATGCACCAGGAACTGCAGATCGTGCGCGCGCTGACCGTCGCGCAGAATGTCTTCCTCGGCATCGAGAACATGCGCTTCGGCGTGCTGCAGAACGACGAGGCCGAGCGCTCGAAGGAGATCGAGCGCATCTGCGGCTTCAACCTCGATCCGGACGCGCGCGCCGGCGATCTGGCGCTGGCCGACCAGCAGAAGATCGAGATCATGCGCGCGCTCGCCCGCAACGCGCAGGTGATCGTGCTGGACGAGCCCACCTCGTCGCTGACCATGGACGAGATCGAGCGCCTGCACGACACGATGCGCCGACTGCGCGCCGACGGCCGCACGCTGATCTACATCACCCATTTCCTCGACCACGTGCTGCAGATCAGCGACCGCGTGACGGTGCTGCGCGACGGCGCCGTGGTGCGAACCTCCGACGCCGCCTCGGTGGACAAGGCAGCGCTGATCGGCGCGATGCTCGGAGGCGGCGCCCAGGAGATCGCCTTTCCGGACCTGCCGCCGGCGCCGGCGGCCGACACGACCCCGCTGCTCGACGTCAGGGGGCTCGCCTCCTCGGAGGGGGTCGAGCACGTCGACCTCGTGATCCGCCCCGGCGAGGTGGTCGGGCTTCTCGGCCTGGTCGGCAGCGGCCGCAGCGAAATCGCCCGCGCCATCTTCGGAGCGGATGCGGCCGACGGCGTCGTGCGCTTCGACGGCAAGGACTACGCCGACCGCAGCGCCGCCGGGTCGATCAAGCGTGGCATCGCCTTCGTGCCGGAGGACCGGCGCGGCGAAGGCCTGGTGATGACGAGCCCGGTGCGGCCGAACATCAGCCTCGCCAGCCTGCCATCACTTCTCTCCTGGGGCATTGTCGGACGGCGCAGGGAACTCGCCAATGTGCGCGCGCGCATCGGCGAATTCTCGATCACGCCGCCGGCTGTCGAAGGCGATGTCCGCAACCTGTCCGGCGGCAACCAGCAGAAGGTGCTGCTGGCGAAGTGGGTCACCACCAATCCGCTGCTGCTGATCCTCGATGAGCCCAGCCGCGGCGTCGACATCGGCGCGCGCCGGCGCATCCACGATTTCATCGTGGACCAGGCGGCGGCCGGAAAGGCGATCCTGCTGATCTCCTCCGAACTGGAGGAAGTGCTCGGCCTCTCGCATCGAGCGTACCTCGTGCATGAAGGCCGGACCTTCAAGGAGATCGTGCCGTCCGAGACCACGATGGCCGAAGTCCTGAACGACCTGTTTCACGCGCAACGCGCGGCGTCCTGAGGAGCATCCGCTTGTCGACATCTGCCCGGATCAGCCCTACCGCCTTCGCACAGCGTTATGCGGTCGCCATCGCGCTGGTGATCATGATCGTCGTGCTGTCGTTTGCCAGCGACGCGTTCCTGACCGTGCGCAACATCGCCAACATCCTCAACCAGAACACGCCGCTTGCCATCATGGCCGCCGCGATGACCTTCGTGATCATCGGCGGCGGCTTCGACCTCTCCGTCGGCGCCATCTTCGGCGTTGCCAGCGTGGTGTGCGCATCGCTGGCGCTGGCCGTCGACCCGGTGATCGGCCTGATCGTGGCACCACTCGTCGGGCTTGCGCTGGGCACGTTCAACGGTGTGGTGGTCACGCAATTGCGGGTGCATTCCTTCCTTGCGACGCTGGCCACGGGACTCGTGTTCGGCGGGCTCGCCATCCTGATCTCCGACGGTAATCTGATCCCGGTGCGCATCGAGGCCTTCACCTGGCTCGGGCGGCAGCAATATTTCGGCATCAACGTGGCTGTCGTGGTGTTGCTGCTGTTCTCGGTTGCACTCGCCTTCGTGCTTGGTCGCACCGGCCTTGGCCGCCGGGTCTATGCGGTGGGCGGCAACGAGCAGGCGGCGCAGCTTTCCGGCATCCGCGTCGATCGCGTGCGCATCGCAACCTTTGCGATTTCCGGCCTGGCCGCCGGACTGGCATCGGCGATCACCGTGTCGCGCATCTCGATGGGCCAGGCCACCGCCGGCCAGGGCATGGAACTGCAGGCGATCGCCGCCGTCATCCTCGGCGGCACGTCGATCTATGGCGGCGAAGGTGCGGTCTGGCGCTCGGTTGCCGGCGTCATGCTGCTGGCGCTCATCAACAACGGCTTCAACATCCTCAACGCCGATCCCTTCTACAAGGATCTGGCGACCGGCGTGGTCATCCTGCTTGCTGTCGGCGTCAGCGTCGCCGGCAAGCGGTCTTGAGCCACAAAACAAGAATCGGAAACGGGAAGAAACCATGACCACGGCCACCACCGGCAACGCGGACGACTTCGCCGACCTCCTGGCGCGTCCGGAGGCGACCAGCGCCGACATCTTCCAGCTCGTTGCCGAGAGGCTGCAGGAAGACGCCCGCGCAAAGCTGGTGACCGTCACCGCGGTCGATCCCGAAGACCTCTCCTACGAGCGCCTCTTCTCCACCATGCCGGAGATCTATCCGGTGTCCGGCCGCAAGCCCGCCAACAACACGCACTGGGCGGATACGGTGATGAAGAACTTCGATGTCTACGTCGCCAACGACTACGAGTCGCTGACTGAGACGATGGCCGATCACGAGGTGATCCGGTCGATCGGCTGCGGGTCGCTGGTCAACGTGCCGTTGATCTATTTCGGCCGCGTGATCGGCACGCTCAATTGTCTCGGCATCTCCGGCAATTTCGACACTGCGCGCATACAGGCCTGCAAGGACATGCGCCTGCCCGTGCTGATCGGCATCCTCGCCAACCAGAATGCCGCCCAGCGCGCTGGCGCGGCCGGTTGACGGCTGAGGCGGCAGGCCGCGCCTGAGCCTCGGTCATCACGGCGTCAGCTGTGGCCGGCGCTCCCGCAGGCGGGCGCTTTCGCCAGCGCATCGGCGCGACGGTCCTTCGGCAGCGCGCCGAGCTGCTTCACCGCTTCGTAGAAGCGCGGATAGTCGCCGTGGCAGCGATCGAACAGGCGGATGAAGGCGGTCACCTGGTCGCTGTAGACCGACACGACGGCAAGCTTGGCATTGTTGATCGGGGCGTCGAACCACGCATCGTAGCCGCGATACCCGCCCCAGCGGCCATCGCGCATCCTGCGATAGCGCGCCCGCAGCGTCTCGATCGTCGCCGCCTTGGCCGCGCGCTTCTGTTCGACCGTCCCGGAGCCCGCATAGACGCGCCCGAGTTCATCGCGCGTCCGGGCCACCAGCGCGTTGAATTCCGCGCGGCGTTTCCGGTCGGCTTCATAGGCGCGGATGCCGGCATCGTTGCCGGCGGCACGCAGCCATTTGCGCACGCCGGTCGTCTCGACCGCGACGGCGAAGGCCTCGTTGAACGGTGAATCGTCGTTGATGTAGACGCGCTGGTGCGCGAGTTCGTGGAAGATCAGCCCGGCCAGATAGGTGTCGTCACCGGCAAGCATGGTGCTGAGCAGGGGATCGCTCGACCAGCCGAGCGTCGAATAGGCGGTGATCGCCGAGACGTGCACGTCCATGCCCTGTGCCCCGGCTTCGCGCGCCACCTTGAGCGCCTTGTCTTTGGAAAAGTACCCCTTGTAGGGAACGCAGCCATAGATCGGGAAACACCATGGGTGGGGAGCAAGCGAAAACTCCGGCGCAGCGAAGACCGCCCATGTGACCGCCTCGGGGCCGACATCGACATAGCTGCGGTAGCTGCGGTTGTCCGGCAGCGCCAGTTCGTCGATCGCGAACTGCCGCATCGCGCTCGCTGTCTTCATGCGGTCGCGCAGCGCCTCCGGCGTGGCGGGATTGGCGATCAGCCGCGCGACATCCTTGCGCGAGGTCATGATCCTCACATGGCCGCTCAGCGATTGCGCATACCAGGAGACGCCGACGCAGCCGGAAAGGCCGAAGGCCAGGAGCGTCACGGCGACCAACCGACAGAATACGCGCATCACGCCTCGTCCCGCCTCACCATGCGGGTGTAGGCCAGCGCCCTTCCGGCGGCAAGTTGCAGCGGAAACGGTTGGGCGATGCGAAACCGCTAGTCCAGCGGAAAGACGTTGGCGCGCTTGATGCGCACAAAGCCGGCGTCGCCCGCCCGGACTTCGATCTCGGGCTCGACGTCGAGTTCGATGGAACCGCCATCCGCGGTGGCGGCGAGTACGCGCCGCATGTCGGGACGGTCGATGACGCGGGCAACGCTGACCGGGATGCCAGGAGCCTGCGGGGACCATTCGAAATCGGATGGCCGGGCGAACATCTCCACGCGGCCGTCGCGCACGCCGGGGGCAGGAACGGCGACATCGGCCACACGTGCCGTGCCGCCCGCGGCTGTCGCTTCGATGCGGTTGGCATCGCCGAGGAAACGCACCACGAAGGCCGAGTTGGGACTGCGCGTCACCTCCAACGGCGTGCCCTGCTGCACGATCCGGCCAGCGTCGAGGATGACCACGCGGTCGGCAAGGTCGAGCGCCTCCTCCTGATCGTGGGTGACGAACAGGGTGGTGATGCCGAGTTTGTTGTGCACCTCGCGCAGCCAGCGGCGCAGGTCGCGGCGGACATTGGCGTCGAGCGCACCGAACGGCTCGTCGAGCAGCAGCACCTTCGGATCCACGGCGAGCGCGCGGGCGAGCGCCACGCGCTGCCGCTGACCGCCGGAGATCTGGTTCGGGAAGCGCCGGCCGAGCCCGTCGAGCCGTACGAAGCTCAGCAGCTCATTGACGCGCGCATCGATTTCCTCGCGGCTGCGGCGGGTCCTGGAAACCTGCATGCCGAAGGCGATGTTTTCGGCCACCGTCATCTGCGGGAACAGCGCGTAGTGCTGGAAAACGAAGCCGACGCCACGGTCGCGCACCGGGATGTCCGTGGCATCGACGTCGCCGAAGTGGATGGCGCCGCCATCGGCGTATTCGAGACCGGCGACCATGCGCAGGATCGTCGTCTTGCCCGAGCCCGACGGGCCGAGCAGCGCGACCAGTTCGCCGCTTTCGATGTCGAGCGACACGTCGTTGACGGCGCGAAAGCCGTCGAAAGCCTTGGTGACGCCGTCGAGCCTGATCTTCATGGTTTCACTTCCGCAGACGCTTGCCCGGTGCGCCCGGCACGGCCGGCGCCGCGCCGCTCCAGCAGCAGCTTGGCAAGAATGGTAACGATGGCCAGCAGCGTGAGGATGGTGGCCGCCGCAAAGGCGCCAGCGCTCTGGTAGTCGTGGTACAAGAGTTCGATATGCAGGGGCAGCGTGTTGGTCTGCCCGCGAATGTTGCCCGAGACCACCGATACGGCCCCGAACTCGCCCATCACGCGCGCGTTGCAGAGCACGACGCCGTAGAGCATCGCCCAGCGAATGTTGGGCAGCGTGACGAAGAAGAAGGTCTGCCAGCCGGACGCGCCGAGCGACGTGGAGGCCTCCTCGAGGTCCCTGCCCTGCGCCTGCATCAGCGGGATCAGTTCGCGCGCCACGAAGGGCGCCGTGACGAACATTGAGGCGAGCACGATGCCGGGCAATGCGAACAGGATCTTCATGTCCCAAGCATCCAGCAGCGGGCCGAGCAGCCCCTGCAGTCCGTAGACGAACAGATAGGCGACGCCCGCCACGATGGGCGAGATCGAGAACGGGATCTCGATGATGACGAGCAGCGCACGCCGGCCGGGAAAGTCGAACTTGGTGATCGCCCATGCTGCGGCGACGCCGAACAGCGTGTTGATCGGCACCGTGATCAGCGCCGTGATGACGGTGAGATAGATGGCGTGGCGCGTGTCGGGATGCGCGATCGTGTCGACGAAGGCGCTCACGCCCAGCGAAAAGGCCTGCGCGAAGATCACGACAAGCGGCGCCAGGATGACCAGCCCGCTGACCAGCAGAACGACCGCGATGAGGCCGTACCTGATCTCCGGCGTGTCGCCGACGCGCGGCGGTTTGCTGCGTCGCTCCAGCATCAGGCGCGCACCGTGTAGCGCAGGGCGCGTGCCTGCAGCAGGCTGGTGACGGTGAGCATCGCCAGCGCCGCCAGCAGCAGCACCGAGGCGATCGCGGCCGCTGCCTGATAATCGTATTCCTCCAGCCGTATGAAGATCAGGAGCGCGGTGATCTCCGTCTCGAACGGCTGGTTGCCGGCGATGAAGATGATCGCGCCGAACTCGCCGAGACAGCGCGCGAACGACAGCGACAGGCCGGCCAGCAGCGCCGGCACGAGCAGCGGCATGATCACGCGCCAGAAGATGGCGCGGTCGGAGCCGCCCAGCGACTGCGCCGCCTCTTCCAGCGCCGGATCGAGATCTTCCAGCACCGGCTGAACGGTGCGCACGATGAACGGCAGGCTGGTGAAGCACATCGCCACCATGATGCCGATCGGCGTGTACGCCACGGTGATGTTGGCCTCGCCGAGCAGGCTGCCGAACCAGCCGCTGGGTGCGAACAGCGCGGTGAGCGCGATGCCGGCAACGGCAGTCGGCAGCGCGAAGGGAAGGTCGACGATGCCGTCGAGCAGCCGCCTGCCGGGGAATCGGTAGCGCACCAGCACCCACGCCAGCGCGAAGC
Organism: Rhizobiaceae bacterium; assembly: GCA_050178915.1. Taxonomy (GTDB): domain Bacteria; phylum Pseudomonadota; class Alphaproteobacteria; order Rhizobiales; family Rhizobiaceae; genus JBFXAF01. The sequence goes on along the minus strand of JBFXFO010000050.1, from coordinate 10,109 downwards.
CGAAGACGAGGTTGAACGCCGTCGCGGCCGCCGCAGACAGGAGCGTGACGCGATAGCTCGCCAGCGCGCGGCCCGACGACACGATGCGCCAGTATTCCTCCGGCCCGAGGCTCGCGGCCTTCACCACCAGCGCAATCAGCGGCAGCGCGACAATCAGGCTGACATAGAGCAGCGTGACGCCGAGCGACAGCGGAAGTCCCGGCAGGACGCGGCGGCGCATCAGCCGGCGGTCCGTGCTGCGTCGGGATGGCGGGCCGAATTCATGCGAAACGCGATTCCTGCAAAATGCTATGGCCGGCGGACTGCCGCCCGCCGGCCATCAAGACGAAAGACCCGACTGCGTCAACGGTCGCCGTACAGCTGATCCAGCTTGCCGCCCGACGCAAAATGCTCTTCCTGCACCTTCGCCCAGCTGCCGAACACGTTCTCGACGGTGACCAGACGGACGTCCGGGAACTCGTCCTTGAATTCGGCGGCGACCGCCGCGTCGTTCACGCGGTTGCCGTTCTCGGCGAGGATCCTCTGGCCTTCCGGCGTGTAGAGGAAATCGAGGTAGCTCTTCGCCAGATCGCGCGAGCCGTGCTTGTCGACGACCTTGTCGACGATGGCGACCGGGAACTCCGCGAGCAGGCTGACGGACGGGACCACCGCGTCGAACTTGTCCTCGCCGAACTCCTTGCGGATGCCGCGCGTCTCGGATTCGAAGGTGATCAGAACGTCGCCGATGCTGCGCTCGACGAAGGTGGTGGTGGCCGCGCGGCCGCCTGTGTCGAACACCGGCACGTTGTCGAACAACTTCTTCACGAACTCGGCGACCTTCGCCTCGTCATCGCCGAAGGCTTCCTTGGCGTAGGCGGTCGCGGCCAGATAGGTGTAACGCGCGTTGCCGGACGTCTTCGGGTTGGGGAAGATCACCTGCACGTCGTCGCGCACCAGATCGCCCCAGTCCTTGATGCCCTTCGGGTTGCCGGAGCGCACCAGGAAGGACGGCAGCGAATAGAAGGGCGAGGAGTTGTTGGCGAAGTCCTGCTGCCAGTCCTCCGACACGAAGCCGTTCTTCACGAGGAAGTCGATATCGGTGACCTGGTTGAAGGTCACCACGTCGGCCTCGAGTCCCTCGACGATCGCGCGGGCCTGCTTCGACGTGCCGGCATGCGACTGGTCGATGGTGACGCCCGGGTTCTTGGCGATGAACGCCGCGTTGACCTGCACGAACAGCTCGCGCGCGACATCGTAGGACGCGTTGAGCAGCTTGTCCGCAGCATGCACGGGCGCGGTCATGAGAGCCGCAATCGCGACGCCCAGCAGAAGCACTTTCTTCAATGGAATCTCCTTGGGATTTCGGGTCAATCTAGTGCGCGCGCGGGACGCCCGGTAGACACGATGCCGGCACTTGCCGTCATTTGTTGGAAAAACGTCCGCCGATCGGGATCGGACGCGCAAAATTCTTCCGCCCGATGGCATTGGCCAGCGGTCCCGGGTTCGCCCTGAGCGGACGGGAATCTGCCCGGCGCACGTCACGTCTCCTGAGCGGCGCGATCAACCGATCGCCGAGACGCCGCAGCCTCTCCGGGTCATTCGTACCGGTGACGGTGAAGTGGGACACTCCGAGATCGACAAGCGCGCTGACCCGCTCCAGCACGCTGTCCGGATCGCGGTCGTCCTCGGCGGCATCGGTGAGGCGCAGCGTGACGCCGAATCCGATCGGACGTGTTCGCCCCCTCGTCGCCGCGATCCCCCGGACGCGCTCGATCAGCAGCCGCAGCGTATCGGGGCTGTCCGCCGGCAGTGGGATCACGTCGGCATGGCGTGCACTGACTTCCAGCGCGATTCCAGAGGTGTCTGACAGCCAGAGCGGCACACCACCGGCAAGGCCGGCCTTATCGGCGATAAAGGCCGAACGCAGGTGGTAGAACGCGCCCTCATGCTCGATCGGAAGGTCGTTCAGCCACAGCCGCTTCAGCAAGAGCAGATATTCGTCGGTGCGCCGCCATGCCTCGACATGGTCGCCATCGCCAGCCTCCACCCGCACGCGCAGCGTCGGTGCGGCGAGTGCGTGCCGCGCCAGCATCGAAAGGCTGCGCACGGTGCTGAGCGGGTCCATGCTGGTGGCGGAATGGGACAGCTGCAGTGTCAGCGACGCCACCGCCTGCGTCAGGCGTGACGCCACGTCGAAATTCGCGAGGTCGCCACCCGCATCGTCGACAAGCAGGGAATCGAAGCCGGCATGCTCGACCGCGATCAGCGTGCCCGCTGCCCGGTCGATATCAAAGAAGAACGGGACGTCCGCTCCGGCTTGCCGGCTGGGTGTCGGCGCAAAGACAAAGTGCGTAGCCATGGCATTGCTCCTTCATGCTCCGTATCCCCCACCCGTCGATTTTCTGGCCCTTATGGAACGAGTCCCGCCACAAGTGCCGCGGCGAACAGGGTCGCAAGGCCGAAGGCCACCAGCGGCACCAGACCGGCCAGGCCAGCATGCCGGTGCGACAGGACCCGCGCCCCACTTCCCCGGTACGAGAGGTCAGCATGTTTCATGCGCGCCGAATGATGGCGGCGCTCCGGAGGCTGCTGGCTGCGCATCACCGCTCCGTGCTTGCATCTGAGAGAGAAAATTCCGGCATATGCCTTCTCCTGCCCGCCCCGGGGACTGCCATCCGGCCGGGGCGGGCCGTTCCTGGGAGGATCAGCTCGATAGCTGCGAATTGCCGATGATCGTTCCAATCTCTATCAATCTTGTAGAGATTGATCATTCCAAAGTTTCAGCGAAGCGTGGAACGGTTTTCCCGACCTCTCACAGTCTTGGCAGATACCGTCGAAGGGTGCTCGACTCCCGTCGGCCAGGCTTCCTGATACCGGTAACATTTCGCTTGCTTTCGGCTTTCCACGGGTGCAACTGGCTGCAACACCGCAAAGGAGAAGCGTGATGGCGCAACCGGCTCTGGGTTTTTCGGGCGTAGGCCGCATGGGCGCACCGATGGTGAGCCGGCTGCTGGCGGCCGGTTACTCGGTGACGGTGCATGACACCAACGCCGAGATCGTAGCGGCGCTGGTCGCACAGGGCGCGAAATCAGCCGACGGACCCACGGGCCTCGCCACAGCGGCCGATGTCGTGTTCCTCTCGCTGCCGACGCCGGAGGTTGTGGAGTCGGTGGCGATCGGCCCCAACGGCATCGCCGATGGCGGCAGGGTGCGCGTCGTCATCGACCTTTCGACCACCGGCCCGCGCGTCGAGCGCAAGGTCGCGGCGGGCCTCAAGGAGAAGGGCAAAAGCCTCGTCGATTGCCCGGTGAGCGGTGGTGTGGCGGGCGCCGAGAAAGGTACGCTGGCGCTGATGGCGGCCTGCGACAAGGATGTCTTCGCCGAGATCGAGCCGATTCTGCAGCACCTCGGCAAGACCTTCTATGTCGGCGCCGAGCCGGGGCTGGCGCAGATGCTGAAGGTGATCAACAATCTGCTGTCCGTCACCGCGCTGGCGATCTCGTCGGAAGCGCTGGTGCTCGGCGCCAAGGCCGGGCTGGATCCCGACATCATGCTGGAAGCGATCAACGCCGGCACCGGCCGCTCCAACGCGACGACGGACAAGATCCCGAAATTCGTGCTGAGCCGCAGCTTCGACTTCGGCTTCGGCGTCGGCCTGTCATCAAAGGACATCCGCCTTTGCCTCGAGGAAGGCGACGCGCTCGGCGTGCCGATGTTCGTCGGCTCCGCCGTGCGCCAGCTGATCAACGTCACCAAGGGCCGTTTCGGCCCCGGCGCCGACCTGACCGAGATCATCCGCCCGATTGAGGAATGGGCCGGCGTGACCGTGCGCGGCAAGTCCGCGACCGGCGACAAGTAGCGCCGGTCTCGACCAAGTTGCGGGTGGCTCGATGAACGATCTGTCGCGGCAGCTGGCCGATTTCGTGGTGGCGTCGCGCTGGAATGACGTTCCGGCGGCGATCCGCGGACAGGCCGTGCGCTCCCTTCTCAACGGCTTCGGCACAGCGCTCGGCGGCGCCGGCGACCAGGCTGTGCTGCAGCTGGCGCAGACGCTCAAGCCCTTTGCCGGAGCACCGACGGCGACAGTCATCGGCCATGCCGGCCGCACCGACATGCCGACGGCTGCGTTCCTCAACGCCGTCGCACTGAATGTCTTCGACTTCGACGACACGCATGCCGGTACGATCATCCATCCGACCGCGCCGGTCGCGCCCGCGGTCTTTGCGCTGGCCGAGCAGCTGAAGATCAGCGGCGCCGAACTGCTGCACGCCTTCGTGCTCGGCGTCGAGGTCGAGTGCCGCATCGGCAATGCGGTTTCGCCGCGCCACTACGATCGCGGCTGGCACATCACATCGACCTGCGGCGTGTTCGGCGCAGCCGCCGCGGCCAGCAAGCTGCTCGGGCTCGACAACAGGCAGATGCTCTGGGCGCTCGGCAATGCCTCGGCGCAGGCCGCCGGGCTGGTCGAGACGCTCGGCTTCATGGCCAAGAGCGTCAGCGTCGGCAACGCGGCGCGCAACGGCATCATCGCCGCGCTGATGGCGCTGAACGGCGTGGAGGGACCGCCGCAGCCGCTCGAAGGACCGCGTGGCTTCCTCAGCGTGCTGGGCGAGAACGCCAACCTGTCGGCGATCACCGATGGCCTCGGCGAGCGCTGGGAACTGGTGCGCAACATGTTCAAGCCCTACCCCTGCGGCGTGGTGCTGAACCCGGTGCTTGATGCTGCACTCGACCTCGCGCGCGATCCTGCCTTCGACGCTGGCAAGGTCGAGCGCATCACCATTCGCGGCAATCCGCTGCTCAAAGCGCGCACCGACCGGCCGGCCGTCACCACTGGCCGCGAGGCACAGGTGAGCGCGCAGCACGCCACCGCCGTCGCGCTGCTGCGCGGCTCGGCCGGAATTGCCGACTTCAACGACGCCGCCGTCGCCGATCCTGCCGTCCTGGCGCTGCGCGAGCGCGTTGCGGCGGTCGAGGTAGACGCGACGATGCCGGTGGAAAGCGCCCACGTCATCGTCATGCTGACCGACGGGACCCGGCTCGAACGCACGATTGCACAGGCCAGCGGCAGCCTTGCGCGGCCGATGAGTGATGCGGATCTGGTCGCGAAGTTCCAGTCCCTGGCCGCCTATGGCAGCCCGCGTATTGCCCCCGACCGGCTGCTCGAACGTCTCTGGACCATCGAGGCGGACGACGACGCCGGCGCGCTCATGCGGCTGACGCGTCCGGCCTGAACCATCATCGACCGAAAGGAAAAGACATGCGCGCGGAATTCCAGACTGAACAGTTCGACAAGGGCCTGAAGATCAGGCGCGAGGTTCTCGGCGACGCCTACGTGTCGCGTTCGCTGGCGGCCGCAGACGATGTCTCCGCGCCGCTGCAGAAACTGATCACCGAATGGTGCTGGGGCGAGATCTGGTCGCGTCCGGGGCTGGAGCGCAAGCTGCGCAGCGTGCTCAACCTCGGCATGATCATGGCGTTGAACCGCCAGGCCGAGTTGAAGCTGCATCTGCGCGGCGCGCTGAACAACGGCGTCACCAGGGATGAGATCGTCGAGATCATCCTGCAGGGCGCGATCTATTGCGGCGCACCGGCCTCGCTCGATGCGATGAAATCGGCACAGGCAGTCTTCGCCGAAATCGATCAGGAAGCGTCGGCAGCCAAGGGTTGACGGGCGACCGCTGCCTGTCCCTCAGCCGCTTCTCCTACTTTGGATCGACGTCGAGACGCACGATGTCGTGCACGCCGTCGAGCAGCGCCGGATAGCGTTCGAGCACCAGCGGGTCGTGCCCCGGAATGACATGCGACGGCGAGGAGGCGAGCCGGCGCATGGTGTCGTAGCCGGCGAGCTGGTCGCTGGCGCTCTCCAGCACCGGGAACGGCACGTTCTTTTCGAAATTGGCATAGAGGTGCGCGGCGTCCGAGCCGAGCACCACCCAGCCGCGCCGCGTCTTCACCCGCACCACCTGCAGGCCGCGCGAATGCCCGCCGACGCGATGCACGGTAAGGTTCGGCGCAATCTGCGACTCGCCGTCATGGAACGCCACGCGACCGTCGAAGACCTTTTTGACCATCGACGCCACGTCCTCATAGGCGAAGGGCTGGCGCAGGTAGGCGTGGCACATGCAGCGGCCGGTGCAGTAGGCCATCTCGGCATCCTGAACGTGGTAGCGCGCGCGCGGAAACAGATCGTGGTTGCCGCTGTGGTCGAAGTGGAGGTGCGAGAGGATCACGTCCTCGACCGTGTCCGGATCGATCCCGACCATCTTCAGCCCCTCGCCCACCGGCCGCAGCAGCTGGCGGTTGCGCTGCTTGCCCACCTTGGCGTCGAAGCCGGTGTCGAGCACGAAGGTGCGCTTCTCCCCGACGATCGCCCAGACAAAATAATCGAGCGGCATCGGCCCTTCATGAGGGTCGCCGCCGATCATGTTGTCGGCTGCGCTGCGCTCGTGATGGTGGCCATAACGAATGGCGAAAATGTCGTAGCTGTCCGTCACCTGTCCTCTCCCTTCGACCAGCGACAGTATCAGCTTGCGAGCCAGCCGGCTTCCACCGGCAGCACCGAGCCGGTCATGTCCCGCGCGATCGGCCCGCACAGGAAGATGAGCAGGTCGGTGACGCTTTCGGCGGAAACGAAATGCCCGCCCGGCTGTTTGCCTTCGAGGAAGGCGCGCTCAGCGGTATCGCGATCGACGCCGCGGTCGCGCATCAGCCGCACGATGCGTTCCTCCGTGCCCGGTGTGAGCACCGAACCGGGACAGATGCCGTGGCAGGTCACGTCGAAATCGAGGTTCTCCAGCGCGACCGAGCGCGTCAGCCCGAGCAGCGCCGCCTTGGTCGTGACATAGCCGACACGATCCACCGTGCCACGCAGGCCGTAGACCGAAGTGAGGTTGAAGATGCGCCCGTAATTGGTCTCGCGCATCGCCGGAAGCAGCAGCCGCGTGGCATGGAAGGCGGCGGACAGATTGACCGCCAGCGCGGCGTCCCAATCGCCCGGCTCGAGTTCCGTGATCGGGGCGAAATGCCGGACCACGGCGTTGTTGACGAGGATGTCCACCTTGCCGACGGCGGCCTGCGCCGCCAGCACAAGACCTTCGACGCCCGCGCTCGTGGAGACATCGGCGCGGCAGTAGGTCGCCGAAACGCCATGGTCGGCAGCCAGCGCCTCGCATTTCGGCACGATCTCGTCTGCCTCCGTCAGGCCGTTGAGCACGACGTTGCAGCCGGCGCGCGCAAGAGCTTCGGCCATGGCCAAGCCGAGCCCGTCGGTCGAGCCGGTGATCAGCGCGGCACGGCCGTCAAGCGCCCTCGCCTGCCCTTCGAGTCCCGCCGCTGTCATCGCGCGCATGCGCGGCTCTCACGAAGCGTGCGGCACGTCCTGGACACAGGCCGACGCCGGCGGTGGGGAGATGCGGATACGGCCAAGACTTTTTCGTCCGTGAAAAATCGGCATCCAGTGATACCGGTAACAGTGGGCGATTATTGGCACAGCATCCGGCGCTACGCAACACGGGCCGGTGTTGGTCAGGCGCTTTCGCGCTGGATGACTTCGAATTTGAGATCGACCACGCTGCCGCGCAGATGGCTGGCGCCGTCGATGATGCGGCTGAGCAGCATCTGCGCCGAGCGTTCTCCGATCTCGTAGCGCGGCAGCCGCAGCGTGGTGACGGCCGGTACGATGTGGCGCAGGAGATCGACATCGTCGAAGCTGGCTATGGCGATGCGCTCGGGCACCGCCCAGCCGCGCTTCTGGCATTCGAACACGGCGCCGGGCGCCAGCACGTCGCCGGCGCAGAACAGCGCGTCGACGTCCGGCGCCGTCTGCATGATGCGCGCCACCGCATCCGCGCCGGCGCCGAGACCGCGCGCGGTCTCCACCATCAGGCGCGGCTCCACCGGCCGTCCGAGCGACCGCAGCGCCGCGCAATAACCTTCGATGCGGTCGCGCGAGCGGTCGTTGTGGACCGAATAGAGGCTGGCGAAGGCGATCTTCTTGTAGCCCAGTCGCGCCAGGTGCAGCGTCATCGACATGGCCGCATCGCGGTTCGAGTAGCTGACCGCCATATCCACCGGATCGGCGGGAATATTGCCGTTTTCGACCACCGGCACGTTGGATTTGCGGATCTGCGCCACCGCCTCCGGCGTATGCTCGGTGTTGTGCAGCACCAGTCCGCTGACGCGGTGCGCGAGGAAGGTTGTGATCAGTTCCTCTTCCTCGGTCGGGTCGTAGCCGCATTCCGCGATCATCAGCTGGAAACCGGAGCGGCGGATGACGTCGGAGAGACCCTTGATGGTCTGCGTGTAGATGGAGTTGTCGATGCTGGGCACGATCAGGCCGATGGTGGTCGAGCGGTTGGACGACAGGCTGCTCGCGAGGTGGTTCGGCAGGTAGCCGATCTCGCGCACCGCCTGCAGCACGCGCTCGCGCGTTGCATCCGATACCTTGCCGGAGCTGTTCAGCGCACGCGACACGGTCATGGTGGAAACGCCGGCGCGTTTGGCAACGTCGCGCATGCGCGCGCTGCCGCTGCGGATGCGCTTCTTCGAATCTGACTGCTCGTCCATGGTCTCCCCTTGGGCTTCTCATTCAACGCTGCGCCGCCGGTCAGCACAAGCCGTCCTCTTGATTTCCCCCACACTCCTGTTACCGGTATCAGCGCTGTGCCGGGCCACGCGTCCGGGTGATGGGAGGAGACCAAGGCTGTGAAGGCCATTGCAGACGAGCGTCTGAGTGACGCGGTGCTCGCCTATGTGAGCGCCGCCGGACCTGTGCAGGAAGCGCTGCAGCAGGTGCTGACGCAGGCCGCGGGTTTCGCGCTCATGATCATGCTCCGCCGCGGCCAGGCCGCGCTTTGCGCCGGCCCGCTGGAACTCGCCCGCGACCGCATGCGCGAGATTGCCGACAATGCACGCGCGCTGCGCCGGCCTTCCGACGCCGCGCATCACCGCCATCATCTCGACGCCGCGGTCGAAGCGCTGACGCAGACGCTCGACACCGCCGCGCTCTGCCTCAAACCGGCGGCAGGCGACATCGAGCGCGAAATGCTGGCCGGACGCCTGAGCGCCGCCACCGATCATCTGCGCGCCACGGCGCGCATCCTGCCGGGTTTCGACTGGGTCGACCTGAGCCAGTCCTGTTGCGCCGCGCACGCTCCGGGACAGACCTTTTCGTGCGCCGAGGCCGCCTGACGGGACTGGGAGAGAGACGATGGCCGACTATTCGATCTGGGTTCTGGAATACGCGGCGGTCGAGAAGTTTCCGCTCAGCGTCATGCTCTATGGCCCGATGTATCAGAGCACGCGCAAGCTGCCGTATGGCTACGTGCTCCTGAAGGGCAAGGGCGAGACCATCCTGATCGACACCGGCTACGACCATGTCGCCTTCGGCAAGGCGCTGGCCGACGCCTATGGTGTCTCCAACTATCACGGCCCGCGCGAAGTGCTGGCCGAGTGTGGCGTGACGCCGGAGGAGATCACCAGCGTCCTCATCACCCATGCGCATTTCGACCACATGGGCTCGATCGACCAGTTCCCCAACGCGAAATTCTACATCCAGCAGCGCGAACTGGACAAATGGGTGTGGGCGCTGACGCTCGGCAAGGAGTATCGCTTCCTCACCGGCGGTGGCGATCCGGCCGACATCGTGAAGGCGGTGGAAGCGGCAAGACAGGGCCGGATGATCTGCATCGATGGCGACCGCGACGACGTGCTGCCGGGCATCGACGTGCGGCTGGCTGCCGACACCCATACCTATGGCTCGATGTATGTCACCGTGCGCAATGACGGCGCGCGCAACAGCCAGGACACATGGGTTTTCGCCGGCGACCTGATCTACACCTACGACAATCTGACCGGCCTCGACCCGGGCGAGCCGCAGATCGTGCCGATCGGCCTTGCTGTCGGCAGCCAGCACAATCTGATGTTCTCCAGCGCCGCCATGCTGAAGGATGCAGGCGGCGAAAACCGCCGCGTCATCCCCGTGCACGAAGATAGGCTGCGCACGATGTTCCCGTCGCGCCTGACATCGGCGAAGCTGCAGGTGGTCGAGATCGCGCTGGCCAAGGGCGAGAAGAGCCGCGTCAGCTGACGCTCCAGCCCATTGCGCTGCCGGGACAGAAAAGGACCGG